>NZ_DGMR01000026.1:30763-31119 GCF_002388495.1 Thalassospira sp. UBA4513
GATCCAGGAAATAGGCAATCGCCATCCCGGCCACGAATGGCAACAGGATGCCCGAAAACAGCCAGATCAGGAAAAAGAATCCAACAACAAAGATCAGCCAGAAACGTGCTTGCTGTCGTAATGTCATTCCCCGGCCCCTGTTAAACTGTCCCTGTCCTGCAAAAGGCTTATCCGCCTAACGACAGCCCCTGCAAACGATCCGCGCCGCTTGGCTGAATGAACCAAAGTTCTCCCATCCGCGACAGGCTAAGGTTCTGCTGATTAAGCGCTGTCTGCAACTGATTGGCCGATCCGACATATTCAATCGATACCTGCACTTCGCGCTTTGACATGGCAATCACCCGCGAATTGCGCAC
>NZ_DGMR01000026.1:31182-45383 GCF_002388495.1 Thalassospira sp. UBA4513
GCAATCACCCGCGAATTGCGCACCACCGGCAGCCCGATCAGCTTGTTCTCGATCCCCGCCCAGTCCGCAAGACCGGTAATCGGGATAAACACCATCAGGTTGCCACCCGTGCTGTAATTGATCAGGTTGGCGCGTTTCCAGCCATCAGCCAGTTGCTCCTGCACCGACTTTGCGGCGCGTACCAGTGTTTCATTCAATGTCTCGCCGGCTTGCGTCTTTTCCTGCACACCGAAAATCTGCGGTGCGCCATTGGGTTCATAGCGGGTGACAGAGACATCAACCGTCTCGCCGCCTTCTGGCCCGCTGACCTCGGCACTGGCCACAACAGCCACATCCGCGCCATAACGCTTGGCAAGCTGGGACAGACGTTCCATCGATCCGCTTTCGGCCTGCTCGGCCGAGACAGTGCTGATATCGGTCAGATCGCCAATCGGCGCCTTGATCGGCACCAGTCCCGATGTCGCGATATTGCGCGCCCAGACATCGCGCCACGGATTGGGATCATCCCACAGATTGACGAAATTATTCGTGCGATAGACCGGCACGATCATCACCGGTTTGGACTGCAATTCGGCAAATGAAATATCGCGGAACCGCAAGAACCGGCGAAGCTCGTCATCCTTAAACCGCACGGTCATGTCCGCGATATAGCGCACGGATGATGTCTTTTCGTTCGACACCCCGAAATCGCGCACCATGTTCGTGATCACCGATGTTTCCGGTGTCGCAAGTCCGGCGCGATCTTCGGGCAGGGTCAAGCGGGCAACCACTTCTTCAAACGCCTTGCGCTGACCGATTTCAAGTGCACGCTCGCGCGCAGCAGCCGCGGTTTCGGCGCGCTCGTCAACATGCACACCGCTGACGGTGAAAATGTCCTGTGCCGCTGCCGGAAAGGCCATAATGGCTGCTACGGTGGCGGCACCCGCCCACATCTTGATGTTTTTCAATGAAGTAAGCACGTATGCCTCTTTGCCCTAATCGTGTCTTGTTGCATTATTCTATAACGCTCTTTGTGGCATGTTGAACGCATTCTGCAAAGAAAACTCTGTCATGCGCAGGTGATCATTGCATATTGCCCGCGTTTGAGTATTTTCGGCCCAGCGGAAATTATCAAGCCCGCGTTTTTTATCAGCAGGATCGCTTTGTCCTCTATATCTGATTAAAGGCGTCAGTAAGGCGGATTGGTCAAACAGCAGGTTCCCTGCGACCCGGACCGCAATACGACAGTTGCCCGTCGATTGGACGTCGATACGTGCTGATGAAAAACGCGGTTTTGCCGCCTTTTATTCATGCATGTTTGATGCCAGGGACCCCGAAATGACCACCTCTAACGGCCTTACCTATAAGGACTCCGGTGTCGATATCGATGCCGGGAATGACCTTGTCGAACGAATCAAACCGCTTGCAAAAGCAACAACCCGTTCCGGTGTTGCCGGTGGTCTTGGCGGCTTTGGCGCCCTTTTTGATCTGAAGGCTGCCGGATATAACGACCCGGTTCTGGTCTCCTGCACCGATGGTGTCGGCACCAAGCTCAAAGTCGCCTTTTTGGCTGACAAACATGACACGGTCGGCATCGATCTTGTCGCCATGAGTGTTAATGACCTCGTCGTGCAGGGCGCTGAACCGCTTCTGTTCCTCGATTACTTCGCAACCGGCAAGCTGTCGGTCGATAACGCCGCAAGTGTCGTTGGCGGCATTGCCGAGGGCTGCAAACAGGCGGGTTGTGCACTGATCGGTGGCGAAACCGCCGAAATGCCCGGCATGTATGCTGACGGCGAATATGATCTGGCCGGTTTTGCGGTCGGTGCGGCCGAACGCGGTGAACTGCTTGATGGCTCCAGCGTTGCCGAGGGCGACGTTATCCTTGGCCTCGCATCCAGTGGCGTTCATTCCAACGGCTATTCGCTGGTCCGTAAGGTTGTCGATATGGCGGGCCTTGGCTACGCCGACGAAGCCCCGTTCGCACCGGGCAAGACCGTTGGCGAAGCCCTGCTTGAGCCGACCAAGGTTTATGTCAAAAGCTGTCTGGCCGCGCACAAGGCCGGTCTGGTCAAGGCACTTGCCCATATCACCGGTGGTGGTTTGACCGAAAACGTCCCGCGCGTTCTGCCCGAAAACCTGACGGCTGTATTTGATGCCAGCACCTGGGAATATCTTCCGGTGTTTAAATGGCTCGCCAAACAGGGCGGCATTCCGGCGACCGAAATGGCACGTACCTTTAACTGCGGCATTGGCATGTGCGTGGTTGTTCCGGCGGACAAAGCCGATGAGGCCGAAGCCATCCTGCGCGAGCACGGCGAAACCGTCAGCCAGATCGGCGTCATCGGCCCGCGTGCTGGCGATGGCCCGCAGGTTGTGATCAAAAACATGGGCCCTTCATGGGAAAAGTAAACAAGTTGAAGCTCGCCGTTCTGATTTCAGGCGGCGGGTCCAACCTGCAAGCCATCATCGATGCCTGTAATGCGCCCGACTACCCGGCCGAAATCGTGCTGGTCTTTTCCAACCAGCTTGATGCGGGCGGGCTCGAACGTGGCCGCAAGGCTGGCATCCGGTCGGAGGCCATCTCGCACAAGGGCTATCCCGGCGGGCGCGAGGCCTATGACAATGCCGTAAGCACCCTGATCGAAGAAAGCGGTGCCGACCTTGTCGTTCTGGCCGGTTACCTGCGTCTGGTCAGTGAAAGCTTTGTCACCCGCTGGAAAGACAAACTGATCAACATCCACCCGTCGCTTCTGCCAAGCTTCAAGGGTCTTGGTGTGCATCAGGCCGCCCTTGATGCCGGTGTGAAGTTTGCTGGCTGCACCGTGCATTACGTCGTGCCCGAAGTCGATAGCGGCCCGATCATCGCCCAGGCCGTCGTTCCGGTCCTGCCGGGCGACGATGCAAATAAGCTGGCGCAGCGCATCCTTAAACAGGAACACCGCATCTACCCGCAGGTCATCCGCTGGATCGCCGAAGGCCGCGTTTCGGTCGATGCCAAGGGCATCGTAACGGTGGCCGACGCACCGCAAGCCGACTTTGCCGAAATCAACCCGGCGCTCGAGCCCGGATGAAAGAACCTTTGGCGCTGGCTGCGCAGGTTTCTAAACGCATAAAAAGGCGGGGCATAATCATGTGCCCCGCCTTTTTCGTGGCCTGCTGCCAGATCCGCAAACCGGGGTCATAATCTTTGCGCATTCTGATGCTGTTATGGGATCAATGAATGCCACCACCGCCACGGAAAACCGATATCATGATGCGCAAGCTCTTAGGACTGATTATCCCCCTCGCGCTGTTGGCCATGCTGACCAGTCCCGCAGTGGCCGATTCCGATCCAGAACTGGAGTCTTACAAGGCCGATATGCAAACCGGTGAGAAATCCTGGCGGGCGCAAAAATGCGCTGTCTATCAGGAAACCCGGGATGAAATGCTCGATGAAATTCCGCGCGGCGCACTCAGCCCCGAATTTGCCAAGGCCGAAGAAGACTATATCGAAAATGGCTGTGCCGGCCGCGCCTATGCCTGCCCGAAATCCAAGACGGAACTCGACTATGCCAACAAGATGTCCTTTGCGATGATGAGCCACGGGCTATCGGGCACCTTCCTGCCCTATGGCTGCAAATCAAGCATCCAGTAACTCCTTGGCATCAAACACAAAGCCGCACGGATGTGAAATGGGTCAAACGTCTAACATCTATGGTTAATCTGCTTCTTGCACTGCATCAACTTCGTGGATATACATTTGAACAATCCCAAAATATCCAATCCAAGGAGGCAAATTTGCAGGGTAACGATTACGAACTCACCGAAACCCATGTCAGCATCTATCACGGCTACACCAACTTCGTGAAATGGGGCACCATCTCGATCATTGCCCTTCTGGTGTTGATGGCAATTTTCCTTCTGTGATTTGCCTGTTGCGAAAAACTAAAAGCTGCCGTTTTCCGGCAGCTTTTTTTATGCTCAAAGCGTATCTGTCTCATAGCGCACAACGTTAAACCCTTCCTCCATACTCGGCGGGACGAAGGCTGCATTGATCTGATGGAACTGCGCATCACTGGCGGCGAACTGATGGCTTCCGGCCCGGTTGCGCACCCGAAGACGGTTGATGCACACATCATCGTCCATATCGAGATAATGCAAAACATGATCGGCCCCGGCATCCTCAACGATGCCCCGCATCCAGCGCCTGAGGCCGACTGTATTGGCCGGAAAATCAAGCACCACCGAAACACCCGCACGCAGCACCATCGCCACATGCGGCCCCATCACGCTGCGCAATTTGTCCGATAGCCGGACATAATCCGCAACCGAGCACATCTGATCACCAAAAAGCGTCGAGAGCCATTCATCCTCGGCAATCAGAACCGTGCCCGGCTTGCGCGCCAGTTCGGCGGCAAGGGTTGATTTGCCCGCGGCAATCTTGCCACACAGCAAATGAAGGGTTCCGACCTTGGCACCATCTTTCGGCATCAAGGATCGCTCGGTTGGTTGTAACGCTGATAGGGGCTTGGTCATTGTCATCTCCCGGATTGCACATCGCTGGTCTGGCCGGGAGACAGCCACAAAAAACCCGCCTCGCCGGCGGGTGGGTCTCATTTGGTCAAAACGTCGCTACCCCGCCACTCTATGAGAGGCGGTAAAAATTCGTACCGATTTCTGGGTCAAAACGTTTTCCATCCGCAAATACTGCCACACGCAACACCACCTTGTCCATCCGGATGAACAGATGAAAACAGTCAACAACATCAAAGCAATTCACCCCTGAGTTGATTTGCGCTACCATCACCTTGTTGTCTTGCGTGATAACAGCAAACCAAACAATGGTCCCAACAACAGGGAGGAAACAATGCAAGGAAGCGATTACGACGAAGGCCTGGTGCACCACCACGAGGAAGGCTGGCACCACTGGACAAAATTCATGCTCTGGAGCGTGATCTCGATCGGGGTTCTCCTGCTGCTGATGGCCGCATTCCTGATCGATTGACGCAATAGATTTCCAAATTTCCCAACAAAAAACGCCCCGCAGATTGCGGGGCGTTTTAGGCCGGAAGAACCGGTAATTCGGTATTCTTGGCTTAGCCGACGATTTCGGTCTGAGCGAAGAAATATGCAATTTCGATTGCAGCGTTTTCGAGCGAGTCCGAACCGTGGACCGAGTTCGCTTCGATGGATTCTGCAAACTGTTTGCGGATGGTGCCTTCCTCGGCATTTGCCGGGTTGGTTGCGCCCATTACTTCGCGGTACTTAACGACGGCATCTTCGCCTTCGAGAACCTGGACAACAACCGGGCCAGAGACCATGAAGTCTACCAGCTCGCCAAAGAACGAACGTTCTTTGTGAACTGCATAGAAAC
Organism: Thalassospira sp. UBA4513; assembly: GCF_002388495.1. Lineage (NCBI taxonomy): Bacteria > Pseudomonadati > Pseudomonadota > Alphaproteobacteria > Rhodospirillales > Thalassospiraceae > Thalassospira > Thalassospira sp. UBA4513. The sequence goes on from NZ_DGMR01000026.1 coordinate 36,518, forward strand.
CTTCAGCCTGAGCGCGGGTCAAAGCGACGCGCTTCTGTGCGACAATGCGCAGGCCAGCTTCTTCGATGACGGCATTGATTTTGCCAGTCAGGTTGCGGCGCGTTGCGTCCGGCTTGATGATCGAAAGAGTGCGTTCGACAGCCATTGGTTTCACCTAAGCTTTGTAAAAATTCGTTACCCCCAAAGAGGGCCCCCAAGAAGCCCCCCGAGTACAAAGGGCCTGCGGAAGATAAAGGCGGTACCAAAGACCGCCCTTATCATCCACAGACCCGAAGGTTGGCGCTATATAAACGGGGTTGGATCGCAACGCAACACATAGTTCTACCGCTGCAAACCAGACCTGCAGCCGTTGCATTCACCCGTTTCGCCTGCAAAACGCCCCCAAAAGGCATGAAACTGCGATTTAGCGCCGGTTTTGCCCGGATCTGTCATCGAAATCACACCAGCCATGACAATTTGAAGAATCCTTGCGTCAAACACGCTCCTGCCCTATTGAAAGCACAGAAATCCTTGCGATTCCCCCTAAACTGCGCCCAAAGCGCCCGCAAACCAGTTCAAGAGACCAACCGAAAATGCTGCAAATTACCGACCTCACCTATCGCATTGGCGGACGTGTCATTCTTGACCGGGTATCGCTGACCATCCCTGATGGCCACAAGGTCGGCCTGATCGGGCGCAATGGTGCGGGGAAATCGACCCTTCTTAAACTGATCTCGGGCGACCTGCCCGGCGATGGCGGCGATATTGTCCTCTCCAAGCGCGCCCGCATGGGTGTTGTATCGCAAGAAGCCCCGTCAGGTTCGCGATCCCTGCTTGAAACCGTTTTGGCGGCTGATACCGAACGCGCCGATTTGCTGGCAGAGGCCGAAACCACCACCGACCCGCACCGCATTGCCGAGGTCCATACACGTCTGGCCGATATCGAAGCCCATACCGCCGAGGCCAGGGCTGCCGCCATTTTGTCCGGCCTTGGTTTTGACGGCGATGCGCAACAACGCCCCTGTGATGATTTCTCGGGCGGCTGGCGCATGCGTGTGGCCTTGGCGGCCACCCTTTTCCTGCGCCCGGATCTGCTGCTGCTCGATGAGCCGACCAACCACCTTGATCTCGAAGCCACCATCTGGCTTGAAAACTATCTGATCAACTATCCCGGCACGATTATCCTGATCAGTCACGATCGCGATCTTCTCAACCGGGTGGTCAAATCGATTGCCCATCTGCATGACGGCACCGTGACACTTTATGGCGGCAATTACGATAAATTCGCCAAGACACGCCGCGAACAGATGGAACTGGCCTCCAAGCATTACGAAAAACAGATCGCCCAGCAAAAGCATCTGCAATCCTTCATCGACCGCTTCCGTGCCAAGGCCAGCAAGGCCAAACAGGCACAAAGCCGCGTCAAAATGCTTGAAAAAATGGGCCCGGCCATCCCGGTGGTCGAGGATCGCGGCATTTCCTTTGACTTCCCAAGCCCCAAGGAACTGCCACCGCCGCTGATCAACATCCATGATGGCGATGTCGGCTACGAAGAAGGCAAACCGATCCTGCGCAATATCAGCCTGCGCATTGATATGGATGACCGCATTGCCCTTCTGGGAGCCAATGGTAACGGTAAATCGACCCTGGCAAAGCTTCTGGCTGATCGCCTACAGCTGATGTCAGGTGAAAAACATGCGTCAAACAAATTGCGCATCGGCTATTTCGCGCAGCACCAGACCGACGAGCTGCGCGGCGATGAAACACCCTATCAGCATATGGCATCCCTGATGCCTGATGTGATCGAACACAAGGTCCGCGCCCAGCTTGGCCGCTTTGCCTTCGAAGGGGCCAAAGGCGACACCAAGGTCAAGGACCTGTCTGGTGGGGAAAAGGCGCGTCTGCTGTTTGCGCTGATGACGCTTGATGCCCCGCATATGCTCATCCTCGACGAGCCGACCAACCACCTTGATATCGACAGCCGCGATGCGCTGAACCACGCGCTCAACGCCTATGAAGGGGCTGTGATCATCATCAGCCACGATCCCTATCTGATCGAAGCTTGTGCGGATCGTTTGGTTCTGGTGGCTGATGGTACGGTCACATCCTTTGACGGCGACGTTGCCGAATACCGCCAGTATCTTCTCGATCGTGCGCGCATGGAACGCCGTGCCAACAAAAACGGCGGCGAAGACGGCAACGGCAATGGCAAACCCGCCAAACGCGACCGCAAGGCCGAACGCCAGCAGGCGGCTGAAAAACGCAAAGTGGCAGCCCCAATCAAACGCGAAGTCGAAAAGCTCGAAAAGCAGATGGAAAAGCTTTCCGAACGCAAAGCCGGCATCGAAGAAAAAATGGCCGACCCGACCCTTTACGAAGACGCCAACGCCCAAAAACTGGCCGACATCCAAAAGGAACTCGGCCAGATCGAAAACGACCTTGCCATGGTCGAACAGAAATGGCTCGACAAGCAGGAAGAATATGACGCGATGGTGGCGTGATCCGCCATCCCCCGCCTATTCCCCGCACCTTGAAAGCCCGTCATTCCCGCGCAAGCGGGAATCCATCTAAGCCATACGCGCCCGCCTGATGCCAAGCACCAACGCGTCGGCATCGGCCATAAGCGCTTGTGAACATCACCTTTTTCATTTAAAAAATAACGGATTACATCAACCGATGATTTAGTCCGATTTCAAAGGGCGGGCGATTTCTTGTCATCATTTCTGGTTCTGCCTTTGACATGAAAGAACCCCGAATTGACAACCCCGACACCGGTTCCGGTATCAAATTTCGATACAAGGGATATTGATCCGCGCCACCGCTTTGATGCCTGGCAGGAAAATATCGGGGTATTCTTCGATCTTTCGATGCCCGATGACGCAATACAACCTGCAAATGTCCGCGCCGGGATTGATGTTTGCGACCTCGGAGACGCCGTTTTTGGTGTAACCCGGTCACAAACCCAGCGTTTCACACGCGACAGCAACCGGGTTATCCATGACAATATGGACCACATTCTGGTCCAGCTCTTTTGCAAGGGCGGCGGCGTTACCAGCGACAACCAGCACATTGTCGCGGGCGATATGCTGATCATTGACCTTGATCAGCCCCACGACATGATCAACACCGACTTTGAAAACCTCACACTTGTTCTGCCACGGGAACTGCGCCCGGAAATATCCGATATGCTTGCCCCGCTGCATGGTTTGAAATTATCTGGCGATAACCCGATGATCCGCTTTATGGCGACCGGTTTCCTGAACTTGTGGGACAGCATCCCGGATATGACCACCCATCAGGCGGGCAGTGCGATGCACGGAACCCTCAACCTGATGCAAGGATGCCTTGGGCGCGAAAGCATGATGCCCGATGCCGTCGACACGCCAACATCAATTGCCCTTGCAAAAGTCATATCACGCTATGTCGACGCCAATCTTTCCGAAAACCTGACTCCGGCAAGCCTTGCGCAAACTTTCCGCATGTCCCGATCTCAGATATACCGCATTTTCGCACCCCATGGCGGGGTGGCCAACTATCTGTGGGATCGCCGGCTGCAGCGCAGCCTGCAATTACTGTCCCAGCATCGTTACAGCCACAAAAACATCAGCACCATCGCCTTTGATTGCGGCTTTAACAGTGAATCCCATTTCAGCCGCGCTTTTCGCGCCAAGTTTAAAATTACGCCAAGTCAGGTCCGCGCCGATGCGCTGGCTGCCCGCAACCGGTATCAAGCCACCGAAGCTTCATCCGCCGCCTACGCTGCCGGTTTGCCAAACTGGGTCCGACAGCTCTGACGGCCAGGGCACAAGGCCACGCCGCCCATGCCGCCATTCCTGAGCCCAGAGCAATTTCCGTTTAGATCGAAACGGAAATTGCTCTAGAATCGGTATTCCAGACCCACAAAACCCGATGCCGTGCGCTCATCGCTGGTGGCAAGGCCCAGTTCGATATCGGCAACAAATGTCATCTGTCGATCAAGGTCATAGCGCAAATTCCCGCCAACAAAGCCACCATGCGATGATGTCTCCCCGCTTCCCTGATACCGGACAAGCGGGCCATCAATCAGGCCAACATCAACGCTGTCACGCCCGAAATAGCTGTATTTCATCCCGCCGCGCAGTTCCATCTCGCCCGCGCCATCCTCAAGATCCTGACGAACAGCCAGTTGCAAACGGCCATTGATCACATCCACAGCATGGGCATCGATGCTCAGGTTCGACGATGTCGTGCCGGTTTCGCGATATGCATCATAATAGCCATAGGTGTAATTCACCTCTGCGGACGGGCGCAGCTCTATGCCCCTGCCAAGATCAATCGACCGGATCACCGCCAGTGACGGACTGATATAGACGCTGTTGTAATCTGATTGCGCGGTTTCCTCGCCCTGAAGGTTATCGACCACAAGACGTTCATCCTGATGGCGCTGATACCCGACAACCATGGCCCCATCAATCGCCCAGTCGCCAACCACATATTCACCATACCCGCCAACAAAAAACCCGCTACTGTCACTTTCAAGTGATGCCTCGTCGGTTTTCATCCCGGCAACAGACACACCGCCAAACACACCGATGCTGTGGTCATCAATCGGCTTTTCATATCCGCCAACCGCACCGCCAACCCGGCTGCGATACCCCAAATTCGCCCCGTCATCCCCGTGCGACAAATAACTGCCAAAAACCTGTCCCCAGACAAACGGCTTTTTCGGCGCATATAACATACCCGGTTCAAGGTCACTGGCCGCGACCACAACCGGTTGTGGTTTGTTTGATCGTGCCAGTTGCCGGCTGACCGCCTGATGAATGCCGACCGTCGTCGTTCCCAGTGCCGCCCGGTTGGCCGCAATCCCGGTGGGGTCGACAATCACCACCGTCGATCCGCTTTGCAGGACAATCCCGTCACCGCCCGCCGCTGTATTCACCGTACCGGCATTGGCGATGGTCAGGGTCGATGACCGCGCCCCGGCAGATGTATCGATATTGACCGCATTGGTGCCGCCGCCAAGATCAATCGTCCCGACAATCGTCGCGCCCGGCTTGATGTTTAACGTCTGGTTGCTCCCCCCCAAAATCGCCTGGGTCGCACCACCGGTCGCAATCACCGTCCCGCTGACATTGATCGTCCCGTTGGCCCCAGAGGATCTGATCCCGATCCTTCCCGTGCCCGATACGGTAACGGATCCGCTACCGGTAACCGTAATGGTGCTGCTGCTGCCTGATACTGCAATTCCATCACCATCCTGGGTGGTTATCGAGCCGCTATTGACCAGTGTGGCGTTATTGCCAGTTAAATGCCTCATGCCAGCCGCAGCAGTTCCGCTGGTCGTGATCACCCCGCTATTGACAAGTGTCGCATTACTGCCTGTGCTGTTGATACCATGTGCCGTATTTCCGCTGGTCGTGATCGTGCCGTTATTGACAGATGTCGCATTTGCCCCACTACTGGACAGGCCGCTTGTATTTCCTCCGCTTGTCGTGATCGTCCCGCTATTTAACAGCGTCGAATTGCTCCCGCCGCTCAGGATCCCAATTCCACCGTTTCCGCTGGTCGTGATCGTACCGCTATTGACAAATGTTACATCTCCCGCGCTACTGGTCAGGCCGCTTGCATTGTTTCCGCTTGTCGTGATCGTCCCGCTATTTAACAGCGTCGAATTGCTCCCGCCGCTCAGGATCCCGACTCCAGTGGTTCCGCTTGTCGTGATCGTGCCGCGATTGATTAGGGTGGAGTTGGCACCTTGGCCGTAAATCCCCCTGTCGATAAGTCCGTCTGTTGATATTGTTCCATTATTGACAAGCCGGGCATTGGTCGCGGTGGCATCACCAAGCATGCCGCTTCCCCCGCCCCCTGCGGTCGAAATCGTGCCGTTGTTGGTCGCTTTCACCGCGTCACCACTGGCAGTGATAGCACTGCCAGTCGTCACATTAAGAACTCCGCCCTGCTCCACCAATCCGGTTTCCCCGGCGGTCAGGGTTTTGGCAACCGTATCGGTGACACCGCTGGCTACGGTGAATTCTGCGGCCTGCGCCCGTGTCCCAATGACCGCCGCAAATAGCACGATGATCACAACCACCCCAAAGGCGGGTCCGAAACCCAGCCACCCAAACCCCTTCGACATTGATATCCCCTACCGACACTTAATTGGTTGGGGGAACAATACACGCCGCCCTGTCTTCCGTTTTGACTGACCATCCCAAATCATTGGCACCAGCGTCCCGGCCCGCCAAAAGCAGATTTGGTGATCGTAATCTGACACCGCCGTCGGCAACCGGTCATCAAGTCGCCAAAATTCCGCCGCAACCTTGGATTGCCGGGGTAAAGGCATTCCACGCAGGAGATGGTCATGGTTGACAACATCTATGGAACCGACGGCAACGACACGATTATCGGAACAGAACAGGACGACAGGATATATGGACGCGAGGGCGACGATTATGTTGAGGCCCTTGGCGGCAACGATCACCTATTTGAGCTGGGGTTTGGTGATGACACGCTTGATGGCGGTGCCGGACATGACGACATCAATGGCAGTGCCGGAAACGATACGCTGTTTGGCGGGTCGGGCAATGACGAACTCAATGGCGGATCGGGTGCTGATGTGATTGATGGCGGCCCCGGTCGCGATGAAATCACCTTCGGCTTCACGCAAGCCCCCTCGGGTCAGGGCGTTTACGTCAATCTCACGACCGGCATCGGGCTTGGCGGAGATGCCGAAGGCGACCGCTATAGCAATATCGAGGATATCCGCGATACGACCTACGGCGATGTGCTGATCGGCGATGACGGCAAAAACGCCTTCTACCAAAACTACAATCGCACCGATGACAGTGACGTGATGCAGGGGCAAGGCGGCGATGACATCTTCTATGCCGCGGCCAGCACCGACTTTTCCGAGGACCGCACCAATATCTTTGATGGTGGTGACGGGATTGACACCATCAGCTATATCGCCGGTTGGGGCAATGATGCGCCATATGGCGAATATGGCCCGCAACCGGTCATTAATCTTGAAACCGGCACGGGCCGCACCGGCGATCATTTCATCAGCATCGAAAACGTCGATGGCAGCAATCAGGGCGACCTGATCATCGGCGATGAAGGCGACAACCGTCTTGTCGGCAATCGCGGGATTGATACGATCTATGGCCGCGATGGCGATGACGTCATTGTCGGCGAAAACATCCATGGCGAAGCCGGAAATGATACGCTCACCGGCGAATGGTATGACGTCTCGCTTTATGGCGGCGAAGGGCATGATACGCTGCGCGCCGGGCCCCTTGGTGATCCGGTTTTCAGTGACAACCTTTTGTCGGGCGGGGCCGGCAATGACTGGCTCGAAGGCAATAGCGGCAACGATACCTTTGTTTTCGATGCCGAGGCCTCAAGTCGTGACCGGGTTGTCGGGTTTGAAACCGGTGACAGCGATGAAACCGGCAATCATCCAGATACCCTGCTTCTGACAAGCGACCTTCAGGAACGCTCCGGCATCACGGATTTCGACAGCTTCCTTGATCACACCACCCAGACCGGCGATGATCTTTATGTCGATTTCAGCAATGGCGATCCGTGGACATTTGGCGTGATCATCGAAGACACCGACAAGGATGATCTGGCCGCTGATCATGTCCTGTTTGCCGATGTCTAAATCGGGCGAACTCAAATCCTCATACAATTGGATTTTGGGTGCGGTCTGACCGGGACATAAAAAAAGCCCCGCAGGACGTGTTTCCTGCGGGACTTTTCAATTATTTTGAATAATCGCGATGATTATTCAGGAAGCTTGAATACCGGCAGGACCGATCCTTCATACTTGGTTTCGATGAATTTGCGCACCGCATCATCGTGGTAAGCTTCAACCAGCGTCTTGACCCACGGCTCGTCCTTGCGCGCGGTTTGGGTAACAATAACATTGGCATACGGGCTGTCATTGCCTTCGATCGCAATCGAATCCTTGATCGGGTTCAGACCGGCTTCCAGCGCATAGTTGGTGTTAATCGCCGACGCATCCAGATCATCCAGCGAACGCGGAAGCTGTGCGGCGTCAAGCTCTACAAAGCTGATATTCTTCGGGTTTTCGATGATATCAAGCGGACTGACCACAAGGCCCGCCGCCGGATCAACCTTGATCAGGCCATGGGACTGTAGGACCAGCAACGCACGACCGCCATTGGTCGGATCGTTCGGAATGCCGACCTCGGCACCGTCTGCCAGTTCATCCAGGCTTTTGATCTTGTTGGAATAAATGCCCATCGGGGTCAGGATGTTGTAGCCCACCACCGAAAGCTCATACCCGCGATCCTTGATCTGGTTATCAAGATACGGCACATGCTGGAAGCTGTTGGCATCGAGATCGCCATCATCAAGCGCCTGGTTCGGAATGACATAATCCGAGAAGCTGACCAGTTCGATGTCCAAGCCCTTGGTGGCCGCGACCTTGACGACTTCTTCCATGACTTCTTCGTGCGCACCCGGGGTAACGCCGATTTTGATCGCGTCATTGGCCAGTGCCTGACCGGTGAGTGCGGATGCCAGAACGACAGCCGCCGTCAGTTTAAGGAAAAACCGCATTGTAAAACTCCTTGATTTCATTTGGGTTTGTGCGGGAATTTGGCGAATGTGAGTAATCCTCACATTCTGATTTTGTTCGATGAGATGCTCAGATGTTGCGTTTGTCGGCCTTGCGCGCCAGATAATCGCCAAAGCTTTGCACGACCTGCACGACGACAATCAGCGTGATGACAACCGCCGCCATGACATCCGGGCGGAAACGCTGATAGCCATAACGAATGCCAAGATCGCCAAGCCCACCGGCACCAACGGCGCCGACCATCGCGGAATAGCCAATCAGGGTCACCGCGGTCAGGGTCAGACCGTGAATGATGCCCGG
>NZ_DGMR01000007.1:0-245 GCF_002388495.1 Thalassospira sp. UBA4513
AAGAAGTCGTTGCTCAAGGTGCCGACGCGGTCGGTGAACACGCCGTGCGAGGTGCCGCCATGATTGGTGCCCAGCACTCGCATGCCGCCGATCAGCGCGGTCATTTCGGGCGCGGTCAGCCCCATGAGCTGGGTGCGGTCGAGCAGCATTTCTTCGGCGCTGACGACGTAATCGGCCTTCTGCCAATTGCGATAACCGTCGGCCAGCGGCTCCAGTGGCTCGAACGACTCGGCGTCGGTCATCTC
>NZ_DGMR01000007.1:529-5969 GCF_002388495.1 Thalassospira sp. UBA4513
CGCTGGCGCCCACTTCGGCGGCAATGCCTTCGAGCACGCCCAGCACCTTGGTCAGCCGCGCCGGTTCGTTGCCGGCCCAGTCCTTCTGCGGCGCGAGCCGGATGCGCGCGCCGTTGGCACCGCCGCGCATGTCCGAGCCGCGATAGGTGCGGGCACTGTCCCAGGCGGTGCTGACCATCTCACCGATGCTCAGACCACTGTCGGCGATCTTGGCTTTGACCGCATCCACGTCGTAGTCTTTCTTGCCGGCCGGGACCGGGTCCTGCCAGATCAGGTCTTCAGAGGGCACATCCGGGCCGAGATAGCAGGCCTTCGGGCCCATATCACGGTGGGTCAGTTTGAACCATGCACGGGCAAAGCAATCGGAGAAATAGTCAAAGTCGTTATTGAATTTCTCGATGATGGCGCGATAGGTCGGGTCCATCTTCATCGCCATGTCGGCATCGGTCATGATCGGCATGCGACGGATTGACGGATCTTCGACGTCAACCGGCATGTCTTCTTCCTTGATGTTGACCGGTTCCCACTGGGTTGCACCGGCAGGGCTTTTCTTAAGCTCCCACTCATAACCCAGCAGAAGTTCGCAATAGCCGTTATCCCACTTGGTCGGGTGGGTGGTCCAGGCACCTTCGATGCCTGAGGTCACAGTATCGCGGCCAATGCCACGCTTGGTGTGGTTCATCCAGCCAAAGCCCTGTTCATGAACGTCGGCTGCTTCGGGTTCGGCTTCAAGCAGGGAGGCATCGCCATTGCCGTGCGTTTTACCAACCGTGTGACCACCAACCGTGAGGGCAGCAGTTTCTTCGTCATTCATCGCCATACGGGCGAAGGTTTCACGCACCTGGGCGGCGGTCTTGAGCGGGTCGGAAACGCCGTTGACACCTTCCGGGTTCACATAGATCAGGCCCATCTGGACAGCGGCCAGCGGGTTTTCCATGGTGTCAGGCTTGGAGACATCGTCATAACGATTGTCAGATGGTGCCAGCCATTCTTTTTCAGCCCCCCAATAGGTGTCCTTTTCCGGATGCCAGATATCTTCGCGGCCACCGGCAAAGCCAAAGACTTTCAGGCCCATGGATTCATAGGCCATGGTGCCAGCCAGAATGATCAGGTCGGCCCAGGAGAGCTTGTTGCCGTATTTCTTTTTGATCGGCCAGAGAAGACGACGCGCTTTATCAAGGTTGGCGTTATCAGGCCAGGAGTTCAGCGGGGCGAAACGAAGGTTGCCCTTGCCGCCGCCGCCACGACCGTCGGCCAAACGGTATGAGCCGGCAGAGTGCCAAGCCATACGGATCATCAGCCCGCCATAATGGCCCCAGTCGGCCGGCCACCAGTCCTGGCTGTCGGTCATGAGATTTTTGATGTCGGTCTTGACCGCTTCAAGGTCGAGCTTTTTGAATTCTTCGGCATAGTTGAAGTCTTCACCATAGGGGTTCACCTTGGTGTCGTGCTGGTGAAGAATGTCGAGATTAAGCGTCTTTGGCCACCAGTCGCTGACTGATTTGCCCGTCTCGGTCATGCCACCATGCATTACCGGACATTTCCCTGCGGTATGTTTTCCGTCCATTTTTTCTCTCTCCGTCGTGGCTGAGATGTTTTAAACAGCTCCTGGACCCGTATCGCGTGTATCGCGCGGTCGTGGGACGCGTTTGTGTGTTGCGTCCGTTTGTTGTTTCTCCCTGACCTAGTTTAACCAAAACCAGCACCATGAAACCAGAAGTTATGCGTGACGGTTTCATGTTGAAGGTAATCATCAACTCAGGGATCGCAATGCGACACGGGGTAATCAATTTTGCGCAACGGGTTTCCCCATCGCTTTGAGAAGGCTAACAACGATACAGGCAATAGGGGAAATAGTTATTTCATGTGTTTTCGATAGTTTTTGTCGATGATTTGATCTGGGGCGGTGAAAGCGCCGGTTTTGGCCGGGGGTGGTTGGGGCCGTGACATTTGCAATCAGTCGGGTAGACTGTGTTCGAGTTCACAGCCTTAAGGCCTTAAACATGCGGGGGGGGTCTTATTCCCGGATGTTGCCAGGCCAAATCCTCGCCCCACAGAAAGCGGAAATCCCCATATGTCTCATTCTTCAAAAGGTGCCATCTATATGGCGGCAGCGGCCAATTTGCTGATTGCTGTCGCCAAGTTTGGTGGGGCGGCGATTACCGGATCGGCCGCGATGATGTCAGAAGGCATTCATTCGCTTGTCGATACCGGCAATCAGGGGCTTTTGCTTTTGGGCTTGAAGCTTTCGACCCGCGAACCTGATGAACGGCATCCGCTGGGCTATGGCAAGGAGACCTATTTCTGGTCGTTCCTGGTGGCGGTGATGATTTTTGGCCTTGGTGCTGGCGTTTCAATCTGGGAAGGGGTGGACAAGGTCATTCATCCGCATGCGCTTGATGTGCATGTGGTGGCAACATTTGGCGGGTTTGATATCCGCACCTATCACGTGGTGTTTTCGATCCTGGTCATTGCGATTGTGCTGGAAGGCTTGGCGTTTCGCACGGCCTATATCACCTTCCGGGCACAGCATCCGAACGTGCCGCTGATCAAGGCGGTACGCAGCAGCAAGGACCCGACCGTATTCGTCATCCTGTTTGAGGATTCAGCAGCGCTTTTGGGGCTTGTTGTGGCGTGTGTCGGGATTGCAGCGGCCTATTTGCTTGAAATGCCGGTTCTTGATGGGCTGGCATCAGTGATGATCGGGCTTATTCTGGCGGTGACGGCCTTTATGCTGGCGGTTGAGTGCAAGGGGCTTTTGATCGGGGAAAGTGCCAACAGTCAAAGCCGCAAGAAGATCAATGATATGGTCGCCGCCATTCCCGGCATTCTTAAGGTCAACGAGATCATTACCCTGCATCACGGGCCGCAAAGCCTGATTGTGTGTGTCAGTGTTGATTTTGAAGATACGGTGACATCGGTCGCATTGGAGGCCGCCGTGTCGCGGCTTGAAAGTGATATTCGCGCCGAAATTCCCGAAGTATCGAAAGTGTTTATCGAAGCACAGAACTGGCGGGCCCATCAGAAGATGATGGATGAATTGGGCAGTGGCCCCGATGCCGCCCCCTTAACCCATCCGGCCTAAAGCTTCGGTGCTATTGGTGTGTGCGCTGGTTGCAGTTGAACTGGCGTGCGCGAAATAGTATGAGGAATAAAACCAATAAGGAATTTCACGGGAAGGGACGCGTTCGAACATGACTAAAAAGATCTTGCCGAGCTGGATCGCGGTTGATTGGGGGACGTCAAACCTGCGCCTTTGGGCGATGGATGATACCGCTAACATCCTTGGTTCGGCGGAAAGTCCGCTGGGTATGAATGCGATTGCCAGCGACCCCAAACTTTCGTTTGAGGCGGTCCTGATTGGTTTGATCGAAGATTGGCTTGGCGCTGACCCGGCACAGCTGCCGGTGGTGATTTGCGGCATGGCCGGGGCCAAGCAGGGCTGGATCGAGGCACCTTATTGCGATGTGCCGGCACGGCCATCCGATCTGGCCAAGGGGGCGGTAACACCAAATGTGAGTGATCCTCGCATTTCGGTTTTTATCCTGCCGGGGCTTTGTCAGCGCGGTGACCCTGATGTCATGCGCGGCGAGGAAACCCAGCTTGTTGGCTTTATGGCGCAGAACCCGGATTTTTCCGGCTGGGTCTGTTTGCCCGGCACCCATTCGAAATGGGCGCATGTCGCCGATGGCGTGATCAAGGCGTTTCGCACCTATATGAGTGGCGAGGTGTTTGCCTTGCTTTCGCAGCAATCCATCCTGCGCCATTCGGTGGATGATGCATGGGACAATGCTGCCTTTGCTGATGCGGTGCGCAAGGCATCCGAACAGCCAACCGAATTCCTGCACAGCCTGTTTACCGTGCGGGCCGGGGCGTTGGTGGCCAAGGGGGATGCATCTGTTGCGCCGGGGGCGGCGGTTTTATCGGGCACGGTTATTGGAGCCGAGATTGCCGATGTTTTAAGTCGCCTTGCACCGGGGGATGACATTGCCCTGATCGGGGCGGGAAAGCTGGCATCGCTTTATCAGGCGGCCTTGGCGGTTCATAACCACAAGGCAACGCCGCAGGACGGGGCTGCGATTACGCTTGCCGGGTTGTCGCGTGCCTATGGCGTTGTGACGGGCTAAATCCCGATCTATTCAGGCCCCGGATGCATGACATGCAGGCGGGCTTAACAAACAGGAATACAGTTATGGCTTATCCGACATCCGTCAATGATCAGATCACCGATAGCGTTTCAGGCGCCGGGCATCGCAAATTGATCGCGATCCTGCGCGGCGTGCAGCCCCACGAGGCCGTTGATATGGCGCGCGCGCTTGTCGATGCCGGGATCACGATGATCGAGGTGCCGCTAAATTCCCCCGAACCGCTTAAAAGTATTTCTGCGATGAAAGAGGCGGTCGGGGATGCCGCGATGATCGGGGCGGGCACGGTTTTGACAACCGATGACGTTGCCAATGTGAAGGCGGCGAACGGTGAATTTGTCGTATCGCCCAACTGCGATATTGAGGTGATCGCCAAGACCAAGGAAGTTGGTATGGGCTCCTGGCCCGGTGTTCTGACGCCCACCGAATGCTTTGCCGCGATCAAGGCCGGTGCCGATGGGCTTAAGATTTTCCCGGCCAGCATCATCGGCGCTGAGGGCATCAAGGCAATGCGTGCTGTCCTGCCACAAGATGTGCCGGTTTATGCCGTTGGCGGTGTCGGCCCGGATGATTTTAGCGTTTATGCCAAGGCGGGCTGCGATGGCTTTGGCCTTGGTTCGGGCATCTATAAACCCGGCATGACGGCTGGCGATGTCTCACAGGCGGCGATTGCCTATGTCCGCGCGCATGATGCGGTGTTTGGCTGAAGGGCCCGCTCCGGAACATTCGGTTTGAAATAATTCCAAATCGTGGAAGTGCGTTTGACCCTTGGGGGCGTGCGGGCTAAATTCCTGCCATTGTCTGAATTCCTGAACATGGGAGGATCCATTGGATCTTGGAATTAAGGGCCGCAAGGCCATCGTTTGTGCCTCATCCAAGGGGCTTGGGCGTGGCTGCGCGATCAAACTGGCCGAAGCCGGTGTTGATCTTGTGCTCAATGCGCGTTCCAAAGGGCCGCTGAATGAAACTGCGGAATATATCCGTGATACCTATGGTGTGAATGTCACCACGGTCGCCTGCGACATCACTACCGAAGAAGGCCGTAACAAGGTTCTGGCCGCTGTCGATGCGCCGGACATTCTGGTCAATAACGCCGGTGGTCCGCCCCCGGGTATCTGGTCCGACTGGGGTCAGAAGGAATGGGAAGCCGCCGTTCAGTCCAACATGCTGACCCCGATCCTGTTGGCGACCGCGGTTCTGCCGGGCATGATTTCGCGCCAGTGGGGCCGGATTGTGAATATCACGTCGGGTTCGGTCAAATCGCCGATCCCGCATCTGGGCCTTTCGAACGGTGC
>NZ_DGMR01000007.1:6034-79761 GCF_002388495.1 Thalassospira sp. UBA4513
ACGGACCGTATCAATGCGCTGATGACCAACAAATCCAAGGCCGAAGGCATTTCGCTGGAAGAGGCGCGCACCAAAACCCAGGCGGGTCTTCCCACGGGACGTTTTGGTGATCCGCTTGATTTCGGGGCGACCTGTGCCTTCATGTGCAGCGAGCATGCGAAATTCATGGTCGGGCAAAACATCCTGCTTGATGGTGGCGCCTTCAACTCGACGCTTTAATTCGTCCCATGCTGGTCTGCAAACGGCTGGCTTTTGCGCTTCCGGTGCTGACGTACTTTAAGTACGTTGCGCGCCGGTTCTCAAAGTCAGCCGTTTTCGCCACAGCATGAAACGAATTCCGGTACCTGATGCAACAACGGCGATAGCGCGAGTTCATAGATGGCGTCATTCACCTTTGTTTATGTGCTGCGCGAATGTGATTTCAGGCCGGGGCAGGGTAAGGCCACTTTGCCCCGGACCTATGTTGGCTGGTCGACCGATGTCGAGGCTAGGCTTGCCACGCATAATAGCGGCAAGGGGGCCAAGACGACGCGCGGGCGGCAATGGGAACTGGTGTATGTCGAACGGTTTCGCACCTTCGGGCAGGCGATGAGCCGGGAATGGCATCTTAAGCGCGATCGCAAGCTGCGCCGGATGCTGGCAGGTGGATAGGCTGGTTGATTTGGACACAAATCAGGACTTGCATCATCGCGCCAAGTGACAGATATGTCCTTGAAATAAACGCATTCAAACTAGGGTACCTCTGATCATGGCATTCGTTCGTAAAAATCCACTGAAACTTAACAATCTGCAGCTGCGCACGCTTGTGCTTGCACAGGTGATTGCCAAGGATCCGAATTCGGGCAAGATTGACGAGGCCACCGGCGAAGCAACGCTTTTGCGTGTCCCCCATGCTCATGGTGACCACGTTCATGTTGGCAAATTCACCGTGGCCGCCCGCGATGCCAGCGGGTTCGATAACCCGGCTGTCTGGGTCGCACTTGCCCGCAAGGGGCTGGTCAAGGAAGGCTATCCGGCCAGCATCGTTCTGACCAAGGAAGGCATGGAATATGATACCGGCCTTGGCGATCATTTCCTTGAGGAAAGCGATCACTAGGATCGGTTGATATCGGTACCAACCTGATGCGAAAAAGCCCTGCATTTGCAGGGCTTTTGTTTTGGCAATGACGTGCCTTTTTAGTCGACCCGGATGAATTTCCCGTCCTGGATGGCCACAAAATAGATGTTGCGATTGCCATCGCCAAAGGCATCAAACACCAGTTCCTGATGCAGCCCCTGTTGCGGCGGCAGATTTGTCAGCGCATCGGCAAGCGATTGATCCGGGTGCTTGGTACGGAGTGCGGCAAACAGCACGGTCGCCGCGTCATAGCCCAGAACCGCGGTATAGCCGGGCTGACGACCGAACATTTCGTTGAACGCGGCGACAAATTTCTGGAAGCGCGGATTGGTGTCATAACGGTCATAGGCCTGTGCGAGTTCCACGCCCTCGACCGCCTCGCCACCGACCTCTATCAGGGCCTGTGAACCGGCCCATTCTGAGACAGCAAGCGGAATGCTTGATGACAGCTTGCGGATTTCTTGGGCCATCTGCGCACTGTCTGTGCTGTTGGTGATCAGAACGATGGCGTCGGGATCGTCGGCCAACAATTGGCTTGCTGCTTCGGCGTGGGTGAT
Organism: Thalassospira sp. UBA4513; assembly: GCF_002388495.1. Lineage (NCBI taxonomy): Bacteria > Pseudomonadati > Pseudomonadota > Alphaproteobacteria > Rhodospirillales > Thalassospiraceae > Thalassospira > Thalassospira sp. UBA4513. The sequence goes on from NZ_DGMR01000007.1 coordinate 7,709, forward strand.
ATTGTCGGTGTTGATCCAGATTTTGGAGATGACCCGCCCGTCAAGGGCATCAAGTTCCAGAAGGAACTCGCGATACCAGCTGTCGGTAAAGGCCTGGTTCTGGCCATCAAGGGCAAGGGCGACCCGTTCATAGCCCTGATCGATATAGCGACGGGCATAGGCGCGCGCATTTTCACGCGTCGTGGTGTTCATGCGAAACAGGTTGTCACGAAAACCGGCAAAGTCGGCCGCAGAGACCGTAGGCGAAATGGTCACGACACCCAATTCATTGATCACCGGCAGCATCGCCATGCCGATCGAACTGATGATCGGGCCGACAATCGCATCAACGCCAAGACGCTTGAGCTCGCGCACGTGATTTTGGGCCACTTCCGGGGTTTTCAGATCATCACGCGGAATGATTTCCACCATGCGACCATTGATGCCGCCATCGGTATTGACCTGTTGGGCGGCCAGTTTCAACGCATCAAGCGCGTCCGTTCCGGCATCCGATCCGGGGCCGGACAGGCCGGCAATGAAACCGATTTTGATCGGGCCTGATTGATCACAGGCAACCAGCAAGAAGCATCCGACAAAGACAGAGCACAGAAACCTGATGGACCGCATTTTATTCCTTGCAGTTTTTCTTGATCGGCCCGATAGGCTGGCCCTTTGTTATTGCCTTATCCTGTCATGATCGTCAGCGACAAGGCGACAGATCCGATATGGCAGTTCCCCGAATGTGTTTCAAGCGGTTGATATTGCGATATTTGCCGCACCAACCCAAATCCCGATCCTAGCCAAAGTCGCGTCTGGCTTGCAGCACCCTTCCCATTGTGGTCATCAGGCACAAGGCACCGAAAATGGCGGCGATCATGTTAAACGAGGCCGGGAAGATACAAATAAGACATAAGACCAGTATGGTCTCGCTGCCTTCGGTGATGCCAGTCAGATAGAAGAAGCTCTTTTTGCCTTGGGCGTCGCCATCCGTGCGCCCCTGCTTGGCGGCAATGATCGCATAGGCCAGAAAACTCGACCCGGTGCCGACAAAACAGAAAATCAGAAACGCCGCCATCAGGGCATGTTCCGGCCGGCCAATGGCAAAGGCCAGAATGATGCCCGAATAAAACAAAAAGTCGGACACGATATCGTAGTAACCGCCAAGATCGCTTTCCTGACTTTTTGCATTGGGATGGCGCGACCGTGGGGCGGCATGGCGTGCAACTGCGCCATCAAGCCCGTCCATGAACCGTGAGCCAAGGATAAAAACAAGTGCTGCGTAATCAAGTTTCAGCACAAGACAGCCTGCCGCCAGCAGGCCAAGGAAAAAGCCAACGCCGGTGATGAAGTTCGGCGTAATGCCCGTGCCCGAAAGCGTACGCGCAATCGCATTTAACGGCACATCAATCAGCGGGCGCAGGCGGGCATCAAACATCTGGTGTTTCCGGTTATCTCGTTGAAACAGCGACTATAAGCGCAAGTTCGATGGAATGAAAATCACCAGTTTGTTGATGGCGGGTGAGATGGCTATTCACCGGACGGGATCAGTTGGTAATAGGGGCTTTCTTCAAGCACCGCGTCATCAACGGGGCTGAGTTTGTTTTGTCGAATGACCGCCTGGATTTCTTCGATATAGACACTGCCGCGTTCGGAATATCGGGTCAGTGTTTCGGCCAAGACAGATCCTGAAAGGGGTTCCTGATCGGCGATCATTCTGGCCCGCAAATCACGAAATTCCGTGTAGGCCGACCCGGTATTGAGGTTCATCATATAGGCTCGAACCGAACCGAACGGTGTTTTAAAAGCCGCGATCTTGTAATCACCAAGGTGCTTTCGCTGTTCTTCGGGCGTGATGCCTTCGCCGCCATAGGTCCATTGACCAAACAATGCGTTGCCAAGGGCGGCAAAGCGCGATGTGCCCCAGCCGCTTTCGATGGCCATTTGCGCCATGGCAAGCGACGGGGGAACCGGTGCGATGCGTTTTTCAAGTTCCACGATGGTTGCCGGGTCTTCGGGGGCTGTTTCAACACGGTATTGTTCGGCCAGCTCAGCAATGATCGAAAGGTCGTTGGTGCGGATCGCATCGCGAAGGACACTGCTTTGCAGGGCGATTTCCTCGTTCGCAAGCAGGGTCAGCGGGCCGAGTGTCCGGAAAAATGTGCGTTTTTTGGCCGTGACCGTCAGTTGATCGGCAAGTTCGTCACGCCATCTTGTCGGGATGGTTTGCAGGAAAAGCCGGGGAACGGTGCGTTCCCCCGCGTTCCAGCGTTCTGCGGTATAGCCAAGATCCTCAAACAGCTTTTCAAGCTGTTCATAGCCATTCAGTTCAATGCGGATGACGTCGCTTTGGTCGGGCGTAGGCAGAAGGATATCCGCCCGTGCAGCGGGAAGGACACCCGCGGCCATCCCAAAGGTGGCAGCCGCCAGAACGGAAAATGTGCGTATCAGGACACGTTTAAACATGGTGTGCCTCGCTGATCTGACCTGACATCGGTGCAGGATCAGAATGCTACCATGCTTTGGGGTTTAACGGCGAAAATCTTCAAGACGTTTGCGCTGTTTTCCAGCCTCGTCAAAGTTATCGGGTGCCAGCCACGCCTCGAACGCGGCCTTGACGGCAGGCCATTCTTCAACGATGACGGAAAACCATGCGGTGTCGCGGTTGCGCCCTTTGTAAACCATGTGGTTGCGAAACGTGCCTTCATAGGTGAAGCCATACCGTGTGGCGGCGGCACGCGACGGGGCATTTTGATCATCGCATTTCCATTCGTAGCGGCGATAGCCCAGCTCATCAAAGGCGCGCTTCATCATCAGATACATCGCCTCTGTCCCGCCAATGGTCTTTGAAAGGGCCGGGGCATAATTGATGTTGCCGATTTCGATCACGCCATTGTTGGCATCCATCCGCATGAAGGCGGCAACGCCGACGGCCATGTTGGATGCCTTGTCGATGATGGTATGGAGCATCGGGTCGTTACTGGCGTTCATGCCATCCAGCCAGGCCTTGTAGGCGGTGAAATCGGCAAACGGTCCGGTCGGAAGGTATGCGAAGCGTGACCCATCAGGCACCTTGCTGTTGGCATCAAACAGTTGCGTGGCATCGCGGGCAACATCAAGCGGGCTTACGATGACGTGGTTGCCGATCATGTCGTTGCGCGGTGGCAATGCGCACCTGGTCCAGTTTTCAACCGGGTGGCCGACGGGTTTGCCAAAGATGTCTTTGTGGGGCGTGGTCATGGTGGTTCCTGTTGGTCTGATAAAGTGTGGTTTCTGATCAGCAGGATGGTTGGAATTGGTCCTCTGTTCCAGTGCCAGTTTTACAAATGTGATGGTGCCAATCGTGGCAGCCACTCAATCAATGGAAATCATGGCTGTCGATCTTAAGGCGCTTGTGACTGGCGGTGGGTGTTTCCGGTTTTGAGCTCAACTGGTCCAGATCAGCCTCCGGTTTAGGGGCGGGTCGCGATGTTGTGGGTGATGCGGCTTCCCCGGTTTGCAGGGCGGTGCGTGGGCTGGCCCAACGCAGGTTGCGTGGATGGTTGTTGGCATCACGCGCGATTTTTGTGTTCTCGCTCATGGATTGCAGCATATGGCTCAGATCGACCAGCTTGTCGGCAATGATATGCGTCACCCCGTCTTCGCGTTGCAATTTGCCGGTCACGCCCAGAACCGTGGCGGTCATGACTTCGCGGCGGTGTTGTTCCATCACCTTGCTCCAGACCACAAGGTTGGTGATGCCGGTTTCATCCTCAAGGGTTATGAAAACAACCCCGGATGCCGTGCCGGGGCGCTGGCGGACAATCGCCAAGCCGGCATGGGTCAAACGATCCCCATTTCGCACATTGGGCAGATCACTGGCGGTACACACCCCGGCGGCACCCAATGCATCACGCAGCATCGCCATCGGATGGCCCTTAAGCGACAGACGCAGGCTGGCGTAATCTTCGATGATCTCCTCGCCCGGGCCCATGATCGGCAGATCCACCGGCGCTTCTGCACCGAACTCGGCCGAGACACCCATATTGTGGTTAAAGTTCTGGGCTGCCTCAAACAGGGGCAGGCTTGCTGGTGCCTTGCGGCCCTTGCCAAACCGGCGCACGGCCCAAAGCGCTTCGCGCCTTGATAAGCCCAGTGACCCGAACGCATCAGCCTCGGCCAGTTTTTCAAGCGCGGCGGGGGATAGTCCTGTCTGGCGCGCCATCAGGTAGACATCCTGAAACCCGCCAGCGGGCCTATTGGAAATCAGGGCAAGGGCATCAAGCTCGCCAAATCCCTTGATCTGGCGAAAACCAAGCCGCACGGAATGATATCCCGCCGTTCGGCCCAATTCGCGTTCCAACTGATTGTCCCAGAAACTGTGATTGATATCGATTTCAAGCACACGCACACCGTGATTGCGCGCATCATTAACCAACTGTGCCGGGGCATAAAACCCCATCGGTTGTGAATTCAAAAGCGCACATAAAAACACATCCGGGTGATGGCATTTAAGCCAGGATGACGCATAGGCCAGAATGGCAAAACTCGCCGCGTGGCTTTCAGGGAAGCCATAATCGGCAAAGCCTTCGATCTGTTTGAAGCAGCGTTCGGCAAAGTCCATGTCATAGCCGTTACCCAGCATGCCATTGATGAACTTGGTCCGGTGTTCGCCGATGGTGCCGGTGCGCTTGAACGTTGCCATGGCACGACGCAGGTTATCGGCCTCTCCGCCGGAATAGCCGGCGGCGACAATGGCGATCTGCATCGCCTGTTCCTGAAACAGCGGCATACCGCAGGTGCGTTTCAATACGGCTTCGAGTTCCGGGGATGGATATTCGACCTTTTCGCGGCCCATGCGCCGCTGCAAAAACGGATGGACCATGCCGCCCTGGATCGGGCCGGGGCGGACGATGGCGACCTGAATGGTCAGATCATAAATGCTTTGCGGTTTTAAACGTGGCAGCATGCTCATTTGCGCGCGCGATTCCACCTGAAAGGTGCCGATACTGTCGGCCTTTTCCAACATGCGATAGGTCGCCCGGTCTTCCTTGGGCAGGGTCGCAAGATCGTAATCAATGTTCTTGTGCGTGCGCAGCTCATCCAAGGCCTTTCGGATGCAGGTCAGCATGCCAAGGGCCAAGATATCGACCTTAAGGATACCCAGCGCATCAATGTCATCCTTGTCCCATTCAATGGTGGTCCGGTCCGCCATGGCGGCATTGGCAATCGGGGACAGTTCACAAAGCGGCCCGCGCGTAATGACAAAGCCACCAACATGTTGCGACAAATGGCGCGGAAAGCCCGTCAACTCGCCCGCGATATCGAGCACCGCCTTCAGGCGCGGTTCATCGGGATGAATGCCGGATTGGCGCATCATGTTGTCATGCGCGCCCTTGCTGCTGGATCCCCAGATGGTTTTGGTCAGTTTGACGATGGTGTCTTCCGACAGGCCAAACACCTTGCCGACATCACGAATGGCGCTGCGCGATCGGTATGAAATCACCGTGGCGGTCAGCCCGGCCCGTTCGCGACCATAACGTTCATAGATGAACTGAATAACCTCTTCGCGGCGTTCATGTTCGAAATCGACATCGATATCAGGCGGTTCATTGCGCGCATTGCTGATGAAGCGTGAAAACAGCAATTCCACCTTGTTGGGATCGACCGAGGTGACATGCAAACAAAAACAAACCGATGAATTGGCCGCTGATCCGCGCCCCTGACACAAAATGCCCCGGGACCGGGCAAAGGCGACAATGTCATGCACGGTCAGGAAATAGGGGGCATAGCCCAACTCGTCGATCAGTTTAAGCTCTGTCTCAATCAGGTTTTTGACCTTGTCGGGCACACCATCGGGATAGCGTTTATGCGCGCCTTCCCAGGTCAGGCGGGTCAACCGTTCCTGGGTGCCTTCGCCCGATCCGTCATTTTCGTCGGGGTATTCATAGCGCAACTCATCAAGGCTGAAGGTGCATTGATCGGCAATCTCGGTGGTGCGGGCCAACCAGTGCGGGTGACCCGGAAACAGGCGGGCCATTTCACGCGGTGATTTGATATGACGTTCGCCATTGGGAAACAGGCGGTATCCCGCATCCTCAATCGTGCAGTGATGGCGAATGCAGGTCAGGACATCCTGCAATGGTTTGCGTGACCTAAGATGCATATGCACGTCATTGGTCACCACGGCCGGAATGCCAAGATCGGCCTCGACCATTTCGGTAAACTCAAGGCGTTCTGTGTCAAACCCGTCCATGAACCGCCCAACCGCCAGCCAAAGGCGATCTCCGAAATGCGATTTCAAACTGATCAGTTCAGTGCGAAAGGCATCACCCGGCACTTGGGGCGGCACGGCGATAAACAGCAGCCCTTCGCCATGGGTGACGATATCGGCAAGATAAATCTCGCATGATCCCTTGGGCGCGCGGCGCTTGCCAAGGGTGAGGAGCCTGCACAGCCGGGCATAAGATGCACGGTCGGTCGGATAACACAGCAAGGATGGCCCATCCATCGGGTCCAGCCGACAGCCAACAATGTAACTCAACCGGTCGGCATAAGTGCGATGGGCGGTATGGCCGCGCACCACCCCGGCCAACGTGTTGTGATCGGTGATCGCAATTGCATGCAGGCCCTTGGTGGCGGCGGTCAGAACCAGTTCCTCGGCATGCGATGCGCCGCGCAGAAATGAAAAATTGCTGCTGACATGCAATTCGGCATAGGTCGGGGTGTCGGTGCTGTTGGTTTGTTCGGTCATGGCATCATCCGGCAAATAATCCATGCACCGACCAGATATCCTGCCCGGCATGGCCACTGCGAAACAGCCAGATCAACCGGCCTTTCTGATCGCAAATGCGGAAATAATCGCGTGTCATCTGCGACAGGGCGTAATTATCCCGGTCCAGATGGCTCCACCATTCCGGGCAGATGCGCTCTGGCCCGTCGGCCCGCAGAACATCAATCATCATCTTGCGCCAGCGCAGTTTTGTTGGCGCGCCGTTGGCACTGCGTTCCATAACATCAACTGGTTCGGGCGGATCAATCAGCCGAACCGGGCGTTTGGGCAGGGGCGCGTCGGTCAGGCGGCCCGGTTTGGCCGCCCCGGTCGGCGATTGCCGGATGGCGGCCCGTTCGGGCAGGTGGCTGGCGTGATGGGCCGGGCGATACAAAATGTCCTTGGGTCCCAGATGATGGGCAATGCGATCAAGCAGTTGGGCAAGGGCGATATGATCGCTGCTGTCTTCCTGTTTGCGATCAAGGCGGACCTGGCGAAAGGCGACATGTTCGACCCAGGGGGCATAGACAATCACCTGTTCGATGCCAAACCCGGTATCCACCCCGGGCATCTTTTCTGCGAGCAATCGCAAAATATGGCTTTCGGACTGGCAGGGCGTGCCGGTTGTGGTCGTGATGGTATGGGCATGGCCATCGACCCGAATGGACCGGACGAGTAACCGCCTAAGACCAAGGTTTTCATCGCGCAGCTTTGCGCAAAGGTCCGCCACCATGCTTTCAATCGCATGTGCCAGCGTGTCTGCACTCCCCAATGGTTCGCCAAAGTTCTGTTTGATCAGCCACGGGGCATCGGGCAGCTCGAAATTCAGATGTTCGGGCAGGCGGCCATAAAACTGATCAAGGCGATGCAACACATCTGGCCCAAGGCGGGTGGTGATATTGGCACGCGGCAGCGGCGTGATATCGCCAAGGTGTTTCAGGCCAAGTCGCGACAGAACCGCCTTGATGTCATCAGACAGCCGCAGGCACGATACCGGAAACCCGGCCGCAATTCCGTGATCGCGTGGCAGGGACAAAATGCGCTCATTGGGTGCGCCCGGATGACACCGGGCCGCGGCCCATGCGGCACCAGCGGTATCGGCAATGGCGGTGCGGGCAGCAATGCCTTGGGCCTTCATGTCGCGCAGGATTTGCGTGATCATGGTGCTTTCACCGCCAAACAAATGACTGCCGCCAGTGATTTCAAGCCATAGGCCCGCATCGCCATTAAGCCCATGTGCATGCAGGTCGCGGTCTGGCGCAATCCATGGGCTATAGCGGTCCATGAAGCGCACCAGTCGGGCAAATTTGCCATCGCAGAGTTCAGGCTCTTCAGGGCTGTCCTGAAGATCGGGCAGGATGCTGCGCGCATCAGAAAGGCGCATGCCACCGTGCAATCCGGCCTTTTGTGCCGCTGCATTCAGTCCACAGACGAGCACGCCCTTGTGGTCGCTGCGCGTGATCACGTGCGGGGGGGCTTGTGGCTTTGAGGCCTGTGGGGCAGTTTTCAGACTGTCAGCATCGCGGGGCTGATCAGGCGTGGGCGTGCCTGTCTTTGGGGTTGTCTTCTGACAGTCGGTTTTCCAGTGGGGCAGCCACAGATAAAGAAAACGTTGTTGCATCGGTTTTGACTTTCCAGCTTCCCGGTCGGACCCCGCGTCCCCCGATCAGGCTGAGATGATGGTCGTTTCCTGTTGGTCGTTCTGTTGGTTCCAAGGCGTTTACAGGTGTTATTTGCCAGCGCGTCCAGGCGCTTGAGGTCGGAATCCGCCCGTTTCTGGCAAGCGGGCGTAAAACAATGATGCGTGTGCCGCCACTTTCGCAGGCCAGTTGCAGGCGTCGTGCCGTGGTCAGGTCATAGTCGGAGGTTTCAATGATCACCGCACGGACCTGACCGGATTTTGCCACTTCCTCGCAGGTCCAAAGGGCGGTGGCCTGTTGATCCACCGTCATCATCAACGGTTCTGGTTCAAGGGCCGTCATCGGCAGGGACAGGGCATAAAACCCGCCCTGATCCAGCGCGCGACGCTGCCGGATCCAGAAGATGCCCTTGCCGGGTGGAGAGGCAAATGGGGCATCAGAGGGCGCATCCACAGACAATGTCGCCAGATACCACGCCAAAAGGGACGCCGCGCAATCATCATGGCCGCACAACACTTCATGCAGGCCAATCGGGGCAAGGCCGCCGATGCTGATATGATCGCGCAGGAACGTGCCGCCAAAGGCACGCGCAATTACCCCGTCTGCCCGATCTGGCCCACCGGACAGACAGGAAACCTGAACTTTCCATTGTTGCTCGGCCCGGGCCAAAGCTGCGCGTGCCTGATGAATGCGTCTGTCTGACATTTTATTGTTCCTGTTTTGTTCTATTTTATGTGGTCAAAGCGGAACAGGAGTCAAGGCGTATCCAATCGGGTTTTTCAGGATCGGGGATATGTGGTTGAAGCAAAAGAAAACCCGACATTCGCAAATGCCGGGTTTTCCTGAATGCATGTCTGAGTCAGATCAGATTTCCGGGAACCAGGCCCCGAGAACACCGAATTCTTCAAGCTTGGAGACAATCGCCTCTGCGGCTTCTTCGGCGGTTTGATCGGATGTGTTGACCGTGATCTCGGCATTTTCCGGCCGCTCATAGGGGCTGTCGATCCCGGTGAAGTTGGCGATCTCGCCCGCACGGGCCTTTTTATAAAGGCCTTTCACATCGCGCTGTTCGCAGACTTCAAGCGGGGTGTCGATAAACACCTCGATGAACTCGTCTTTCTCAACAAGGCTGCGTGCCAGTTGGCGTTCGCTTTTGAACGGCGAGATGAAGGACACCAGCGTGATCACGCCCGCATCGACAAAAAGCTTGGCGGTTTCCCCCACACGGCGGATGTTTTCCACGCGATCGGCATCGGTAAAGCCAAGATCCTTGTTCAGGCCATGACGGACATTGTCGCCATCAAGGGTGTAGGTGTGCTTGCCAAGGGCGTGGAGCTTTTTCTCAACTAGGTTGGCAACGGTCGATTTGCCCGCACCCGACAGGCCGGTGAACCACAGAATGACCGATTTCTGGCCTTTCTGATAGGCACGAGCCCCCTTGTTGATGTCCATTTCCTGCCATTTGATGTTGGTCGCACGGCGCAGGGAATGGTTGACCATGCCCGCCCCAACAGTGGCGTTGGTAAAGCGGTCAATAATGATGAAGCGGCCCGAATGACGGTTTTGATCATAGGGATCAAACGCCAACGCCTTGTCGGCCGAGATATTGGCAATCCCGACTTCATTAAGCTCAAGCGTCTTGCCCGCCACGTGTTCAAGCGTGTTCACATTGACCTTGTATTTTAGGTCGCTGATCTGCGCATTGGCAACCTGTGCGCCCATCTTGATCAGATAGGGACGGCCGGGCAGAAGGTGATCTTCGTGCATCCAGATGATGCGGGCTTCGAACTGATCGGCAAAGTCGGGCTTGGCATCCGCATGCGCCAAAATGTCGCCACGCGAAATGTCGATTTCATCTTCAAGGGTCAGGGTGATCGCCTGACCGGCAATGGCAACATCCAGGTTGCCATCAAAGGTGACGATGTCCTTGACCTTGCTGGTATGACCCGATGCGGTGACGACAACCTCGTCACCCGGTTTGACGCGGCCTGATGAAATGGTGCCGGAAAAGCCCCGGAAATCAAGGTTCGGGCGGTTAACCCACTGCACTGGCAAACGGAACGGCTTTTCAATCGCATCCTGTTCGACCTGCACATCTTCAAGATGGGCCAGAAGCGTCGGGCCGGAATACCAGGGCGTATTCGCGCTCGGCTCGATCATGTTGTCGCCACGCAGGGCCGAAAGCGGGATCGCGGTGATCGAGCTATAGTTCAGCTGCTCGGCGAATTTCAGATACTCGGCAACGATCTGATCAAATTTGGCCTGATCATAATCGATCAGGTCCATCTTGTTGACGGCCAGCACCACATGCTTGATGCCCAAAAGGGATGTGATGAAGCTGTGACGGCGGGTCTGGGTCAGAATCCCCTTGCGCGCATCAATCAGGATCACGGCAACATCGGCGGTCGAGGCACCGGTTGCCATGTTACGGGTATATTGTTCGTGGCCGGGGGTATCGGCGACGATGAATTTACGCTTGTCGGTCGAGAAGAAACGATAGGCAACATCAATGGTGATGCCCTGTTCGCGTTCGGCCTGTAAACCATCAAGCAGCAGGGCGAAATCAATCTCGCCGCCCTGGGTGCCAACCTTGCGGCTATCTGATTCAAGGGCGGCCAGCTGATCTTCAAAGATCAGTTTGGAATCCCAAAGCAGACGCCCGATGAGGGTCGATTTACCGTCATCCACGCTGCCGCAGGTGATGAAACGCAGAAGGCTTTTTTCTTCCTGAGCCTTGAGGTAGCCGAGAATATCATCGGCGATCAAATCAGACTTGTGTGACATCAGAAATAGCCTTCCTGCTTCTTCTTCTCCATCGACCCGGCCTGGTCGTGGTCAATCATGCGGCCCTGACGTTCGCTTGAACGGGTCAAAAGCATTTCCTGGATAATCTCGGGCAGGGTGGCGGCCTCGGACTCAACCGCCCCGGTGAGTGGGTAGCAGCCAAGGGTCCTGAAACGCACCGATTTCATTTCCGGGGTCTCGCCCGGATTAAGCGGCATACGGTCGTCATCGACCATGATCAGCATGCCGTCGCGTTCGACCACCGGACGTTTGGCGGAATAATACAGCGGCACAATCGGGATCTGCTCAAGATAGATATATTGCCAGATATCAAGCTCGGTCCAGTTCGAGATCGGGAAAGCACGGATGCTTTCACCCTTGTTGATCCGGGCGTTATAGATATCCCACAATTCCGGGCGCTGGTTTTTCGGATCCCAGCGGTGGGTTTCGGTGCGGAAGGAAAACACGCGTTCCTTGGCACGAGCCTTTTCCTCGTCACGCCGCGCACCGCCAAAGGCGGCATCGAACTTGTATTTGTTCAGCGCCTGTTTAAGCGATTCCGTCTTCATGACATCAGTATGCAGGCTCGATCCATGGGTGAACGGGCCAATGCCGCGCTCCACACCGTCCTGATTGATGTGAACAATCAGATCAAAGCCGTATTCAGCCGCCATCCGGTCGCGAAATTCGATCATTTCGCGGAATTTCCAGGTGGTGTCGACATGCATCAATGGAAAGGGCGGCGGGGCCGGGTAAAACGCCTTGCGCGCCAGATGCAGCAGAACTGATGAATCCTTGCCGATGGAATAAAGCATCACCGGCCGCTCGAACGATGCCGCCACCTCGCGGATGATGTGGATACTCTCTGCCTCAAGCTGGCGGAGATGGGTCAGATTAGGCTGCATTCTCTTTCCTGCCGATCAATCATAACTGTGGCAATCAACACATAATTTAGTGTTTATAAAAGTATTTCACTTAGCTTTGATGGGTAATATGGAACGCCCCGCAACGCAAGTGTGATTTCTATTTTTACACAAAATTTTGTAGTCGAATGATTATCAACACCTTTAATGGTGTTTAATTCGAAAGGCGTGGCAGGGCAAGTTTATTTGCATCGCAGGGCCTCTGTTCGGGGAGGAAGACCTCAATTTTACCTTCCAAGCCAGATGCATTGACCAGATACCCCATTCATCGCCATATCAATCGCACGCAATTGCGGCGGCGATATGTGGGGGGTGATGAACGGACACGCACAGCCATTCAAGACCTGGATTATTCAGGATGGTATGGCCCTGATGTGGCAGGGGCGGGGCATTGTTGCCATTTCGGCGCTGCTGACAGTTCTGATCAGCGGGCTTGGCGCTGTCATGCCCGGACCCGCATTGTTGGGTGATGACGGAGCGCCCAGCCTGACGGGCACCATCTGGCAAGTCATCTGGTTTGCGATTTACGCCATTCCGCTGATCCCTGTTGCCTATGTCAGCCACATCGCTGTTCTGAGGGGCAAAGTCGGGTTTGCGGCCATGCTATCAAACGGTTTGGCCGGGTTGCTGTATTTTGCGCGAGCCATGATGGCTGCTGTAGTGGTGGTCGCGGTTTTGGTCACGCTCTATCAGCTTGTGTTCGTATCCGACCTTCTTTTGATGAGTACAGGCCGCGTTGATGTGTCGGCGGCGTTGCGCCTTGGTGTGGGGGCTGTGACGGCCCTTCTGGTCTTTGCCCTGCTTGTGCTGTTGGGCGCATGGGGTGCGATGATCGTTCAGGCGGGGCAGGCAGGGTTTGGCGATGTTCTGGCCGTCGGACGGCGATGCTTCTTCTATCTGTTTGTGCGACTCTTGGCGGTGGTTCTGTCCCTGCCCATTCTCTCAGCCTTGGTGTTGCCGGTCATGGGGCAGGTGGTGGCGATACTGGTTGCCGTTGGCATCCCCGCCGATCCGGCATTTCTGATCGTCAGTGCGGCATTTTCCGCGTTGATCGGCTGTTTCGCTGTTGTGCTGGTTTCCGTGGTCTTTTGTCGGGCCTGGCTGCGGGTAAAATAGCGGGCACAGCGCAAAACCGCATGGGGCTGTAACAAGCTTGGTGATAGAGTTAATTGTAATTTTATTTCAAATTTCGATGGCTCGATAAAATAAACTTGATTTAGGTCAGTGTTGCTTGCCAAATAACGGCAATGTTGCTGACCTAAAGAGTGCTGCCATGTCTGTTCAATGGAATGAAATGATCGTCCCCGATGCCCGTGCCCTGCGGGCGTCCGAAATTCGTGACCTGCTGAAAGTGGCTGAACGGCCAGAGATTATTTCATTTGCCGGTGGCGTGCCCGATCCCAAGCTTTTCCCGCTTGCGACCTTTAATCATGCTTATGGCGATTTGACCGGCGATGAGCAGGCCGGGCGTCGCAGCCTGCAATATTCCATCAGTGAAGGCCTGCCCGGGCTGCGACAATGGATTGCGGCCGATCTGGCGGCGACGGGGGCTGTGCGGGATATTGATAATATCCTGATCACCTGTGGCGCGCAGCAGGGGCTCGATATGCTCGCCCGCCTGTTGCTGGAGCCGGGGCGCGAGATCGTTCTGGAAAAGCCAAGTTATCTCGGCGCGATGCAGGCCTTTTCCATGCGTCGGCCAAGCTATGTCGGCATTGCCATGGATGATGCCGGCCCGGTGATTGCCGAACTTGATGCCGCCTTTGCCAAGGGGGCCCGGATTGCCTATCTGTCGCCGGATTTCCAGAACCCGACCGGGCGATCCTATTCGCTTGATCGCCGTTTGGCGGTGCTGGAAACCGCGCGCAAATACGGGGCGGTGATCCTTGAGGACGCGGCCTATTGCAAGCTTGCCTATGAAGGTGAAAGCCTGCCGTCGCTTTTGGCACTTGATGACACCCATGGCGATCCGGATGCCGGAACGGTTATTCAGCTTGGTACTTTTTCCAAAACCCTGGCACCGGCACTTCGTATTGGCTGGATCACGGCGCCGCGCCCAGTGATCCGTCAGCTTGTCCTGATGAAGCAGGCGGGGGATCTGCATGTATCAACCATCAATCAGGAAATTGCACTGCGTGCTGCATCGAAACTGTTCCCAAGCCATCTGGAAACCCTGCAGGATGCCTATCGCGCCAAACGCGATGTGATGCTGGGCGCGCTTGCGGACTTCATGCCTGAAGGTGTCAGTTGGTCGCGCCCGCAAGGCGGCATGTTTGTCTGGTTAACATTGCCCGAAAACATCAACAGCCGCGAACTTCTGATCGATGCGATGGAGGATGCCAAAGTCGCCTTTGTCCCCGGTCAGGCATTCTTCTGTGATCAAAGCGGGATCAACACCGCGCGCCTGAGCTTTGCCACCGAAAGCAGCGAGCGTATCCGCGACGGGATTGAACGTTTGGCTTTGCTGATCCGGCGCAAGGACAACCAGTAAGCAAAAAAAGAACCCGGCAGCGGGTGGGGAGTGCTGCCGGGTAGAGACCTGCTGTCGGGGGTATGAAGCAGGTCACGGGAGTTTGGTTCGGTTAGGTCAAGTGGATCATCACGCCTGACCCATCAGGGCACGCAGCAGTAAGGATGCTGCGCCAAGCACGACAACCCCGCCGACATAAAGGCCGACAAACCACAGCCATCTGCGGGCTTTTGGGGATTTGACAGGTGATTTGATGCTGGTCATCAGTGATACCCCTCATCCCCGGTCTTGCCGCGAAATACCCAATAGGCATAGGCGGTGTAGCCCAGAATGATCGGCAGCAGGACCACAGCCCCCACCAGCATGAAGGCAAGGCTGTTTTCCGGGGCAGCCGCATCGCGGAAGGTGATCATCGGCGGCACGATATTGGGATAAAGCGTGATCCCGAAACCGACGTAACTGAGGAAGAAAATGCCAAGCGTGATGCCAAACACCGTCTTTTCACGCTTCTTGACCGCATGCCACAGCCAATAGAGCAATCCGACCGTCACAATCGGGATCGGTGCGAGATACAGCATGTTAGGCAGTTCAAACCAGCGCTGGGCATAGGCCGGGTTAACATAGGTCGTCATCAGCGACACCACGCCAAGATTGGCCGCCATCCAGATCACAGCCGGTTTGGCGAGCTTTCGCAGGTTGCCCTGAAAATCGCCTTCCATCTTCATGATCAGCCAACCGGTGCCAAGCAGGGCATAGCCGACGACAACCGCCGTCGCGCAGAACACCGAAAACGGGCTCAGCCAATCAAACGCCCCGCCAACAAAATGTCCGTTTTCAACGGCAATGCCTTCGATAAAGCCGCCCAGCATCGCACCCTGCATCGCGGCTGCGATGATCGAACCGGCCGAAAAGGCAAAGTCCCAGTGTTTCTGGTGGTTCTTGCTTTTGAACCGGAATTCAAACGCAACCCCGCGAAACACAAGCGCCAACAGCATCGTAAAGACCGGAATGTAAAAAGCGGTCATCAGCAATGAATAGGCCTGCGGGAAGGCGGCATAAAGCCCACCCCCGCCCAGGATCAGCCAGGTTTCAT
Organism: Thalassospira sp. UBA4513; assembly: GCF_002388495.1. Taxonomy (NCBI): domain Bacteria; kingdom Pseudomonadati; phylum Pseudomonadota; class Alphaproteobacteria; order Rhodospirillales; family Thalassospiraceae; genus Thalassospira; species Thalassospira sp. UBA4513. The sequence goes on from NZ_DGMR01000007.1 coordinate 23,346, forward strand.
TGCCATCCCACACCGGGGCGACGGTATTCATCATCCGGCCGCGATTTTTCGGCTCTTTGATGAAGGGGAACAGGATGCCGATGCCAAGGTCAAAGCCATCCAGCGTGACATAGGCAAAGACGGCAACAGCAATCAGCAGAACCCAGATCAGTTGATAATCCATGATCATTCTCCTGCCACGGGCGGATGTGCGGCGGTCGATTGGCGGCCACCGGCCCGCAAGATTTCGGTTTCTTCAGGGATGTGGGCGCTACGCGGGTCCTTGACCATGGCGCGCAGGATATAGGCCGTGCCGACCCCGAACACGATGGCATAAACCACAACAAAGGCGATCAGTGATCCGGCAATGGCGGTCGGGGCGACGGGCGACCCGGCCTCGGATGTGCGCATCAGGCCATAAACTACCCAGGGCTGGCGCCCGACTTCGGTGGTAAACCAGCCGGCCAGAATGGCAACAAAGCCACTTGGCCCCATCAAAAGGGCAAAACGATGTAGATAACCACAGCTATAAAGCTTCTTGCGCAGGCGTGCGATGACACTGGCAACACCCAGAAGTGCCATCAAAACACCCAGCCCGACCATGATCCGGAAGGTCCAGAACACAATTGCCGCATTCGGGCGATCTTCAGGGGCAAAGTCTTTAAGCCCGGTGATCTTGCCATCCCATTCATGGGTCAGGATCATCGAACCCAGTTTTGGAATTTCGACCGCATATTTGGTTTCTTCCTCTTCCATGTCGGGCATGCCAAACAGGATCAGGGGCGCACCTTCGCGGGTTTCAAAATGCCCTTCCATCGCGGCCACTTTGGCGGGTTGATGTTCAAGGGTATTGAGCCCATGCAAATCGCCGGCAAAAATCTGGACCGGGCCAAGGATGGCCGCCATCCACATCGCCATGGAAAACATGATCCTAGCCGCCCGGTTTTCGCGATCACGCATCAGATGCCATGCGCCAACCGCACCAACGACAAGGGCGGTGGTGAGGTAAGCCGCCAGCACCATATGCACCAGCCGATACGGGAAGCTCGGATTGAAAATCGCATCGATCCAGCTTGAAACAACCGCCCGGCCATTTTCGATCACATAACCGTCCGGTGTTTGCATCCAGCTGTTGGCCGACAAAATCCAGAAGGCCGAGAAAAGCGTGCCAATCGCAACCATGGTGGTGGCGGTAAAGTGCAGTTTTGGTCCGACACGGTTCAAGCCAAACAGCATGATGCCAAGGAACCCGGCCTCAAGGAAGAAGGCGCTCAGCACCTCATAGGCCAGAAGCGGGCCGATCACACCGCCGGTAAATTCGGAAAACGGTCCCCAGTTCGTGCCGAACTGATAGGACATCACAATCCCGGATACGACCCCCATGCCAAAGGCCAGGGCAAAGATTTTCATCCAGAATTTGTAAAGCGAAAGATAGGTCTCGTCCCTGGTGCGCAGCCACAGGGCTTCGAGCACAAACAGGAAGCTTGCCAGTCCGATGGTAAAGGACGGGAAGATAATGTGGAACGAGACGGTGAAGGCAAACTGTATGCGCGCCAATAATTCTGCATCAAGCATTGGCAGGGTCCTCTAAGGTGGCGAAGCCTCGGGACAACTCTGCATCTTCCGCGATCGGAAGTGCCCTTTGACGGATGCATGTGTCGGTTTCGGGTGGCGCATGCACAGGTTGCCCTGTCAAACCGACCATTAGAACCGCCCCCGAAATGCTGCATTGCGAATGCGCAATTTACACTTGGAATATTTTTAAATTCGATTGTTGCGATCTAGGTATTCAGGGGCGAAAGGCACAGTTTCTCAAGTGCCAAAGAACTTTGCGTTTGCTGGCGTTCCTTGTGGCGGAGCACCATGAATTTGCGCGGCGGGATCGGGAAGTTTGCGCGCGCAAGGCGGCCCTGGGCGATCAGCGAGCTGACCGCGAATTGTGAAACGGCGGTGGCGGCGATGCCGTTTTCAACTGCGGTAATGACGGCCTCGTTACTTGGCAGGACAAGCGCGGTGCGCAGGCGCGCGGGATCAACGCCAAGATCGCGCAGGGCGGTTTCGAATTCCGATCTGGTGCCCGAACCGGCTTCGCGCAGGATCCAGTTGGTCTGGGTGGCAAGCGCCTGCGGGCTCAGCGCCCGGCCATTGGCCCACGGGTGTTTGGGCGACACAACAATCACCAGGGCGTCTTCGGCGACTTCGCGTTTGGCCAGGGCAGGTTCATCAATATCGCCTTCGATAAAGCCGATATCAGCCGCCCCGCCGCGCACAGCATCGGATACGGTTTTGGTGTTGCCAATCGTCAGGCGGATTTCGATGCCGGGATACTGATCATGAAATTTCATCAAGAACGGCGGCAGCCAGTAGCTGGCAATCGTCTGACTGGCATAAACATTAAGCTCCCCGCGCTGCATGCCGCCCAGTTCGGCCAGCGTCAGTTCGGCTGCCCGCGCACGGGCCAGTGTTGATTTGGCTTCATCAAGGAACAGTCGTCCGGTCTGGGTCAGCTCAATCCGCCGTCCGACCCGGTTAAACAGCGCGACACCATAAAAGCCTTCAAGGTTCTTGATCGCAGAACTGACGGCCGATGGCGTAAGCCCAATTGCCTCTGCCGCGCGGGTCAGATGTTCGCGTTCGGCAACCGCGACAAAGATCTGAAGCTGTTCGAGTGTCATCATGGTTATGCTCAACCGTTCAATTTAATCGAATGAAATATGAGTTTTTATTCGATGGAAGTAAATGGTTGGGCATGAGATTTTCTGCCTGTGATCAAAACACAGGAAAACCATGTTTTTTAACACCCACCTCAAACCGATCCTGCCCGGGCTTGCCGTGACCATCTTGGTCGCACTTGCCGCCAAGCTGGCCGAACATGCCGAGCGTATGTTGTTCGGGCGTGGCTGGGTGGAAAGTCTGGTTTTTGCCATTCTGATCGGGGTTGTGGTGCGATCCGTGTTTGGATTGGCGCCGCGCTATTTTGCCGGGGTGCGGTTTTGCGCCAAGACGGTGCTTGAAATCGCCATTGTGCTGCTTGGTGCGTCGATCAGTGCGCAGGCGATCGGATCGGCCGGGGGCGGGTTGGTCGCGGCAATCATCGCGGTCGTTTGTATCAGTCTGTTTGTCAGCTATCACATTGGTCGCGCGCTTGGTCTTTCCAATCATCTGTCGATGCTGGTGGCGTGCGGCAATTCGATCTGTGGCAATTCGGCAATTGCGGCGACCGCACCAGTGATTGAGGCGCAATCAGATGATGTGGCGGCTTCGATCTCCTTTACTGCCGTTCTGGGGGTGCTGTTTGTCTTTGTCCTGCCGATGATTCATGTCGGATTGGGATTATCGGCAACCCAATACGGGATCTTTTCAGGGCTTACGGTTTATGCCGTGCCACAGGTTCTGGCTGCAACCGCGCCGGCCGGCACCCTTGCGGTTCAGGTTGGTACACTGGTCAAGCTGATCCGGGTTCTGATGCTGGGGCCGGTGATCTTTGCGCTGGCAGTGATTGGTGGTCGGGCACGCGAGACGAAGCTTCCAATTGCGCAGGTCGTGCCGTGGTTCATTATCGGCTTTATCGCCACGATGGTGGCCTGTTCGTTTGACCTGATCCCCGATATTGCCCGCGCGCCGATCAAGACGACTTCGTCCTTCCTGACCATCCTTGCCATGGCCGCTTTGGGATTGAGTGTTGATATCCGCAATGTACTGCATGTTGGCGGGCGGGTAGTGATGGCGGCCCTGTTGTCCCTGATGTTTCTCTGTGCCCTTTCTGGGGTGGTGCTTTTGGTTCTGGCATAAAAAATGCCCGCTGCCCAAATGGGGAAGCAGCGGGCAAGGGGGAAGAAGCCGCACATGCGCCGGATAAGCTGGCAGCTTCTTATGGCGTTTCGCTGGGGTGGACACCATGGGAGGAGATGTCGGAAACGAAACGCCCGGGTAGATCCAGGATCGAAAAGCGTTGGCTTTGCTAATCCGTGATCGGTGCCTTTTCTTCATGCGCCTTAAGCGCGTTCCATTCATCGTCGCTAAAGATGCGCGATCGGGTCAGAAAGCGTTTGCCTTCCGGCCCTTCAAGCGAAAACATGCCGCCGCGCCCATCGACCACATCGATGATCAGTTGGGTATGACGCCAATATTCGAACTGTGCGCGCCCGATATAAAACGGACTGCCTTCAATCTCGCCCAGCAACACATCCTGATCACCGGTTTTGAACTCCCCGTCGGGAAAGCACATCGGCGCACTGCCATCGCAACAGCCGCCCGACTGGTGAAACATCACCGGCCCGTGGATATCCTTGAGCTTCCTGATCAGTTCAATTGCGGCATCTGTCGCAACCACCCTGTCAGGCGCGTTTTCTGATCCGTTCAATGTCACCTCCTTCTTTGCGAAAGGCAACCGGACGCAAGGTTGGCCTCGCGTCCGGCTGTGAAGAGGATCGGATCAGAAGAAGCCCATCGGTTTCGGATCGTAGGAAACCAGAAGGTTCTTGGTCTGCTGATAGTGGTTGAGCATCATCTTGTGGTTTTCACGCCCGATGCCCGACTGCTTGTAACCGCCAAAGGCCGCATGCGCCGGATAGAGGTGATAACAGTTGGTCCACACGCGACCGGCCTTGATTTCGCGGCCAAAGCGGTATGAACGGTTGGCATCACGGGTCCAGACACCGGCACCAAGGCCATAAAGCGTGTCATTGGCGATATGCAGCGCCTCGGCATCGTCCTTGAAGGTGGTGGCCGATACGACCGGGCCAAAGATTTCCTCCTGGAAAATCCGCATGCGGTTATGGCCCTTGAAGATGGTCGGCTGGATATAGAAACCATCGGAAAGATCGCCGCCCAGATCGGCCTTGTCACCGCCACACAGGACTTCGGCACCTTCCTGTTTGCCGATATCCAGATAGGACATGATTTTTTCCATCTGCTCGGTTGAGGCCTGCGCACCCATCATGGTGTCGGTATCAAGCGGGTTGCCCTGTTTGATGTTGGCAATGCGCGACAGCACGCTATCCATGAATTTGTCATAGATGCTTTCCTGAATGATCGCGCGCGACGGGCAGGTGCAAACTTCACCCTGGTTCAGGGCAAACATCGCCATGCCTTCGGCAGCCTTTTGGCGGAAATCATCATCCGCCGCCATGATGTCTTCAAAGAAGATGTTCGGCGATTTGCCACCAAGCTCCAAGGTGACCGGAATGATGTTTTCCGATGCGTACTGCATGATCAGGCGGCCGGTAGTGGTTTCACCCGTAAAGGCAACCTTGGCCACACGGTTGCTTTGTGCCAATGGCTTGCCGGCTTCTACGCCAAAGCCCTGAACAACGTTGACCACACCCGCCGGGATCAGATCGGAAATCAGTTCCAGAAGAACACAGATCGATGCCGGGGTTTGTTCGGCCGGTTTCAGAACAACACAGTTCCCCGCGGCAAGGGCCGGGGCCAGTTTCCAGACCGCCATCAGGATCGGGAAGTTCCAAGGAATGATCTGACCGACCACGCCAAGCGGCTCGTGGAAGTGATAGGCAACCGTGTTGTCGTCAATCTCGCCAAGCGAGCCTTCCTGCGCGCGAATGGCACCAGCAAAATAGCGGAAATGGTCAATCGCAAGCGGAATGTCGGCTGCCAGGGTTTCACGCACGGCCTTGCCATTGTCCCAGGTTTCGGCGACTGCCAGCATTTCAAGATTGGCTTCCATGCGATCAGCAATCTTGTTGAGCATGTTGGCCCGTTCCGTGACCGAGGTCTTGCCCCAGGCCGGGAAGGCGGCATGGGCGGCATCAAGGGCCTTTTCGATGTCTGCAGAGCTGGATCGTGCGACTTCGCAGAACGGCTTGCCATTCACCGGCGAGACATTTTCAAAATACTGACCCTTGGCAGGGGCCACCCATTCACCGCCAATGAAGTTTTCATAGCGGCTTTTGAAGCTGACCTTGCTGCCAGAGTCATTTGGATTCTTGTAGATCATTTGGGTTCCTCCGAGATAACGGGCGATTTGCCGCCCGCATTTTTGATTATGACGATCCGTTACCCGCAAAGGTCGTGCCACTTGGCGATTTCGATGGCGGTTTGTCAGAAAGAACCTGTTTTTCAGATGGTTGCGCGTTTCCCGTTGAACCGGGTGTTTTGTGCCATCGGCATGACTGGAACAGGGCGATTGGCACAAATTGTTCCAAAAATGGAACACTCGCGGTTTTGCCGGATTTGGCGGGCGAAACTGTTTGGCGTGGGGGACGTCAAATGTGTTACGATTTGGCCTGTGATCGGCTGTGGCAAAAGTCACGCACCGGAAAAATCCGGGCCAAAACAATGGCAAAAACACCGACACAAGGGAGATAGCGTCTATGTCAGGAAACATTCCCGGCGGACGGATAGAAGCAGCCCTGCAGCTGAGCGGCGGGGCGCAAAATCGTGCGGTGCTTGAAAGCTGGCAACGGTGTGAACAACGCTTTGGTCTGGCTCATGACACCTTGCGCCGTCCCGAAGTCATGCCCGAAAGCCAGACCCGGCAATTGCGCGATCGCAACGGGCGGCTTTATCACCACGCCCATGACCTTGTGCGTACCCTCTATCGCAAGATTGATGCATCCGGCTATGCGGTGTTTCTGACCGATAATAGCGGTGTGATCCTTGACAGTGTGGCGGCCCATTCGCTTTTGCCATCGTTTCGGACCAACGGGCTTTTGCCCGGTGCGGTCTGGAGTGAGGAACGCGAAGGTACCAATGGCATTGGCACCTGTATTGTCGAAGGTCGCCCGATCACCATCCACAAGGATGAACATTTCCTGGCCCAGCATTCGGTTCTGACCTGCACGGCTGCCCCGGTGTTTGATCCCGATGGCAAGGTGTGCTCGGTGCTGGATGTATCGGCGGTCCGCGAAGATATCAAACGCCCTGATTGCCTGCGGGTGCGTGGTATGGTGGCCGACTACGCCGATGCGCTTGAACGTATCCTGTTTTTTGATGAACGCGTCGGTGATGTTATTGTTCATCTACATCCCGATGCCCGCCATGTCGGATCAACCCGTGATGCAATGATTTCGATTGCGTCAGATGGCACAATCAGCGGGGCGACATCGACCGCGCGGCGCATTCTGGCGGCGTGTGATAATTCCGCCGACATCGCCGATATGTTCGAGATGGATGTCGATAACCTGATTGCCAAGCTGGCAAGCCCGGACGGGCAGGGACCATCGGCAACCCCGCTTAATATCGCGGGCGGTGGTGTTTTGTTTGGCAGTGTTACCATCCCGCAACGCATGCGCCGCCGTTATGTCGGGCGCTCAACACCGGTGGCGCGCAAGGCGCCATCCCTGCCATCCCAGCCAGCCCGACGTACGACCGACATCCCGGACAAGGACGCCGCCCTTCGGCGTATTTTTGAAATCGGCACGCGGCTTCATGCGCGCGATATCAATGTCCTGATGTCGGGTGAAACCGGCAGCGGCAAGGAATATCTGGCCCGTCATATTCATGATGCCACCCTTGGCAAAGCAAAGGCGTTTGTTGCGATCAACTGTGCCGCCCTTCCCGAAGGACTGATTGAAAACGAACTGTTTGGCCATGCCGGTGGTGCCTTTACCGGGGCGGCACGCGATGGTTTTGGCGGCCGTATCCGCGAGGCCAATGGCGGCACGCTGTTTCTCGATGAAATCGGTGATATGCCGCTGGCAGCCCAAGGCCGATTGCTGCGTGTGCTTGAAAGCCGCACGGTCGAGCCGCTTGGCAGTACAAAGTCCGTGCCGGTCGATTTCCGTCTGATCTGTGCGAGTAATGTCGATTTAAACGCGGCGGTGGCCGAGGGCAAGTTCCGCGAAGACCTGCTTTATCGCATCAAGGGGGCGCGCCTTGCGGTGCCGCCGTTACGTGAACGCAGTGATCTGGCTGATCTGATCAAACGGCTATTGGCGGCGTTGTCCGATGAGTATGTCGCATGCAGTGATGATGTTCTGGCACTTTTGACGGCTCACCGCTGGCCGGGCAATGTGCGCGAACTGATCAATGTTTTGCAATATGCCGCTGTCTTTGCCGAAGACGGGGTGATTGAACCCCATCATCTGCCCGATGATTTCCATGCAACGCAGGATATAGCACCGCCATCGCCGGGCCAGACCATCGCACGGGCAGAGGCCGATGCCCTGCGCCAAGTCCTTGATGATCAGCAATGGCACATCAGCAACACCGCCAAGGCGCTGGGCATTGGGCGCAACACGCTTTATCGCCGGATGGCCCGGCTTGGGATCAATCGGCGTTAAAAATCGTCGAATTGCCCGGCTTTTGCGAATGTTTTCATTGTAGGGCACACCGTTATTGTTTTAAGTAACGGCAGGGCTTTACAGGATATTTTCATGTGTGGAATTGCCGGTTTATGGCTGTCTGAACAAGCTGATGCAACGCGCTTGGGCGATCGTGTGTCGCGCATGAATGATGCGCTGTATCATCGTGGCCCGGATGGCGGTGATGTCTGGCTTGATGAGCAAGAGGGTATTGCTCTTGGGCAGCGCCGCCTTGCCATCATTGATCTTTCCGATGCCGGCAAACAACCGATGCATTCCGCCAATGGCCGTTATGTCATGGTCTATAATGGCGAAATCTATAACGCCCCGGAACTGCGTGAAAAGCTTGCCTCGGCCAACATCACGTGGCGCGGCCATTCCGACACAGAAGTCATTCTTGAATGCATAGCCCATTGGGGGCTGCGCGATACCATCAAGCGCCTGATTGGCATGTTTGCCATCGCCCTTTGGGATCGGCAGAAAAAGAAGCTGTTCCTTGTACGTGACCGTCTGGGCATCAAGCCGCTTTACTGGTCGCGCTATGACGGCCATATCGGTTTCGCCTCCGAGGTCAAAGGACTGCTGGCAGGCGACGCCATCTCGCGCGAGGTCAACCAGACCGGCCTTGATGCCTATTTGCGCTTTGGCTATGTGCCATCGGGGCTTTCGATCTATGCCCACGCCAAGATGCTGAAACCCGGCCACATCCTTGAAATTTCATCGCATGATCAGGCGACCGAAAATGCCTATTGGTCGGTCGAAGATGCGGTCCTGAACGGTCAGACCCATGCCTGGAGCGGCGATGATCAAAGTGCGATTGACGCGCTTGAAGATTTGCTGCGCGATGCGGTTCAACGCCGCATGGTGGCCGATGTGCCGTTGGGCGCGTTCCTGTCGGGCGGGATTGATTCATCGACCGTCGTTGCCCTGATGCAGTCCGTTTCAGACCGGCCGGTCAAGACATTCTCCGTCGGGTTCGAGGACGAGGCCTTTAACGAGGCCGCCTTTGCCGGTGAAGTCGCAAAGCACCTCAAGACCGACCATACCGAGCTTTATGTCACGCCAAAGGATGCGCTTGATCTGGTGCCGAAGCTTTCGGAAACCTATGACGAGCCGTTCTTTGACAGCTCCGCCATTCCGACCTATCTGATCTCGGCCCTGACCCGCAAACACGTTACCGTGGCCCTTTCGGGCGATGGCGGCGATGAGACATTCGGGGGTTATAACCGCTATTTGTGGGCCAAGCAGCTCAGTCGCGCGGCCGGCAGTATTCCATTTGGCTGCGGGCTTGTGTCGCGTGGCCTTACCATGCTTTCGCCCGATCATTGGGACAAGCTTGTCGGGCTGATGCCGGGCAAAAAATCGACCAGTGCGATTGGCGATAAAATCCATAAGGCCGCACCGCTTCTGGCGATCCGCGATGATATTGATCGCTATCATGCGCTGATTTCGCTGTTTGAACCGGACAAGCTGCGCGGCAAGCATGCATCGAGCAAGAAATTCCGCGTGCCGGGCGAGAAGTTCTGTCGCAACCGTCATCTGGATTATGTGTCCTCCATGCAGGCCATGGATACGATGATGTATATGGTCGATGATGTTCTGACCAAGGTGGACCGGGCATCGATGGCCAATTCGCTTGAAGTGCGCGTGCCGTTCATTGATCACCGCGTGATCGAGTTTGGCTGGCGTTTGCCAGCACGGCTCAAGATGAATGGATCGGTCGGCAAATATGCCCTGCGCCAGATCCTGTATAAATATGTGCCGCGCGAAATGATTGACCGGCCGAAAACCGGCTTTGGCGTGCCGCTGGCCCAATGGCTGCGCGGGCCGCTTTATGAATGGATGGGTGACCATCTGGCCAATGAAGCGCTTTATACCGACTTCGGTCTGGATCGTCGCCAGATCGAAAAGCTCCGGTCCGAGCATATGTCAGGCAAACGCAATTGGGGTCATCAGCTTTGGACGATTGCCATTCTGTCTGACTGGCAGAAACGCTGGCTGGCCTGATTTAGTCATACATCTTGGTCTTACATCTTGCGTGTTGCGCATTCTTTGAACCTCGTCTGAACCTCAGGCGGGGTTTTTCATTTTCGTTCACGAATGAACGTTTTCTTTCCTGTGGGTGATTCGGGTTCATCAGGCATAGTTGAAGCATGTGTGTGCAAGCGGCGCATGGCTGTGTCGAATAAATGTCACAATTCGAAACTTGAAAATTTTCGAAAATGAACTATTTTGAAGCTTAACGAGTTTTCCTTCTGTGATGAGAGGCCCCCGATGGCTGGCACTTCAAACTATGACCTGATCATTATTGGCGGCGGCATCAACGGTGCCGGGATCGCACGCGATGCGGCGGGCCGGGGTCTTCGCGTGTTGCTGTGTGAAAAGGATGATCTGGCCAGTGCCACCTCGTCGGCCAGTACAAAGCTGATCCATGGTGGGTTGCGTTACCTTGAACATTATGAGTTCCGTCTGGTGCGCGAAGCACTGACCGAACGGGAAGTCTTGTTGGATAATGCGCCGCATATCATCTGGCCGCTGCGGTTTGTGCTGCCACATCGCAATGATCTGCGTCCGGCCTGGATGATCCGTCTTGGATTGTTCCTTTATGATCATCTTGGCGGGCGCAAAAAGCTTCCGGCGTCCGAGGGCATTTCATTTGCCAAACACGTATCGGGTGCGCCGCTGCGTGATGAAATGACAAAGGGCTTTGTCTATTCCGATTGCTGGGTCGATGATGCGCGGCTTGTTGTGCTCAATGCGATGGATGCCAAGGACATGGGGGCCGAGATTTTGACCCGCACCGAATGTGTCGGGGCAAGCCGCACAGGTGATGGGTGGAGCGTGACGCTGCGCGATCAGGAAACCGGCGAAAACCGTTCGGTATCAGGGCGCATGTTGATCAATGCCGCCGGGCCGTGGTGTGCCGACCTGATCAATCCGGAAAACGGTGTGGTTAAATCCGACACCAAGGCCAACATCCGTCTGGTCAAGGGCAGCCACATTGTCGTGCCCAAGATGTTCGATCATGATTTCTGCTATATCTTCCAAAACGGCGATGGCCGCATTGTCTTTGCCATTCCCTATCAGGATGACTTCACCCTGATCGGTACCACCGATGTCGATTTCAAGGGCGACCCGGCCAAGGTCAAGATTGATCAGGGCGAGATCGATTACCTGTGCAAGCTTGCCAGCGGCTATTTCAAAAAGCCGATCGCATCTGATGATGTCGTCTGGACCTATTCCGGGGTGCGGCCGCTTTACGCTGGTGAAGGCGCGGAAGCAAACGCCTCCAAGGTATCGCGTGACTACACCCTTAAACTGGAAGCCAACGGTGATCAGGCGCCGGCGCTGCATGTGTTTGGTGGCAAAATCACCACCTATCGCAAGCTTGCCGAACACGCGCTTCAGATCATTTCAAAGGAACTGGGCACCAAGGACACCCCGTGGACAGCAAATGCCGTGCTGCCGGGTGGGGATTTCCCCAATGCGTCCTATGAGGCGGCCTTTTCCGATTATGCCGCACGCTATGACTGGATGGATGCGGTGATGCTCAAACGTCTGCTGCGCGCTTATGGCACGCGGATCGACCAGATTGTTGGCGATGCCAAAACTGTTGGTGATCTTGGCAAATGTTACGGTCATGACCTGTACGAGGCCGAAGTCCGCTATTTGATCGAAAACGAATGGGTGCGTGATCTTGATGACCTGATCTGGCGTCGTTCCAAGCTTGGTCTGCGGTTGTCTGGTGATCAGGTTGCGGTCCTGCGCGAACGTCTGGCACAGGAAAAACCAGATCATAAATCGGTTGCCGCCGAATAAGCCATTGATCGCCTGCGAGCTGTCTGGCCTGATCGTCGGCTCGTTGGCCGGGCGCGGCAATGGGCTAGGCTCGGCTGGTGGAATGTCTGCCACCTCACAGTTTGGCAAGGGGCTAAACATCCGATTGGGTTTAGTCCCCAAACTGCGCTATGGTCGGTTTGTTTTCAACCGATTACCTCGACCGGTGCCCAATGCCACCCATCCTGAAATCCATCCTTGCAAGCACGCTCTTGCTCCTTGTGACCAACTCGGCTGCATGGGCGGCGGACGACGCGCCTTCGCTTGATACCTGGTCGATGGCCATCGGTTTGGTTGGCGGGTTGGCCCTGTTTTTATACGGGATGGATCACCTTGCCGGCGCGCTTAAAACCCTTGCCGGGGCAAGGCTACGCCGCGTTTTGTCTGGCATGACGCGCAATCGCATTTGGGCGGCAGTTTCGGGTGCGGTCATTACCGGGTTGGTACAATCTTCAAGTGTTACGACCGTGCTGGTGGTCGGGTTTGTATCGGCCGGACTGATGCCGTTTGCGCAATCGATTGCCGTGATCATGGGCGCCAATGTCGGCAGTACCCTGACCGCGCAAATCATCGCCTTTCGGATTGATGCCATTGCGCCGCTTGTCATCGCGATTGGCTTTGCCATGACAATGTTGGCCGATCGCAAGCGGTTTACGCTGATCGGCAAGGCAGTGCTGGGCATGGGGATGCTGTTCTTTGGCATGGGCATGATGAGTGATGCCATGGAACCGCTTCGGACCTATGGCCCGTTCATCGATGTGATGGGCCAGATGCGCAATCCGTTTCTCGCCATGCTGGTTGCGGCGGCGTTCACTGCGCTGGTGCAATCAAGTGCGGCGACCATGGGGATTGTCATTGTTCTGGCCGGGCAGGGGTTGGTGCCGCTTGATAGCGGGATCGCGCTTATTTTCGGGGCCAATATCGGTACCTGTGTTACGGCCCTGTTGGTGACGATTGGCAAGAACCGCGATGCGTTCCGAACCGCCCTTGGCCATATCCTGTTTAATGTGGTCGGGGTTTTGATCTGGCTGCCATTTATTGATCATCTGGTGACGCTTGTGGAGTTCATCACCACCGGGCGCACCGCCGAAACCGTCGATATTGCACGTGAAATTGCCAACGCGCACACCATTTTCAACGTCGCCAACGTCATCCTGATGATCGGCTTTGTCCCCGCAATAGCACGCCTGATTGAAAAGCTGGTCCCGGCCGAAATCGATACCGAACCGCGCCTCAGCCCGGAGCCGAAATACGTCATCCACGAACTGACCATAGCCCCGGCAGCAGCCCTTAGTTTGTTGCGTAATGAAGTCATGCATATGGGCGATGTGGTGATTGATGTCGTGCGCCGTGGGCGTGAAAACCTGCGCAACCCGACACGCCCGAAGCTTAAAAAGCTTGGCGAATTGGATGACGGGGTCGATAGCCTGCAAGACGCGATTGCGCTGTTTGCGGCGAAACTGCCGCGTGCGGAACTGCTGGCAGCTGACCTCAACCGCATGCAGAACGAGCTTGCGGTCAGCAACCATCTTGAAGCTGTTGGCGATCTGATCAGCGAGGAAATGGTCAAGCTGGTCGGCGAGTGGCTTGATATTCGCCACATGCCGTCAGACGAAAACCGCCAGAAAATGGCAGAGCTTTACGAGATCGCCGAAGATTGCCTGAAACAGGCGATGACCGCCTTTTCCGCCGAGGATCTGGAGGCCGCCAATCGTGTGCTGGGCCGCAAGGCGGAGTTCACCACCAAGCTTGATACGACCCTTCGCAAGGTCAGCGATGAAATCGGCCCGCGCGATCTTGATATTCGCCGGTATCGGATTGAGGTCGCAATGGTCGAACGTATCAACCGCCTGTATGAGCGCGCACGCCGGATTGCCCATGCGACAATCGCGATTAAAAATCAGCAGGAACCAGCGCCGACCGAACAGAACGCGGCATCGACCATTGCCGATGCCATGTAATGTTCTGGTGCCTTAACGGTCGGCAGGCGGGGTGTTGATGTCTTTTTGCATCACGGTGACGTCGCAGGCGCGATAGCCAAGATGGCGATAGAAATCCTGCGTCGCATGGTTATCTGCACGCACCATCAATTGCATGCGCCAGACACCCTGATCGCGCAGCCAGTTTTCCCCGACTTCCATCAGGCGGCGACCCAGTCCTGATTTCTGCAAACTTGGTGTGACGGCCATATAATAGACCCAGCCACGGTGCCCATCATGACCCGCCATGATGGAGCCGATAATGTTATCGCTGTTATCTTCCCAAACGAAAAGGGTGGCTTCGCTGCTTTCAAGCGCGAAGCGCACATCCCATTCCGGCGGATTATACGGGCGGTAAAGCCCGGTTTCCTGCCAAAGGGCTGTCAGTGCGGGGATATCATCAAGGGTCGCGGTTCTGGGGGCGGGTTTTGGGGCGTTGGTCGTCATGGTGCTTCTTTCATGGGGCGCGTTGCAGAAGCGCGTAACAATGCTTGGATTACGCAAAGCCGTCAAACCCAATTGCATGACAAGTCGATGAAGTTAAACGCCAAAACGCAAAACGCCCCCAAGGGGAGCCTTGGGGGCGCAGGCGGGTCCGGGGTATCGGTTGGGATGGGGGAAGTCCCCGGACCGGGGAAGGTCAGGTTTTGACGGAATTATCAGATGATCGGGCGACCGGTCACGCTGCTCAGTTCCATTTCGCGGACAATGTCGCCGGCCTGATTGGTGACGGTGGCGGTATAAGTACCGCGCGGGGTTTCGGTGATGTCGCCCAGTTTAAGCTCACCATTGCCAAACCGGATCACCATCGCATTGGCCAAAAGCATCATCTGATCGGCGGTGAATTTGCGATCAAAACGTGCGGCCTTGTCTTTGTTCGGTTTGCCGATCAGTTTGCGCAGGTCATGATGGGTGCCGCGATCCATGCGGCCGGTTTTTTCATCAAATTTCAAAACCTCGACCACATCGCCACTGGCATTGAGCAAGACAACATCAATCTTGCCAGCCTGTTCGGACACCTTGGCATCACCGGTCTTGAGGTTGGATTCACCCATCTTCAAAAGCATCGCATCAACCAGCGTGCGGGCTTCATCGGTGGTCAATGGCACGGCGCGTGCGCGGACTTCGCCATGGAACATGCCGCCTTTGCCGTGTTTGCCATGTTCGCCGTATTCACCGTGTTCACCGCGCATATATTCGCCTTTATGTTCGCGTTCGCCAGGCGATGCATATGTCGCTGCAAACGGGGTTGCGATCATGGTGGTGGCAATCAGGGCCGCAGCAAGTTTAAGGGTGGTTTTGCGTTTCATCGGGGACCTCATCAGGTTTGTGGGGGATCAATGTGTTGAAGCCCGTTATCGCCTATGATTGTCGCGAAATGATCCCGGCGAACGGGCAAAATGGTCGCAAGCTTTGCCAAAAGGCCGTTTTGCGACAATCTGATACAAATTGCCGTTTCTGCCGGAACTGACGACGCGTTAGGTTAGGCTTCACAGACGATTTTGATTTCAGGACCGCATATGAGCGACCAGCCCCACATTCTTGTTGTCGATGACCATCGTGATATCCGTGACCTTTTGGGGCGGTATCTGCGTCAACATGAATATCGTGTGACACTGGCATCTGACGGGCGCGAGTTGCGCAAGCTGATGGCGGATAACATCGCACCCGACCTGATCGTGCTCGATCTGATGATGCCGGGCGAAGACGGGCTGAGTTTGTGTCGCTGGCTGCGTGAAAACTATGATGTGCCAGTCGTGATGCTGACAGCCCTTGGCGAGGAAACCGATCGCATCATCGGTCTTGAGATGGGCGCGGATGATTATCTGGCCAAGCCGTTTAATCCGCGCGAATTGCTGGCCCGGATCAAGGCCGTGATGCGGCGTGCGCAAAGTCTTCCGGTCGGGCGCAAGGGGCCGCTTCCGGGCGGGCAGGTGCATTTTGACCGTTGGGTGCTGGATCGTACCCGCCATGAATTGCGCGATGCCAATGATGTGGTCGTGCCACTCAGTGCCGGGGAATATGGCCTGCTTTGTGCCTTTGTCGAACATCCCAACATGGTGCTTAACCGCGATCAGTTGCTTGATCTAACCCGTGGGCGCGAAGCCGTGCCGTTTGATCGCAGCATCGATAATCAGGTCAGCCGCCTGCGCAAGAAAATTGAACATGATGCCAAGAACCCGACCCTGATCAAGACCGTCTGGGGCGGGGGATACATGTTCACCTGCGAGGTGACCGAAAAATGACCAAGCGCCGCCTGATCAAACGCCTTTGGCCGCAAAGTCTGACCGCGCAGCTTGTCTGTCTGCTGTTGGGCGCAATCATCCTGACCCACATCGTCCTTGGTGTCATGCTGGCCGAAGAACGCCGGGATGCGGTGGCGTCTGAGCGGCGCGGTTATGCCCTGTCACGGGTGGCGGCAATTTCGCGCATTCTGACAACAACCCCGCGTGATAACTGGGCCGATGTGTTGCGCGTGGCGCAATCACCGCAAAACCGCCTGCGGCTGGTGCCGGAAAGTGATGTGGTTTCCGGTGACGGATTTACCTCGGACACGCTGAGCCAGCGTTTGAACGAGGCACTGGACCTTGAAACCGGGGTTCCGGCGCGGGTTGAAATCCTGTCCGAGGATGAATGCTGGACGGAACGTAAAACACTCCGGCGTGAAAAGGATGCGTTTCTGGAACGTGACCGTATGGAGCGATCCGGCCACGACGATGATCATCATGATCGCGATGATGACCGTGATGATGATCGCCGAGCCCCTTGGTCGTTGCGCTACCTTGACCGGTTTGATTGCGATACCTCGCCGGTGATGCGCCTTGTTGTGCCGATCAGGATCCTTGGTCCGGACGGGGAGCCAACCGGCACAGCGCCCGATGTCTGGCTGGAAGCCATGATTGGCGGGGTCGTCTCGCCGCCGTGGTTTGTGTTCGACAATCTTTTGCGTGTTCTGGCGTCCGGGCTTGTCATTGCCGTGATTGCCTTTTTCCTGGCGCGCCGAATTTCCCGGTCGTGGGACGTTTTGACAAAGGCAGCCGATCGTGTCGGGCGCGGGGATTATCCCGAACCGGTGCCTGAAACCGGTCCGATTGAAATCAGACGCGCCACAAGGGCCTTTAACCGGATGACTGCCCGCCTCAAACGCTTTGTCGAGGATCGCACAAGGATGCTGGCCGCCATTTCGCATGATCTGCGTACGCCAATTACGTCGCTGCGCCTGCGCGCCGAATTTGTCGATGATCCGGAAAACCGTGCGCGCATCATCGAAACCCTTGATGAAATGGAACAGATGGTCGAAGCGGCAATGACCTTTGCCCGCGAAGAAACCGCGAATGAGGAAACCCGCAAGATCGATCTGACTGCCCTTGTTGAATCCGCGGTCGAGGATCTGGCAGAAACCGGACGCCCAATCAGATATATTGGCGAGGTCGATACCCGGGTTTATCCGTGCCGGCCGCTTTCGATCAAGCGCGCCTTTGGCAATCTGGTGTCCAATGCCCTTAACTTCGGCGATACGGTCGAGGTCGCGGTGCGCGATGCCGATGATGGCGGCCTGTGGATCGAAATTGCCGATGACGGGCCGGGGATACCGGTCGAACAGCGCGAACAGGTGTTTGAGCCATTCTTCAGGATTGAAGCGTCACGCAATCGTGATACTGGCGGTATTGGTCTTGGGATGGCAATCGCACGCACCGCCGTCCGGGCGCATGGTGGCGAAATATACCTTGAAGACTCCCAGAAAGGCGGGCTTCTGGCGCGTATTTACCTGCCGCCGGCACAGCCGCAATAACGTTGAATTCAGTCGTTTTGAGACTGCGTAATTCCGGTGCCGGCAAAGTGCGACAGTTTTTTGACAGATAGCCCTTGCGCTTTAAGTGACCAATAGTCATTTGTTTGCCGGAAAATAACTGTTTCCAAATCAATAATTGCTAAATTGCATTGCTGTTCTATTTAGGGTCTGGATTTGAACCAACGGCAGTGCGACAATCAAGCAGACGAACGGACGGAGCGTGCCCATGACCAATAACCAGTCTTCATCCGGCGTGGTAACCCCGCTTCCCGGAACCAATAACGCGCAAGCCGCGCGTGGATTTGTGCGCTCTGTTAACGACTGGCTGATGGAATGTGCGCTTGATGATACCGACATCAGCGAACTTCTGTCTGGCATGGCCAGTCGTCTGGTCGCATCGGGAATCCCGATTGATCGCGTCATGGTCGCGTTCAAGACCCTGCACCCGCTGTATGAAGGTGTTTCCTATATCTGGACCAAGGAAAACGGCCAGGTTGTGCGTACCACCCACATGGGCGATGATGAAAAGGACCGCGATTGGGCTGAAAGCCCGATGAAATGGATGCTTGATAGCGATGTCAGCTTCATGCGCCGTCATCTTATTGGCCCCAGTGCGGTTGTCGACTTCCCGATCCTTGAAACTTTCCGCCGCCAACGGGGCACAGACTATTACGCCCTGATGACCCCGTTCGTGACCGATAGCGACAGCACGCTCAATAGCAACCGCATCTTCATGACCTATCTGACGCGGCGTCCCAGTGGCTTCTCGGACGAGGATCTGGCGATCCTGTCAGGTATTCAGCGCCGCTTTGCCGTGTCGTGCAAAATGCGCATCAACCATGAAGAAACCCGCACCATTCTGGAAACCTATCTTGGCACCGACGCCGGGCAACGTGTCCGCAATGGTCAGATCAAGCTGGGCGACAGTACCAAAACCCGTGCAGTGATCTGGTTTTCGGATATGCGCAACTCGACCTCGGTTGCGACCCATGTCGGTGATGATGCGTTCCTGGGCGAAATGAATGATTTCTTTGGTGCAACAGCCGGTGCCGTGCTTAAGCACGGTGGGCAGGTTTTGCGCTATATCGGGGATGCGACGCTTGCGATTTTCCCGATTGATGAAGACGAAACCAATCTTGAAACCGCCTGTTACGCAGCACTTTATGCCGCGGCCGAGGCCCAGTTGAACATCGATGCGCTGAATGCGCGGCGCGAAGAAGTCGGAAAACTGCCATTCGATTACGGCCTTGGCATGCATGTCGGGGAAGTGATTTACGGCAATGTCGGCGTTTCGGAGCGTGTTGATTTTACCGTGGTCGGGCAGGCGGCAAACGAAGCAGCCCGCATCGAACAACTTACCAAGCAACTTGGTCGGCGTGTTCTGGTCAGTTCGACCGTGGCCCGGTTCATTTCCTGCCCGACAGAGGAAATGGGCGCCTATGAGCTTCAGGGGACGGGTGTCAGTCTTAAACTGTTTGCCCCGGATTTCTCGGAGACCTGCCACCGTATCGAGCTGATGCGCAGCGCCTGAGCCTGATCAGGCGAGGCTGTCAAAATCCTTCACCACCGAACTGGCTGACGTGCCGACCTTGGAGAAGGTTGTCTGGGCGTCACTGACGGCATCGGTCGCAGCCTTGATGATCTTGGAATAAGGGTCGACTTCCTTGGTAGCCAGCATCTGTTGCATGGCGACGCCGGTGGTGGCGGATGCCATCGACATGATATTGCGCAGATAATCCGTCGAATCCTGCACCGCATAGGCGGCGGCCTGCGCAACCTTTTGATAGGCCACACCATTGGCACCGGGGATCGCACCGTTCAGAACCGCATGGTTGGTCGTGCCGACAGCCTGCACGATCTGCGGGTTCAATGCCGTGCTGAGCGGCGGGGTGCCCGGCGGATTGTCCGGGGCTGCAGGATCAGACGGCGATGCCGGTTTGTTTGCATCATCCTTGTCATCGGCCTTCTTATCGCCTTTTGCGTCGCCACCATCTTTCGCGTCTTTGGTGTCTGCGGCGTTTTTGTCGCCGTCACCATCCTTGTCGGCGGGGGACGCGGCTTTGTCCGGCTCATTGCCCTGATCTTTGTTTTCAGCTTTCGGATCTTCGTTCTGTTTTGCGTCGTCGTCTGCCATCGAAAACCTCATATGCAACGGGTCAAAAGACCGGTTTGATTATCTCTGTCGGGACGGGTCAGGAGCCATAAAATCTGCGGGCGCGTTATTCGCCGCTTTTGCCGCCGCCCATGCCACCGCCAGTACTTTCCAGGATCATACGGCAGGCGCTTGATGTGACGGCGTTGCCGATCTGCTGCAGGCCGCCTTGGGTCTGCATGGCGTTTTGCATCGACAAACTGATGGAATGTGCCATCGTCTGATACACAAGCCCCATGGCATGTGCCGGTGCTTCGCCCAGAACCTTGACGTTGTTCTGGGTCACTGCATCGGTGATTTGTGAGTTTACAGGGGTGTTGTCTGCCATTTCACGCCCTCATGTTTTGACCGTATTTGGTCCGGGCAGGACCAGACGGATCATGTGCCTAGCGGCGGGTTGCTGCCAAAATTACGAGTAGTGTCAAAAGCGCATCGCTGTTGTCAGACCGGCCGAGTTTGGCTGTTGCCTGCGCACCCGCCATGGTGTTGACGGAATAAAGCTGCATCACGCCCTGATTGGTGGCGGCTTGCGAACACATCGATGCCTGTTGCTGTGCCTGAACAGCGTTCTGGAACAGGATCGATGTTGAATGGGCCGCACTTTGGTAAATCGCACCCATCGCATTCGCAGGCGCGGAACCAAGAACACTGACCGCACTCTGGGTCACAGAGTCTGTAATCTGACCATTCACCGGGGTTGGAATTGCCATGTTATCCTCCGAAAAAGCGATCGGTCTGACCGCACATCTCTAGACGTCGCACGGACGTGATTGTGATCAATTAGAGTCTGTTGCGCCTAGCCCGCCTGGGCGGTGATCAGGGCAACAAGCTTTGACGTTGCTGTATTGGCAACCTGTTGCATGTTGCCTTGTGTCAGGGTTGCGTTTTCCATGGCAAGGCCGGTGGCATGTGAATGCGACTGCATGGCCATGGAAACCGCCTGTGCCGGGCTTTCACCCAGAATTTTGACGTTGGTCTGGGTGACAGCATCGGTAACTTGCGGGTTTACGATATCACTCATGTTACGTCCTTTGTCTGTTCGCCCTGGGCGCTGGCGGCGTAGTCAAACTTTTCCTTGTAGTCCGATCCATCCCCCATAAACATTGGGTCGGCCTGGCCAAGCCACGAACTGGTTTCGGTGTTATCTTGACCTTCACCTTTCTGATCGCCGGATTCTTGTGAATCTGCGTCTTCGAGGGACACGGTATCCGAATCCCCTGTCGCATCGAGGCCGTCGTAAGATGCTATTTCCCCTTCGTCCCAGTCTGCTGTGTCGTAAAAAAATTTGGCTTGTTGTCCTGGACCGACAGGGTGGCCTTTGCACATTCCATGGTGGTTGCAAGGCTTGCGACCGCCTGTTGCTGCTGTTCATTGACCATGTTGGCAAACAGGATCCCCTGTGCCTGGGCCTGCGACAGATAGGTCTGCATCGCGCCCATCGCCGGGCCATTGGCAATGACCGATGTGTTGGTTTGGGTGACGCTGTCGGTAATTTGTTCATCGACTTCGTTCGGATTGCTCATCGGGGTGATCCTTATTAACTACGACGTTTCATCATTTGCAGAATGCTCTGGGTCATGGTCGTCATGCCGATCATGGCATTTTGCTTTTGGGCCGAGACCATGTTCGCCATCAGGATGTTCTGCGATTGCGCCTGACCCATCATGGATTGCAACGCGGCGAAGCCTGGACCGGCCCCCATCGTGGCAACATTGGTCTGGGCAACGCTGTCAGTGATCTGATCTGAAACCGAGCACTGATGATCATCTTCATGGTGACTGGCGGGGTGGTGCTGGGATTTCTTGCCGTCTTGCTCAGGTGGTGCCGATGGCATGTCCGTCTCCTTGTCTGGAGGAATGGGCTGGCGGAAGTGCTACGTATCGGTTTGACGCCGAGCGCGGGCATTTGTGAAAGAAAAAGCCCGGCAAGCGCATGCATGCCGGGCGGGGTTGGCGGCGAAACCAGTGGGGATGTTTAGGACACGGCCGTACCGGTCGTGGCTTTAAGAGCCGACAACAGCGAAAGCATATTGTCGGGAACGTCGCTTGCGGCGAGTTTCGAGGTCGCAACGGCCCCCGCCATGGTGTTGACAGAGTAGACCTGGATGACGCCCTGATTGGTGGCCGCCTGAGAGGAAATGCCCACCTGATGCTGGCTGCTGACAGCGTTCTCATAGAGAATGCCATGAGAATGCGCCAGCGACTGGTAAAGCGAGCCCATGGCCATTGCCGGCGCATCACCCATGACCTCGACATTGGCTTGGGTGACGGCGTCGGTAATCATACCATTGACCGGAGTGTTATCAGCCATTGTGTATCTCCTGGTTACCTAAAGAAGTGCCGGAAGGAACGTAAGGCCCCGAACCGACCCTTTCCGCATGTCCTGCGGTCAGACAGATGACGGGGGACTTGGTGTCTTGTGACGATGGGCTGGCAAAAACTTGGATTGCTTGCAGAACCGTTGCCACAATGAAAACGGGCGGTCGCAGATCAATACGACCGCCCGGTGTGATACTGGCTGGACGGGCCGAAACCCGGATCAAAATCAGTTTCTGGTTGCCTGAAGCGTCGTCAGAAGCGTCAGCATATTGTCGGGCACATCGCTTTTGGCGATCTTGGAGGTCGCAACGGCGTCAGCCATGGTGTCGACCGAATAGATCTGCAGGATGCCCTGATTGGTCGCGGCCTGCGAGGTGATGCCGTTCTGCTGCTGGGCGCTGACGGCGTTCTGATACAGGATGCCCGTCGAATGTGCGAGGGACTGGAAGATTGAACCCATCGCCATTGCCGGGGCGTCGCCCAGAACTTTCACGTTCGCCTGGGTCACGGCATCTGTGATCTGACCATTTAGCGGAGTGTTATCAGCCACTGTTTATCTCCTGTTTGCCTAGGGAAATGCTGGAAGGAAGAGATGTTCCAAACCAGCCACTTTGCGTGTGTTGCGGTCAGACAGATGACGGGGGGCTTGGCGTCTTGTGACGCAGGGCTTTGCAAAAGAACGGATTGTTTTGCAAAGCCCTGATCAAATGAAATCGGGCGATCGCTGATGATTGCGACCGCCCGATTTGAAACTGGCTTTGGGGCCAAAGATGTTTTGAAAATCAGCCCTTGGTTGCCTGAAGAGCGGTAAGAAGCGACAGCATGTTGTCGGGTACGTCGCTTTTGGCAATTTTGGAGGTCGCAACAGAGTCTGCCATCGTGTCGACCGAATAGATCTGGATGACGCCCTGGTTGGTTGCGGCCTGCGAGGTGATGCCGATCTGCTGCTGTGCGCTGACGGCGTTTTCATAAAGAATGCCGGTGGAATGAGCGAGGGACTGGAAGATCGAGCCCATTGCCATTGCCGGGGCGTCGCCCAGAACTTTCACGTTAGCCTGGGTGACTGCATCAGTGATCTGACCATTTACCGGGGTCGGAATCGCCATTGTAAAGTCTCCTTCGTTACGCTTTGCGGTGTGCTGCTTGCTGTTGTGTTTCTGTCGGGGTTTCGCCGTCCCGTTTTCAGTCTATCGACGCTGGTGGTGTATCGTTGTGACGCGTCTTTTTTGCGAGTTGGTCGTTTTTTTTACGCACGTATTCTTATTGAATGCCCGAAGCCCTGAGATGTTCGCGGGCCAGCTGAACACGTTTGCGCACCGCGCAGTTGCTTAAGCCCAGGGCCGCTGCAATCTCGTCATAGGTGCGGTCCTGGACACAGCGCATCAAAAGCGGCTTGCGCAGTTTTTCCTGCATCTCAAGAAGGGCCGCTTCGAGCTGATCCAGTTTTTCACCAGCGAGATAAGATTCCTCGGGGCTCGGTGTGATCGGCGCTGTCATCGGGGAGGCCGGTGTGTCGGCAGCCCCATGGGTTTCTTCGCGGTATTCCGCCTTGCGCCGGTTTTGCCTGTGCAAATCAATGCAGGCGTTATGGACAATGCGCGATAACCAGGCGCGATGGTTGCGGATTTCATCCATGGATTCTTCGAATTTGGTCGATGCCTTGACCATCGCCTCGGACAGCGCATCTTGCGCGTCATCCATATTGCCCGACATCAGTTTCAGGCATTGCTTCAAAAGCGTGTCTTGCTGATCAATCCACAGCGGCCAGAAATTCGGTGCCGCCGGGCCCAAATCGGCATCCGTTTGCGGATGGGTTTGCGGCGTGGATTGCGGGGAGGAATATTGTCCGTCATCGGGGGCATTTGGTGCGGTCGGTGCCACCGGTGCTTGCGGGACCGGCACATGTGGCACCGGTTGGCGCAATGTCGGGCTTTCTGCCCCCGGCACAAGACCGCGCAGGATATCAAGCGGGTCGGTCGGTGTGCCGCCAGGCGTGCCAAGCGCACCGGCAATGATGTCTTCGGGGCTCGGGCCGCTGCGTGATGGTTCAAGACCCGGGAAGCCTGCCAGCGGGTTGAAGTCTGCCGGGTAACCGGGCGGCGGGCTGTATCGTGGCTGGACCTGGTCTGTTGCCGAGCCGGGGTTTGCGGTTGCGGCGGGGCGGGTGTCTGCCGGTTTTGCTGCTGGCGTCATCGATTGCATGATGGTGCGTGCATCAAGGGCGCTACTTGCCGGGGGCGTCAATCTGTCGTGACCGGCCTTTTGATCGGCTTCTTGATCTCCGGGGTCGTCGGCTGCGGCAAGCTTTGCCAGATAATCTTCGGCAATGCGCGCCCTTTGTTCGGGTTTTAACCGGGACCAGATTGACGTCACCTTGTCATCATCACCCAACGCCAGCGACAGGCTTTGTTCAAGACTTTTGGCAAAGCTGATCTCGGCTTCTGTCAGGGTTGCCTCATCCTGCGGACTGTTCTTTTCGTTCTGCACTATGGACCCCTCCGGTTGATTGAATGCAACCATAGGCTGATTAAGTTTTGCGGTAATCATTATGACGTAGCCGCAAAAGAATTGTGAATAAAAGTTTATATACATCCTATAGTTGTGTTTTCGTGCGCAACGGCGCAGCCGTCGCGATGCGGGCTGAGGATAGGTTGGGGACAGATCGTCGCGCTTTGATGCGCTTGTTATTGCCGTTCCTGTTCCGGGCGTTGCCCGGTTGCAGACATCAAGCTAGGTCTTTTTGCCGGATGTCTTTTGCTGGGGCGCGGGACCTGAAGATTGGGGGGCTTGTTCCTTTTTCGGATCCCTTGGCGGGAAGGCTTCGGCAAGGGCGGTTTCCACCTTCTCGGACAAGGCCTGCATGCGCAAGTCAATCTCGCGTGCGATGATGTTGCGGATTTCATTTGCGATATCGAACATGACCTGCTGGCCGTTCTGCATGTTTGGATCCGATGCCATATGCGGTGCCCCTTGTTGTGCCGCCTGAGGATGTGGGGTGGCTTGCCCTGTCTGCTGGCTGCCGATTGCGGGCTGCGGGGCCTGGGCGCCGGATTTCACGTTTTCGGCATGATTGGAAATGGTCTGTTTTTGATCAAGAACCTGGGCGCGGGCCCGTTCGGCGGCTTGCGCCATGGCCTGCTGGGTTGCCAGATATTCCTGATTGAACGCCTTCCGGACCGCGTCCTTGCGATCACTTGCCGTGGTTACATCGTTTTGCGCCTGCCCAGACATCAGGTGCCTCCTTTGCTGCTGCCAGTGCTGCCAGAGTTGTCACTGTTGTCACTATTGCCGTTCTTGCCTTTGCTTGTGCCCGTTGACGATTTGGCATTGCTGCTGCTGGTTTTGCTGCTGTCGCTGTTGTCGGTGTCACCATCATCGCCCGGGTCGGATGTTTTTGCCGCTGCGCCAGATTTCGCCGGCGTGGGTGTGGGCGCAGCTTTCGCCGCTGCTGGTGTCGACGCCGCTGCTGATGCCGATGCGCTTATATCTGCATCAAGCATAAAGGCCGGTGGGATGAACCCGTATTTTTCAAGATCGGCAGCATTGGGATCGGTTGGCAGACCGGTCAACCCGGTTTCAAGCCGTCCTCTGCTATCTGAGATCATGCTGGCAGCCCGGCAGGCCGACTGATCATGCTGGGCATTGCAGCTCAGGATCGCGGTTGGGGTGCTGGTTCTGGCCTGGGTCATCAGCTGGGCGGTGACATCAAAGCTGGTCTCGGCTTCATAGCGCACCAGAACAACAAGACCGGCCCCCTTGTCGCCTTCGCTGGGCGGGGTGATCTGCACCCAAAACGGGACGCTGGAATTGGGGGCGACCATCACATTGCCCGCAACGATGGGGCTGGGCAGGGTACCGACATATTCCAGATGGATCGGCACCGGTGCACGATCAGCAAAGATCAGACGGATCAACGCCACATCCGGGGTTGCTTCACTGCCCGTCGCGCCAACCGTCTGTTCAAGATGGATGGCATGCGGTGCGCCGCCATAAATCGGTACTTCGGACATCTGGGGGGCGGCGCCATCGGCATCGATTGCATCAAACAAAAGCGCGCGTAATTGTGACGGGGCCGCATTCGGTGCCGTAACCGAAAGTTCGGACTGCGCATCTGTTGATGCGCCGACATGCAAGGACCATTTGCACAAGTATTTTGGCACATCCGGTGCCAGCATTTTCGCAGAAATGGCTGTTTGTGCACTGGTTTTGGTCGGCGACAGGGGATAGCCCTGTTCCATGCTGATCGCCCAGTCCGGCGTATCGGCGGTGGTGTCTGCCTTGCCCTGAAGGGTCGGCATGGCGGTGCGGAACATGTCATCGCGGATGACGGGGCCGGTCATGTCGGTTGTGCTGCCGTCCGCATGGATCGTGGTCACACCCCATTGCGCGTCCGTAGAACTGCCCGGGGTATTTGTGGCAGCCGAACCACTATC
Organism: Thalassospira sp. UBA4513; assembly: GCF_002388495.1. NCBI lineage: Bacteria > Pseudomonadati > Pseudomonadota > Alphaproteobacteria > Rhodospirillales > Thalassospiraceae > Thalassospira > Thalassospira sp. UBA4513. Next base: position 50,101 of record NZ_DGMR01000007.1, read on the forward strand.
AGTACTGTACCAAGGGTCCATGTTTTCAAGCGGGCCGGTGTAACCTTCCGTCGGCGCACTTGCGGTTATTGGGGTTGGCGATGACGTCCCGCCATCAAGCAGATAACGTTGAATGATCTGAAACGCGGTTTCCATTGGCTGTGGCTGCTGTGACGGCTGAGCCTGACTGCCTGATGCAGCTTGCTCAAAGCCCGGCAGGCCAAAGTCACGGCAAAGCGCTGCCATCATATCCACGGCGGCCTGTTCGGAGCTGATCGCGTCCGGGGCTTCGGTTGGTTCGCGCAGATTGTTTTCGGCGTTTGCCGCACCGGCTTCGGATGACGGTTGCCCGTTATCGGAATTGTCGCTGGATTTGGTCGAAGCCTTGGCTGGTTTGGGCGCGTCACTATCGGTCATGCCTGCACTCCCCAATGGTGTCTTGCAACACTCAAAAGGGCCGCCATCATGCCGCCCCTGATCTGCAAGAAGTTATAACGGTTCCTTGCAAACAGACGCATCGGGTAGGGGGAATGTGAAAAGATTGCGCTGCAAACGGCCAGAAAACACAAAACCCGCCAAAGATGCAGCAGGCTGCGTCTTGGCGGGTCTTTGTTTTACAAAATGGTGCTGGTGATAGGATTTGAACCTACGACCTACGCATTACGAATGCGCCGCTCTACCAGCTGAGCTACACCAGCACGATTCATTTTGTGGCGCGGAAAATACGGACAATCACCCGCCTTGGCAAGAGGTTTGTTGTTCTTTTTGCCAACAAGTGCCGGACTTTCAGCCATGCCCTGAAATCAGGACAGAGACACACAATATCACATTGACCATGCTGTGATTATCCGGCTTAGATGTGCGCGATCAAAATTCATGTGCGGGGGCAAATCATGTGTCGTTGGCTGAGCTATATCGGGGATCCGGTTTATCTGGAAAAGCTGGTCTTTGAGCCGCGCCATTCACTGGTCGAACAAAGCCTGCATGCCGAACAGGCCAAAACGCCGACCAATGGCGATGGCTTTGGCCTTGGCTGGTATGACGAACGCCCGACACCGGGGCTTTATCGCGAAATCCTGCCGGCCTGGAATGACCCGAACCTGCGATCGCTTGCCCATCATATCCGCTCGGGCCTTTTCTTTGCCCATGTTCGCGCCTCGACCGGCACCCACACCAGCCGCACCAACTGCCACCCGTTTTCCAACGGCCAGTATCTTTTCATGCATAACGGCCAGATTGGTGATTACCCGCTGGTGCGTCGATCCCTGGAAATGATGATCGAGGATGAGTTTTACGAAGGTCGGCAGGGCTCCACAGATAGCGAACTGATATTTTGCCTGATGCTGACGCTCGGCCTGCGCGATGACCCGCACCGCGCCATTCGCCGCACGATCGAGGTCGTTGAAAACGAAATGAAGGTGCGCGGTGCAACGTCGCCGTTCCGCTTCACAGCCTGCCTGTCAAACGGCAAAAGCGTCTGCGCCATCCGACATGCCAGCGACGACAAGCCGCCATCACTTTACTGGCGCAAACGCGATGATCACGTGATCGTCGTTTCCGAACCGCTTGATACAGAAACCGAAAGCTGGACTGCTGTCGCGCCAAACCATACGCTGCATGTGGATGGGAATCTGGTGGTGTGCGAGGCAGCTACAATGTGATTACTGGTTGAGGTCAAAAGAGTTTAAGGCTAAATAGGCTACAGCTATGAAGAGCATCAGACTATAAAACACCGATACCGCATCTATGCTATTTGCAAATCTGCATTTGATGTTACAGGAATTGGCGTTACAATATTATTGACTTTGAATATAAGTCAAGAACATGTGATAATTCCACTGAACGACAATGTTTCGACGAGTGAATTTGTTGTCAGGTCTGTGTTTGTTCATTCGTTATCTTGTTGTCTAATGCAGGATAAGGTTATTTATTCATAGTGAATTCAAAAAAAATTCAAACCTAAGATAAAAGTATAATTTTTATATATGTTGTCAATGGCATGTATTTATCTTCGACGTGTTTTATTTATTTGTTGCATGGTGGGTCTGGGGGTTTGCTTTGGGTGCTCAAAACAGTTCTGCTATTAGAATATTAATAGAAATTATAGACGACGTTACTGCAAAAATTGCGTCGATTACACGAAGTTTCTTGAAGAGGCTGTTGACTGTTTTTAAAGCCGGAGTACCCCACTGTTTGATGGCGACGGCTTCATTGGTATTTAAGCTCTTGTATCGATCAACAAGGTTCGAGCGAACGTATCTAACTAAAAACCCGACTAAAAAGTACACTAGGCCGGCCAGCATAACTGCTTTGTAGGTCAAGGGGGCTGTCGTGGCCAGGGACACGTTTAGCAACTTCAATTCGTTAATTGGCCAATCTAAATGCCAGAGAATTAATACTGTAAGGGAAAGTATAGTTAAGTTCCGCATGGAGCGTCGAGCGTCCTCGGCCATATCATGCTGTAGGGCTGAAGCTATGACCGCCATTTGCTCATTTATACGGGCCTCAATCTCCTTGTCCTTGGCTTCTTGTTCCCTCATCTTTTCTAGCCCCCATTCATTTTCTTCCTTTGTCGCATCCCGAATTTCTTTTATTTTCCATTGTGGCTTTTTTTCCATCGATTTCTCATATTGGTTTTGGAATATAATGTTAGAAAGGGTAGGTAACTGTACTTGTTTTGAAGTGTCACGCAGTACAAAAAATGTCGAGTAAAAGCATTAAACACCTAGTGTAATCCTTAGTCACCCCGTATTGGGCGCTTAATTCACAACAACAATCTGACTGCGCGCCTTGACCAGTGCGCGTTGCAGGGCGTCGCTTGGCGCGGTGTTGAGCAACACGGTCTGAAAATCGCTGGCGTGGCCGTCGCGGCAGAGTGCCTTGCGGCCAACCTTTTTCTCGTCGATCATCAGGATCGCGTGGTCGCAGCATGACACAAGGGCACGACGGGCCCGGACTTCGTCCATGTTGAAGTCCAGCAAATCGCCTTCGTCACTCATGCCGCCCACACTGACAATCCCGAAATCGGCCCGCATGCTACCGAAAAAGTCTGCACTGTCCGCCCCGATGATATCCAGATCACGCGTACGCACCGTGCCACCGGCAAGGCGGAGCGTGACATTTGGCGCGTTTTGCAGCGCCATCACCACATGCAGATTGTTTGTGAGAACCGTTAAGTTGCGATGCGATGCCAGATGCTGGGCGGCAAGTTCGGCGGTGGTGCCGGTGCCAATCGCAATCGTGCAGCCCTCGGGGATCAGGTCAGCCACCTTGGCGGCAATCGCCATTTTGCCGGTGCGGTTCCAGACTTCGCGTTTTTCATAGGCCGAGTTATCCGGATCGGGTGCCGGGCCCGCCAGACCATGACGGCGAAACACGCGTCCCTGTTCATGTAGGTCGCGCAAATCGGTGCGGATCGTCTGGACCGAGACGTTAAACCGGCGTGCCAGTTCCTCGACCGCCATGAAGCCGGTCGATTTGACAAGGGCGACGATGCGGTCGCGTCGGCGGTCAAGGGGCACTGCATCAGACGTTCTAGTCACGGCTTTTCTTTCGTTCGAAAGTTGTTATTTCGCTTCTGATCTGAGTATAGACAGGCTGAAACACCGCTGCATAGCCCGGTTTTCCTATTGAAACATTTAATTCTTGGTGTTGTCACACAACTGAAATCGAAATCCCGATAGCTTCCGGATCGAAACATTTTCGAACGAAACCTTCTTTTCGATCTATAGGGATGCCGATCATGCGTAACGTTCTTCTTGCTGCGGTTGCCTCTGCCGCGATGATGCTGCCGGTTGTTGGGCAGGCTGCTGAAAAGCTGGTTCTTTATACCAGCCAGCCAAACAAGGATGCCCAGACCACTGTTGATGCCTTTATGGCTGCCAACCCGGATATTGAAGTTGAGTGGGTCCGTGACGGCACCACCAAACTGATGGCGAAACTGCGTGCGGAAATCGCTGCCGGCGACCCGCGCCCGGACGTTCTTCTGATTGCAGATACCGTGACCCTTGAAGGTCTCAAGCAGGAAGGTCAGCTTCAGGCCTATAAATCGGGCGAGGCAAGTGCCTATGAAGATGGTCTTTATGACGGTGAAGGCTATTACTATTCGACCAAGCTGATCACCAGCGGCATCGTTTACAACACCGCCGTCAAAGCCCCGACATCGTGGAAAGACCTTGCTGATCCGGCCGTGAAAAACCAAATCGCAATGCCAAGCCCGCTTTATTCCGGTGCAGCTCTTATTCACCTCTCCACCCTGACCGAGAACAAGGATCTTGGCTGGGATTACTATCAGGCCCTGGCAGCCAACGAAGCACGCGCCAAGGGTGGTAATGGCGGTACTTTCAAGGCCGTTGCGTCGGGTGAAAAGCCTTATGGTGTGGTTGTCGACTTCCTTGCCATTCGTGGCAAGGCCGATGGATCGCCAGTTGACTTCGTCTTCCCGTCTGAAGGTGTGACCTATGTGACCGAGCCGGTTGCGATCATGAAAGACGCCAAGAACGTTGATGCCGCGCACAAGTTCGTCGACTTCCTTCTGTCCGAAGCTGGTCAGGAACTGGTGCTTGATATGGGTTACATCCCGGCACGTAACGACATGGCGCTTCCGGCCGGTTTCCCGGCACGCAGCGAGATCAAGTTGATGGACTTCAATCCGGCCATCGCGCTGGAACAGGCCGAAGCCAACAAACAGAAATTCGCAGACATGTTCGGGGCTGAATAATGCAGGCTACAGGTCGCCTTCGCGGCGTTCTGCCTGGCATAATCGCCAAACCAAATGGCAACCGGTCTTCGGACCGGTTGCTGATTTGGTTGGTGGTGCCGGTATTTATTATTTCGATTTTGCCGATCCTGCGCCTTGGGTTTGAAGGCGTGATGGTCGGTGGTGTGCCTTCGTTTGATTATTTTCACGACGTGCTGGGCAATTCATCAACCTGGCGGGCCACGGCAAACAGTCTTTATACCGCCGGTCTGGGAACGATTATTTCCCTTTTGATTGGGGGTGCCTTTGCCTTTTTGGTGGCACTCACCGATATCCGCGCCAAGGCGGCATTGGTGTTCTGTTTCATGATCCCGATGATGATCCCGCCACAGATCACGGCCCTTAGCTGGGTGCAACTGACCGGACCAAGCAGCGCACTTTTAAACGCCATTGGCATGGCCCCTCCGCTGGGATCGCCCCAACCGCTTTATTCGGCCGAGGGCATCGCCCTTTTGCTGGGTATTCAGCATGCCTCCATCGTGTTTCTGACCCTGCGGGCAAACCTGCGCATGTTGCCCCGCGAACAGATCGAAGCCGCCCGTCTGGCGGGTGCACGCGGTGGGCGTTTGTGGTGGCAGATCATTTTGCCGCTGACCAGTCCGGGCCTGATTGCCGGAACCGCCATGGCGTTTGTGACCGCGCTTGGCAATTTTGGCATTCCGGCGATGCTGGGTATTCCGGCAGGCTACCAGACGCTGCCAACCTTGATTTATCAAAAGCTTGCCGGGTTTGGCCCGTCCGTTCTGGGTGAGGTTTCAGTCCTTGCCATGCTGATCGGGGCGATTGCGATTTGTGGCGTGGCACTGCATCACCGTTTGCTGTCCAAACGTGACTATCGTCTGATGGGGATGGTCGGGCGCCCTTTGGATGTGAAGCTCGGTGCGCGTCGCGGCTTGGTTGAAATGGTCCTTTGGGCGGTATTGGTTGCCATTCTGGTCATTCCGCTTTTGGCCCTGTTTACCACGGCACTGGTGCCGGCCTTTGGCGTCAAGCTGACATTCGCCAATGCGACGTTTGAGGCGTTTCACGAAGTCATGTTCGTGCAGCCATCCACCATCCGCGCGTTTCAGAACAGTTTTGTTCTGTCCGTGGGGGCGGCGGTGACGCTTGTTCTCATGTGCCTGCCGCTGGCTTATGTGATGGTGCGCAGGCCGTCCAACCTGACAAAGCTGATCAATCTTCTGGTCGAGGTGCCCTATGCGCTTCCGGGTGTGGTGTTGGCGATTGCGTGTATCTTGTTGTTCATCCGCATTCCGCTGATTGATGTCAGTTTGTATGGCACGCTTGCGATCATTTTTGTCGCCTACCTTGCGCGTTTTCTGGTGATTGCGCTGCGTCCGGTGATGAACAGCTTTACCCAGCTTGACCCGGCCCTTGAAGAAGCCGCCCAGGCATGCGGCGCCGGGTTGTCGCGCCGCTTGCGCGATATCCTGCTGCCGCTTGCTGCCCCTTCGGCTGCGGCCGGTGCACTATTGGTGTTCCTGACCGCCTTTAATGAACTCACCGTTTCGGCCCTTTTGTGGTCGGCCGGGAACGAGACGTTGGGCGTTCTGATTTTCAATCTTGATGACAGTGGCGACACCGTTCTGGCCTCGGCCGTGGCGGTTCTGGTCGTCCTTGTGGTGATCGCGCTGATGAGCTGTTTTCAGCTTGCCGCGCGTCGTTTGCCCAAAGGAGTTGTACCGTGGCAGACATAAATCTTTCGCGCATTACCAAATGCTTTGGCGATTATCGGGCGGTCAATCAGGTCTCGCTTGATATTGCCGATGGTGAATTCGTAGCCCTTCTTGGCCCGTCCGGCTGCGGCAAGACGACGCTTTTGCGCTTGCTCGCCGGGTTCGAGGAACCCGATCACGGTCAGATTTCACTCGGTGGTCAGGTCATGGCAAGTCCTGAAAACAACGTCATGATCAGTCCCGAGGATCGCAATCTTGGCATCGTGTTTCAGTCCTATGCCCTGTGGCCGCATATGACGGTCGCGCGCAATGTCGGCTATCCGCTTGAGGTGCGCGGGCTCAGCCGTGCCGATCAGGATCGCAAGATTGCCGAGGCGCTTGATATCGTTGCCCTTGGCCCCTATGCCAATCGCAGTCCGTCGGAACTATCAGGCGGGCAGCGTCAGCGTGTGGCATTGGCAAGGTGCCTTGTCATGGAGCCGCGGGCGGTGTTGCTTGATGAACCGTTGGCCAACCTTGATGTCCACCTGCGTGAAACCATGCAGCAGGCGTTTCTTGATTTCCATCGCCGCACCGGGGCGACGATGATTTACGTCACCCATGACCAGGCTGAGGCCATGGCGATGGCGGATAGGATTGCGGTGATGGACAAGGGCCATATTCGCCAGATGGCAGCGCCTGAAACGCTTTATCGCGAACCGGCTGATCTGATGGTGGCGGGCTTTGTCGGGGCAGGGGCGGTTTTGCCGGTACAAGGTGTGACGGTCGGAAGTAACGGCAATTGCTCCGTCCAGTTGGGGCAAAGCAGCATTACCGCGCGCATCTGCCCGAAACTGGCCGATGGCCTTACGACTGTGAATACGGCCAATGCCGGTCTTTGTCTACGGCCAGAAGACGTCTGGGTCACGGATGATGCGCCGTTGCGTGGTCAAGTTGATGATTGCGTCTATCTCGGCGGGCGGTTCCGCCTGTCGGTTCGGATTGGCGCGGATCAGACATTGCCGGTCTATGCCAACCGCCGGGCCCGGATCGGAGAGCAAGTCGGCCTTCAGGTCAATGACGGCTGGGTGTTTGACCGCATGTCGGGTGAGGCCGCCTGATGTCAGCCCGTATGCGTGTTCTTTCCGGTCTTGGTGAAAAGGGACCGGCCTGTTTGCGACTAGAATTCTTTAACCGGCGCTGGCTGCTTGATTGCGGCGTCGGTCCCGAAAGTGATCAGGGATTTGATCCGGCGTGGCTTAATAAAGTTAACGCTGTTTTCATTACCCACGATCATATCGACCATATCGGGGCGGCCGGCGAAATCGTTGATGCCGGTTTGCCGATCTATTGCACCGAAGTTACTGCGCGTTCCCTTCCCAAGGGCGCCAATGTCATCCCCTTGCCGCCTTATGGGGAAATTCAGGTCGATGGCGTGACCGTCACCACCGGACGCACCGGCCATTCATTTGGCGGGGTGTGGCTGCATTTCGAACTGGGGGGCGGGGTGCTGTATTCCGGCGATTTCTGTCAGGAATCTGATTACTTCCTTTATGACGCGCCGCCTGATGCCGCAACGGTCCTGCTTGATGCGTCTTACGGCATGGAACAACTGACCCAGCAGGTCCGCATTGATAGCCTTTTGACCACCATGACCAAGCTCGATGGGCAAATCCTGTTTCCTGTGCCGCCCAGTGGCCGCGCGGCGGAAATGGCGCTTCTGTTTGAACGTCATAGCCTGACAGACTGGTCGATGGATGATCGTTGTTATGGGCAGGTCAAACAGGTGCTTGATGCCCATGGATCGGATTATGTCGCAAGTGACGCGATCCGCCAGTTGCGCAGTCTTAAGGACAAGGCAAAGCATTTCAATCCGGATGCACGGTTGCTTTTGTGTCATGCGCCATGCGCGACCTTTGGCAAGGCGCGTGAACTGATTGATCAGTGGCAGGATGCCGGTCGCATGGGGGCAAGTGCGCATGTGATCTTTACCGGTTTCATGCCGATCGAGGCGCGCAAGATGGTCGAAAAGGGCCATGCCCATTTCCGGCGTTGGAACGTGCACCCATTGGCAAGCCATGTGATTGATCTCGCCAATCAATGTCACGCGATGCAGGTCGTGCCGCTTTTCACCAGCCGGCCCGAGGATTTTGGACTTGTCGACGGGTTTGACGGGCGGCTACAGCTTGCAGATCGGTTCTATTTGTAATGCATGCGTTCTCCAACAAAGGTGATGTCCGGTCATGATCTATGCCGCTGAAAAGTTCGATTTTCCCAAACTGCCGTTTGTTTTCATCCGGCACGGGGAAACCGATGCCAACAGGGCTGGCATCATTGCCGGATCAAATGAACCACCACTGAATGAAACCGGGCGCGAACAGGCGGTGGCAATCGCGCCACTGATGGCGATGGCAAAATGGCGGGCGGTCTATGTCAGCCCGCAGGACCGGGCACGCACGACGGCCAATCTGGTTCTGCCAGATTACGAGGCCAAGGTGCTTGATGGCCTGCGGGAACGTCATTGGGGTGATCTGGAAGGCCGCCCGATCTCCGAACTTTGCCCGCGCTTTGACACCCCGCCCAATGGCGAGGGGTTTGATGCTATGTGCCAACGCGTGTCCTTTGCCATGCAACAGGCCCTGGCCGAGGTCAGTGATGACCTGACCGTGATCGTTGCCCATTCCGGGGTGGCGCGCTGCATTCTTTACATGACCGGGTTTGAGGCCGATGGCCCGCGCGTACCCAACGCCACCCCGATCCTGTTCCGCCCGATGGAAATCGGCTGGGAGTATGAAAATTTGACCGAAAACCTGATCAAGGAGATTTCTGCGTGACTGAACCCAAAGCCCGTGATGCGCGTGATGCAGTCGTGTTCGATATGGATGGCACGCTGGCGCATTTTGATGCCGATGCTTTGGGGCATCTGGTTCATGGTGTGGAAAAACAGTGGGATGCGTTCTTTGACGCCATGGACCACGCCAAACCGATTGAAAATATCGAAAAACTGTTGCGCATCCTGCATGCATCCGGCCATGCAATCCTGATCTGTTCGGGCCGCCCGGCGGGCTGGCAGCACCGGTCAGAAGCCTGGCTGCGTGCGCATGATATCCCGTTTGATGGCATGTATCTGCGGCCCATGGATGCCGATCACCGCAGTGATGAAGAGGTCAAGGAAGACCTGCTGGCCAAGATTATTGAGGATGGCTTTAACCCGTGGCTTGTGGTCGATGATCGCAGACGGGTGGTCGATAAATGGCGCGATATGGGGCTGACTTGCCTGCAATGTGCACCGGGTGATTTTTAATCCTCATACAAATAAAAAGACCGGCCAGATGCCGGTCTTTTTTGTCTGCTTATTCGAATAAGTGGCGATACTCGCCATATCCCTCAGCCTCAAGATCCTCGATCGCAACAAAGCGAAGAGACGCCGAGTTGATGCAATAACGCAATCCACCGCGATCCTTCGGGCCATCGGGAAAGACGTGGCCAAGGTGGCTGTCGCCATGTTTGGACCGGACTTCGATCCGGCGCATGCCGTGCGTGTTGTCTTCTTTGGCAACGACATGCTCGGACTGAACGGGCTTCACAAAGCTTGGCCAGCCACAGCCGCTATCGAATTTATCGCGCGAGGTAAAAAGTGGCTCGCCCGAGACGATATCGACATAAAGCCCGTCTTCCTTATGGTCCCAGAAATCATTGCGAAATGGCGGTTCGGTGCCGCTTTCCTGTGTCACGTAATACTGTTCAGGTGACAGGTCGCGGATGGCATCCGGGTCTTTGTGATATTTGCTCATATTTCGTCACTCAAGCCTTTCTGGTCTTCGGTCCGGCAATTTCCTGTTTGCAAAGATGGTTGGAATATTGTCGTTGTCCAGTGACTTCACACCGAAGTGACATCAAAGGCTGATTTGGCCAGCTCTGATACTTAGCCTTGGCACTCAACCTTGGCACCAGGGCTGACGTTTGGTTTTGCCGTCATAAGGGCGGGCAAGGCCGTTTTCGATCAGCTCAAGATCAAGCGGGCTGCCATCAATCTTTACAGACGCCACCACACGTCCGCCATAACGGCCCCATTCCGGTTCGCAGAATTGAACCGATGTCGCGGCTTTCAGGCGTTGGCGGGCATAGTCGCGCGCCTTTTGCGCCAGTTGTTTTTCACTGTCGCATTGGCCGCGCATTTCAGGCGTATCAACCCCGCGCACGCGCACCGACATATTGGCGATCTCATCCGGCAGGCCGGGAATGGCGACATATATGGTATCGCCGTCATAGGCATAGTTGCCGCGATATTCGCGCAGCGGCCAGTCATAGCAGGCGGCAATCGCCGGTAGGCTTGTGATCATCGTTAATGCGACCGTGCATGCCATGACGGCACATTTGGCAAATCGGGATGTGGGCTGGCTTAAAGGCATCATGGGGCGTTTATCTTAAAGTTTGAGGCGGGCAAGGATCTGGGCGGCGCGTTGTTCGACCGGGCCTTTGCGAATTTCGACCAGTTCATAGCCGCATTCGTGATAGGTTCGGCACAGCACGACATATGTTCTGACGGCCTCGGAGAAGCTTTGTGTTCGTGCTGCATCGTTTTTGTAGATTTCCGACCAGGGCGGCAGGACAAACGCCACCCTGTGATAGCGATAGGTATTGATCGCGCGGATCAGATCGGGATTTTCCGGTAATCCAGAAAGCCTGCGGTGCGCCAAGGTGTCGGGCAGGCCGCGGTCGCAGAAAACCGTGCGTGGATGATTTTGGATGTCTTCCTGCCATGCCCGGATGGATCGGCGGAACATCAGTCCGGCATAGGCATCATTATCCTCCCACGGCAAGGCGGTGCCACCGCGTTCAAGCTGTTCTTCGATGATGGCACGCGCCACCTCGGGGCTGGTGTCAAAGCCCCGGTCATCAAGATGGTTGATCAATGTGGTTTTGCCCGTACCGGGACCGCCGGTAAGGACAACAAGGTTGGACGTTATGGGTGTTTGCATTCGTGTTCGTGTCTCCGCAAGCACGCCGTTCTGGTCGGGCTTTGCGGCAAGGGGATGGCAATATTGTTGTTGGTTTTGGGTATTGGCGAGATCTGTATGATCTGCGCAAGACGCGCTTTTACCGGCTTGGCCCTGCAAGTCAATTGCCAAGTCAACGGCAAAGAAAATGCCGTGCTGCTTGGTTGTCGGGGATTAGACGCAGCCTTCGATCAGTGTGATTGCATCGCTGCCAGCATGAATGGCGATGACCGTGCCGTTTTCATCAATCTCAAACCGGATGCCGTGCGTTTTGGCGTCATCCTGCCACCAGGTGACATAGCGCCCGTCCGGACCAAGATATTCGTTTTCTTCCTCGATCAAGGTTTGACCGGCAAAGGCGGCATACACGTCTTCCTTGGTCGATCCGATGGAAAGGCCATTGCGGGTGCGCACAAGGCTTGTGGCAACATCATGTTCGTCGCCATAAAGCGACACCCGGGCAAGTTTGCCATCAAGAACCATGTAGCCCAGTCCGGACGGATCCAGATCGCGCTGCAGATAGGTGCAGCTTTCATCATCGCCGGCAATAAAGGTATCAAGGTTCGGGCCGATCACATCGCGCAGTTCATCATCGCTCATGCCGATTTTGGTCGGGCCATAGCCCTGTTCGGACAGGTTGGCGATGCCCGTGGCAATGGCATCGGTAATGACAAGGTCAATGATCGCCGTGCTGCCGTCATGGCGGATTTTACGCGGTGTGACGGTCTGGTGCAGATGGACTTGGGGCCAGCCATTGCCGGCAATCCAGTCATCGGGGAAAAGCAGGTTGCTTTGTGGTTGCAGGCACAGAAGGTCGGCCTTTTTCAAAACATCCTTGTGGCGCGCCTTAAGCACAAGCGGAATGTCCATGCAGATGGTTTGCGGGACATCTTCCATCCAGCTGACCGGGACGCCCGGACCATCGCAATTCTGGGGATCGGGGCGGAGTTCGCAATAGGACGGAACGATATTGTCCATGACGAAATCAAGCCGCATCGGACCTTTGCCCGCCGAAAACACAAGCGTTTCAAGTGCCTCTTCGTTCGGGTCCAGCCACTGAAAATGATTGATCGCCCATGCGCTGCTGGCACGCATGTCCATGACCGCAAAGGCGGCCGGGCGGTCCATATCGGACATATCCGCCGTGCTGTCATCGGTCGCACTGGCGTGCGCATCCGTTGCGATCAGGGGCGAGACGGCGACGAGCAGGGCGCTGAGATATCGAAGGCTTGCGGGCATGTTTTACTCTCGGTCACAACATGTCTTGTTTTGTCTCAGAAGCTTACGCCAGTTTTGAGACGCTTCACAGTGCAAACAATTGCATGACGATCAGCCTAGCCATGCGGTTTTTCGATGCGTGCAAGAATATGATCGGAAACCAGTTGTGCCGAAGGTGAAAGCCGATGGCCGCGCGCGGTGATCAGGCTATAGGGTTTGATTTCAATCGCGCCATCAAAGGGCAGCTCGGTAATCAGCCCGCCACTGGTCAGTAGGGTTGTGACTTCCTCGGCCATCGGGGCGATGGCATTGGTGTCCGAAAGGGTCGCCAGCGTCACCAGAAGGGACGCGGAATTCAAACTCGAATGCGGCAAGGGCAGGTGGCGCGAAATAAACACATCCTCGATCGTGCGACGCATCAGGTTGCCCGGCGGTGGCAAGATCCATTCGAACTGGGCAAGGCGGGCGAGTGTGATCGGTTTGTTGCTTTCAAGCAGCGGATGACCGGTCCGCACCATCAGGCGGATTTTCTCGCTCCTGATTTCGCGGATGTTAAACAGGCGGGGGTCCATGTCCTCGGGCACGCGGCCAATGACAAAGTCATGATCACCCGCAAGCAAATCCTTGATCAGCAAATGCGACGGTCCAACCCCGACATGGGCCTCAAGCAACGAGTTGACGGCCTGAACACTTCGGATGGCGGGCACCACCAGTTCAACGGCCGCTGCGGTAACCGCTCCGATAAAGACGGTACCGCCACCATGTTTGATATCCTCGATCTCGCGTTCGGCTTCGCGGATTTCAATCAGCATGCTGCGCGCCCGCCGGGCAAGGGCGCGTCCGGCATTGGTCATCTCGATCCCGCGGGCACTTCGAACACACAAGCGCGCCTCAAGGATGTTTTCCATCTCAGACAATAGTCTAGAGGCAGCCGGTTGGGATGTCTTGAGCATGTCAGCCGCCAGACTGATCTGACCGGTCTCTTCCATCGCGACAATCATGCGCAGGTGACTAAGCTTCAAGCCACGCTGAAACAGGTTCCCAGAGCGGAAAAGCAGGGATTTCGCAGAACTGAGCGGGAGCAGATTGGATGTCTTGGCCATAATGGATTCCTCCGGTATGGCGTGATTTTAGTATATCAATTTTGATATGCAAGTTTCGAAAATGTTTATTTGATTGTTATGTAGGGCGTCTGAATAATGGCGCCGTGTCCTTTGGGAAATAGGATGCAATATCAATTGAAAACAAAGACACGACGTATGCAGGTCACGAATGCCTGTGAAAGTCGGGCGTAAAGAATAATGGCATGTATGCCGTGTCTTTTAGGGAGGATAGCTATGAAACGTCTCGGTGCCGTAATGGCAGGGGTCGCCTTTGGCGCGGCCGCAATGATGAGCCCGATGATTTCCGGCGGTTACGCCCATGCCGATGAAAAAGGCTATGTCGGGATCGCAATGCCCACCAAATCTTCGGCACGTTGGATTTCCGACGGAAATTCCATGGTCGAGCAGTTTGAAGCTGCCGGCTACAAAACCGATCTTCAGTACGCAGAAGACGATATTCCCAACCAGCTGTCCCAGATCGAAAACATGATCGTTAAGGGCGTCGACGTCCTTGTGATCGCGGCGATTGACGGTACCACGCTTTCGAATGCGCTGGAAAACGCAGCAGCAGCAGGCATCAAGGTTTTCGCCTACGACCGCCTGATCGTTGAAAGCCCGAATGTGGATTATTATTCCACCTTCGATAACTTCCAGGTCGGCGTCCAGCAGGCCACCTCGCTGGTTGATGGCCTGATTGCATCGGGTGAGCCGCCCTATAATGTTGAACTGTTCGGCGGTTCGCCGGATGATAACAACGCGTATTTCTTCTATAACGGTGCGATGTCGATCCTGCAGCCGCTGATCGACGAGGGAACCATCGTGATCAAATCCGGCCAGATGGGCATGGACACGGTCGGTACCCTGCGTTGGGATGGTGCGGTTGCCCAGGCCCGTATGGATAACCTTCTTTCGGCACATTACACCGATGAAGAAGTCGATGGTGTTCTGTCGCCGTATGACGGGCTGTCGATTGGTATCCTGTCTTCGCTTAAAGGCGTTGGTTACGGTTCCGGCGATATGAAAATGCCGATCGTTACCGGTCAGGATGCTGAACTGCCGTCGGTCAAGTCGATCTTGGCTGGTGAACAGTATTCCACCATCTTCAAGGATACCCGTGAACTTGCACGCGTGACCGTTTCGATGGTTGACAGTGTCCTTGCCGGCGAAAAGCCGACCATCAACGACACCAGCACTTACGACAACGGTGTGAAGGTTGTTCCTTCCTACCTGCTTGAGCCGATCATGGTTGATAAATCCAACTGGGAAGAAATCCTTATTGGTTCAGGCTATTACACCAAAGACGAAGTGCAATAAGCGCTTAGGCATTGAAGGTCCCGGCGTTTGCGCCGGGGCCGCTTTTCTTAAGGTTTCTAGGGCAACTCGCCCGACTGGTTTCCAGGAAAACAAAGACCAAAGCAGACGAAGACGCCGTTGCAGTGTCAATGGCAGTGGGAGGACCGGATGGATACCATCCTGGAAATGAAGAACATCACCAAGACCTTCCCGGGTGTGAAGGCACTGGATGATGTCAGCCTCAAAGTTGAACGCGGGGAAATCCACGCGCTTTGTGGCGAAAACGGTGCAGGTAAATCCACCCTGATGAAGGTGCTGAGCGGTGTTTATCCGCACGGAACCTATGAAGGTGACATCCTTTATGATGGTGGGGTGCAGGAATTCAAGGATATCCGCGACAGTGAAGAACGCGGGATCATCATCATTCACCAGGAACTGGCACTTGTGCCGTTGCTGTCGATTGCCGAAAACATTTTTCTGGGCAACGAAATCAGCGAAAATGGCGTGATCAACTGGCCGGCGACCTTTGCGCGCACCGGTGAGTTGCTGTCAAAAGTCGGTTTGAAAGAAAACCCGGCGACGTTGGTCACCAATATCGGGGTTGGCAAACAGCAACTGGTCGAAATCGCCAAGGCGCTTTCGAAAAAAGTGAAGCTGCTAATCCTTGATGAGCCGACTGCGAGCTTGCAGGAAAATGACAGCCAAAAGCTGCTCGACCTGTTGCTGGAATTCAAGACGCAGGGCATTACCTCGATCCTGATTTCGCATAAGCTCAATGAAATCAACCGGGTGGCAGACCGCATCACGGTTATCCGCGATGGCAAGGCGATTTCGACCCTTGATGCGCGCGGTGGCAACATTACCGAAGACCATATCGTCAAGGACATGGTCGGGCGCGATATGGCGCACCGCTATCCGGAACGCACGCCAAGTATCGGTTCAGGCAAGTTGATGGAAGTCCGCAATTGGTCGGCAACCCATCCGCTGCATCCCGAACGCAAGGTCGTTGATAATGTCAGCATTGATGTTGCGGCCGGTGAAGTTGTCGGTATTGCGGGCCTGATGGGCGCTGGTCGGACAGAACTTGCCATGAGCATCTTTGGTCAGTCCTATGGCACAGATATTTCCGGTGAAGTCCTGATCAATGGCACGCCGGTCGATGTATCGACCGTGGAAAAGGCGATTGCATCGGGACTGGCCTATGTCACCGAAGACCGCAAGGAAATGGGTCTGATCCTTGAAGAAAGCATCACGACCAACATTACACTGGCCAATTTGCCGGGTGTTTCGGAAAACGGTGTTCTCAATGACGGCGCAGAACGATCTGTTGCCGAGGAATACCGGGAAAAAATCAACATTCGAACCCCCAATGTCGCACAGAAGGTGATGAACCTCTCGGGCGGCAACCAGCAGAAAGTCGTTTTGTCAAAATGGCTGTTTGCGGCACCCGAGGTGCTCATTCTTGATGAGCCGACGCGCGGCATCGATGTCGGGGCGAAATACGAGATTTATACGATTATCAACCAACTGGCAGCCGACGGTAAGGGGGTCATCATGATCTCGTCGGAAATGCCGGAGCTTCTGGGCATGTGCGATCGCATCTACGTTATGAACGAAGGTGAGATCAAAGGACAGCTTGCGGCAAAAGACGCAAGCCAGGAAGCAATCATGCGCATGATCCTGAAAGGCTGAGGAACAGACAATGACGGATACTGAAACCAAATCAATCGGCTACTATCTGCGCACCCACATTCGTGAATACGGCATGGTTGTTGCGCTGGTTGCCATTCTGGCCTTCTTCCAGGTCCTGACCGACGGCATCATGCTCAAGCCGGTCAACCTGACCAACCTGTTCCTGCAAAACAGCTATATCATCATTATGGCTGTTGGCATGTTGCTGGTGATTGTTGGCGGCAATATTGACCTTTCGGTCGGCTCTGTCGTTGGCTTCATCGGTGCGCTGGCCGCCGTGATGATCGTCAATTGGGATTTGCCAACCGTTCTGGTCGTTCCGGTCTGCCTGATTGCCGGGGCCATCATTGGTGCAGCCCAAGGGTATTGGGTGGCCTATTGGCGCATTCCATCCTTTATTGTGACGCTGGCGGGGATGCTGGTGTTCAAGGGCTTGACGCTAGCACTTCTGGGCGGGGCATCGGTTGGTCCGTTCCCCGACAGCTTCCAGGCGATGTCGTCGGGCTTTATCCCGGACTTCTTTGGTGGTCTGATCGAAGGACGTTTTAACGTCTTTTCGATGACGCTGGGTGTGGTTCTGGCGGCATTGCTGCCGATCCTTGGTCTGCGTTCGCGCGCCAAGCAGGAGAAGTTTGCCGCAGTCGAAGAACCGATGGCCGTATTTGTCATCAAACATGCGGTGGCGGGGATTGCGATCCTGTTTGTGACCTATCTGCTGTCGACCTATCGCGGCTTGCCAAACATTCTGGTGATCATGGCGGTTCTGATTGCGATCTTTACCTTCATCACCAACTCAACCACCCTTGGTCGTCGTATCTATGCGCTCGGCGGGAATGAAAAAGCAGCCAAGCTTTCGGGCATCAATACCAAACGCCTGACCTTCTTCACATTCGCCAATATGGGCATGTTGGCCGCCCTTGCCGGGCTGGTTTTTGCCGCCCGTCTGAATACAGCAACGCCAAAGGCAGGTCTTGCGTTTGAGCTTGACGTTATTGCCGCTGTCTTTATTGGTGGCGCGTCGATGTCAGGCGGTGTTGGCAAGGTCATTGGTGCCGTCGTTGGCGCATTGATCATGGGTGTCATGAATAACGGGATGTCGATTATCGGTGTCGGTATTGACTGGCAGCAGGTGATCAAGGGCCTCGTGCTTTTGGCGGCTGTGATCCTCGACGTCTACAACAAAAACAAGGCGTAACAACACGATGGCGCGGAACGATACGCATCGGGGTCACACCAACCGGCTTCACCATAATTGGTTTATGGCGCCGGTTGCTGATGCGTGTCGTTCAAAGTCCTGTGTGCGGCCATCCCAACCGTACATCACCGGATCCGTCACGATAATAAGTCAAAAAGGAAAACGGGCATGACGAAGTTCAAACCGGCACCCTGGCCGCGTACCCTCCGCTCGCAAGAGGGGTGGTTCGGCGGAACCAGCAAGGACAATATCTATCACCGCAGCTGGATGAAGAACCAGGGCTTGCCATCGGATCTGTTTGACGGACGTCCGGTGATTGGCATTTGTAACACCTGGTCGGAACTGACCCCATGTAATGCCCATTTGCGCGATCTGGCCGAACGCGTCAAACACGGCATCTACGAGGCTGGTGGTCTTCCGCTTGAATTCCCGGTGTTTTCCACTGGTGAAAGCACGCTGCGCCCGACCGCGATGATGTTCCGTAACCTTGCATCCATGGATGTCGAGGAAATGCTGCGCGGAACGCCGCTTGATGGCGTTGTCCTGATGGTCGGCTGCGATAAAACCACGCCCTCGCTTCTGATGGGGGCGGCCAGCGTTGATATCCCGGCGATTGTTGTCACCGGTGGGCCGATGCTCAATGGCAAATGGCGTGGTGAGGATATCGGATCGGGCACATCGCTGTGGCAGCTTTCCGAGGACCGCAAGGCCGGCAAGATCAGCACCGAAGATTTCCTCGAAGCTGAAATTGCCATGTCGCGGTCGCCGGGCTCGTGCAACACCATGGGTACCGCATCCACCATGGCCAGCATGGCCGAGGCGCTTGGTATGGCGCTTTCGGGTAATGCGGCCATTCCGGCCGTGGACAGCCGCCGTCGCGTCATGGCGCACATTACCGGTCGCCGTATCGTTCAGATGGTCAAGGATGACCTGAAACCGTCTGACGTTATGACCAAGGAAGCGTTCGAGAACGCCATCCGGGTCAACGGCGCAATCGGTGGTTCGACCAACGCGGTTATTCACCTGCTTGCCATTGCCGGACGTGTCGGCATCGATCTGTCGCTTGATGACTGGGATCGGTTGGGCCGTGATATCCCGACGATTGTGAACCTGCAGCCGTCTGGTGACTACCTGATGGAGGAATTCTTCTATTCCGGTGGTTTGCCTGTGGTGATCAAGGCACTGGCCGAGGCTGGCAAGCTTCATAATGATGCCCTGACCGTCTCGGGTGAAACCATGTGGGAACAGGTCAAGGATGTCCGTAACTGGAACGAAGACGTTATTCGTCCGTTCGAAAAGGCCCTGACCGCCAGTGGTGGCATTGCCGTTGTCAAGGGCAACCTGGCCCCGAATGGTGCGGTCCTGAAACCGTCGGCTGCAACCCCGGAACTTCTGACACATCGTGGTCGGGCTGTGGTGTTTGAAGACATTGATGATTACAAGGCCAAGATCTATGACGAGGACCTTGATATCGATGAAACCTGCATCATGGTTCTGAAAAACTGCGGTCCGAAAGGCTATCCGGGCATGGCAGAGGTCGGCAATATGGGCCTGCCGCCCAAGGTGCTGCGTAAAGGCATCACCGACATGGTCCGCATTTCAGATGCCCGCATGAGCGGCACGGCATACGGCACGGTGGTGCTTCATACCTCGCCCGAGGCCGCGGCAGGCGGGCCGTTGGCCGTCGTTAAGAATGGCGACATGATCGAACTTGATGTCCCCAACCGTCGCCTGCATCTCGATATCAGCGATGAAGAGCTGGCCCAGCGCCTGAAAGCCTGGAAAAACAGCGTTCCGGTCCCGGAAAGCGGCTATGCCTCGCTCTATTACAAATCGGTCATTGGTGCCGATCGGGGGGCTGACTTCGACTTCCTTGTCGGTCATCGCGGCAAGGCAATCCCCAAAGACAGTCATTGATTGATCCTGTCGGGATTTGATTTCCCAGATCACATGCCGCGGGGGGCGGTATGTGATCCACTCCAGACCGGCCAGTATTGAATTGCTGGCCGGTTTTGCTTTGTCAGGCGCGATTAGCAATACCGTTCATCGCCGATACAAGGTCGGCATAGGCGGTCACAACCGCATCCGCACCAAGCGATTTGGCCCGGGCGTCATCGACTTCCATGGCAGCGGCAATCGCATGAATGCCTGCCGCACGGGCGGCGTTTACATCATTGGCGTGATCGCCGACCATGATGGCGGTGTCGGTTGATTTATCAAAACCAAGCTGCCCCAGCACAAAGCCAAGGAAACGGCCATCAGGCTTTTTGACCTCAAAGCTGTCGCCACCAGCGATGACGCTAAACAGATCGGCAACGCCAAGCTTGGTAAGGATTGCCTTGCACGGCGCTTCGGGTTTGTTCGACGCCAGCGCAATAGTCCAGCCATCTGACTTCAGTTGGCGCAGGACCGTTTCGGCATTTTCAAACAGGCGGGTATAGGCGTAGTCGGTTTCGACATATCGCGCGTTGAAATCGATGTTGAGTTCATCAAGCATCGCGTCAGAGGGCTCTGATCCGCGTGCGGCAAAGGCGCGTTTGGTCAGCATCCATGTGCCATCACCCAGCATGGCTTCAATATCATGACGAACAAGTGGCGCATGCCCGTGGGCCGCCAGCAAATCATTCATCGCAAACAGGATGTCATCGACGCCGTCAATCAGGGTGCCATCAAGGTCGAACAGAATGAATTTGGCCATCGGGTGGGGCTCCTTGGATGTGAATTAGCGGCAGTGGTGACAAGTGCAGCATGGTTTATAGGAACTTAACGGAAACCGTGCCATTAACAATCGGTAACATCTGCTAACAGCTGGTAACAAAACGTGATTCTTTATGGGCTTTTGCTGTCCGGGAATATGTTCTAAGACTTGCTGCGAACGGGAATATTTGCATCACACTTCATCGTGATGGTGCCTGCAAAGGGGATGCTGCGGAATGGCGCAGCCAACAGGGTTATAAATGTCGCTTGAACTGAGTGTTGTTGTTTTGGCCGCCGGGATGGGCACGCGCATGAAAAGCGCAATGCCCAAAGTCATGCACAAGGTCGCGGGCAAGCCGATGGTGGGTCACGTGATTGATACCGCTTCCCACCTGAAGGCCGCAAAGACCATGGTCGTTGTCGGCCCGGATATGCCGGACCTGATCAAGACCGTTGCACCGCATCCAACCTTTGAACAAACAGATCGCCTTGGCACTGCGCACGCCGTTCTTGCTGCCAAGGATGGCTTGAAGGGGCTTACGGGCAATGTTCTGGTGCTCTATGCTGACAGCCCGCTTTTTACCGCCGAAACACTGGCCCGCCTTGTTGCCGCGCGCGAAGAAAATGATCATGCGGTGGCGGTTCTGGGCTTCCGGCCCGAAGACCCGACCGCTTATGGCCGTTTGGTCACAGATCAGAACGGCAACCTGACCGCGATTGTCGAGGACAAGGAATGCGACGACGCGCAGCGTCAGATCAATTTCTGTAATTCCGGTGTGATGTGTTTTAAGGCCGAGGACATGATCACAACCCTTGAGGCGATTGATAACGCCAATGCCAAGGGTGAATATTACCTGACCGATGCGGTCGAAGTGGCGCAAAAGAACGGCCAAAGCTGTGTCGCGGTCGAGGTGGACGAGGCAGAGACACTTGGTGTCAATTCCCGCACCCAGTTGGCCGTCGCCGAAGCCATCCTGCAAAATCGCTTGCGCGAAGCCGCAATGGCTGAGGGCGCGACGTTGGTTGATCCGGCGTCGGTATTTTTCAGTGCCGATACCAAGCTTGGCCGTGACGTCATTGTTGAGCCGAATGTTGTCTTCGGACCCGGTGTGACCGTCGGCGACAATGTCGTGATCAAGGCGTTCAGCCATCTTGAAAGCTGTGTGGTTGGCAATGGTGCCGATATCGGGCCGTATGCCCGTTTGCGTCCGGGGGCTGAAATCGGTGCCGGGGCGCGGGTTGGCAACTTTGTCGAGATCAAGAAGGCCGTGCTTGAGGCCGGGGCCAAGGTCAATCATCTGAGCTATATCGGCGATGCCCGTGTCGGTGCCAAGGCCAATATCGGCGCCGGGACGATCACGTGCAATTATGACGGTTTCCGCAAACAGCATACCGACATCGGGGCAGGGGCGTTTATTGGCTCCAACTCGTCGCTTGTCGCCCCCGTCGAAATTGGCGATGGCGCAATTGTTGGCGCGGGCAGCACGATCACCGGCAAGGTCGAAGCCGACGCATTGACCCTGACCCGGGCCGAGAGGATCGAGAAAAAGGGCTGGGCGGCCAAGTTTCGCGAAAAAATGCGCGAACTGACCGGCAAGAAATAGCCCAAAACAAAGATTTTGAAATTGCCGCCCACATTTACGGGTGGCCAGACGACACGCGATATAAAGCAGGAAGAAAACCAATATGTGCGGCATTATCGGGATTATCGGCAAAGACAGCGTTAGCGATCGCATTCTTGAAGGCCTCAAACGTCTTGAATATCGCGGTTATGACAGTGCCGGGATTGCGACCCTGGTCAATGGCGATATCGAACGCCGCCGCGCAGAAGGCAAGCTGATCAATCTTGCCAACCGTTTGGCGGACCAACCGCTTGCTGGTGATGTTGGTATTGGCCACACCCGCTGGGCAACCCATGGTGTTCCGACCGAAAACAACGCCCATCCGCATACCGATGGCAAGGTTGCCGTTGTTCATAACGGCATCATCGAAAACTTCCAGGAAATCAAGGCGGAGCTTACTGCCAAGGGGCGGGTATTTGCCACCGACACCGATACCGAGGTGGTCGTGCATCTGGTGTCCGATTTCCTTGATCAGGGCAAAAGCCCGCGTGACGCCGTGGCCGCGACCCTGCACCGCATTGAAGGTGCCTTTGCGCTGGTGATCATGATTGCCGGTCAGCATGACGTCATCTTTGGTGCCCGTCGTGGAACGCCGCTTGCCGTTGGTTTGGGCGAGGGCGAGATGTATCTTGGTTCGGACGCGATGGCGCTGTCGCACCTGACCAACAAACTGATCTATCTTGAAGAAGGCGACTGGGTCGAAATGACCCGCGATAGCGTTCAGGTGCGCGATGAAAATGACGAAGACGTCACCCGCGAAACCAAGCTGTCGGCGGTTTCGGGTGCCATGATGGGTAAGGGCAATTACAATCACTTCATGCAGAAGGAAATCTTCGAGCAGCCTGCGGTGATTGGCGATACCCTGCATGCCTTCATCAATCCGGCGACCCAGACCATCAAGCTGCCGGACATGCCGTTTTCCTTTGCCGATGCGTCGCGCCTGACGATTGTCGCTTGCGGCACGTCCTATTACGCCGGTCTGGTGGCAAAGCATTGGGTGGAACGCTATGCCGGTCTTGGTGTCGATGTCGATGTCGCATCCGAGTTCCGCTATCGCTGCCCTCCGCTGCCAAAGGGTGGCGTTGCCCTGTTTATTTCGCAGTCGGGCGAGACGCTTGATACGCTGGCTGCCCTTCGCTACGCCAAATCCAAGGGCCAGAAGATCGTTTCCATCGTCAACGTGCCCGAAAGCACGATTGCGCGCGAAAGTGACGTGGTGCTTCTGACCTATGCCGGCCCGGAAATCGGGGTGGCGTCGACCAAGGCGTTCACCACGCAGCTGACTGTCCTGGCTTGCCTCGCGGTGACCATCGGACGCGAAAACGGCACCCTTGCCAAGGACGAGGAAGCAGCAATCGTAACCGCACTCACCGAGGTGCCGAAACATGCTGCCGAGGTCCTGCATCATGATGAAGCGCTCAAGCAGCTTGCCCTTGATGTCGCCGATGCGCGCGATGTGCTTTATCTCGGTCGTGGTCTTGGCTATCCGATCGCGATGGAAGGGGCGCTCAAGCTCAAGGAAATTTCCTATATC
This sequence comes from Thalassospira sp. UBA4513, assembly GCF_002388495.1. Lineage (NCBI taxonomy): Bacteria > Pseudomonadati > Pseudomonadota > Alphaproteobacteria > Rhodospirillales > Thalassospiraceae > Thalassospira > Thalassospira sp. UBA4513. The sequence continues at coordinate 73,848 of NZ_DGMR01000007.1, forward strand.
CACGCCGAAGGTTATGCAGCGGGTGAAATGAAGCACGGCCCGATTGCCCTGATTGACCAGTCGGTTCCGATCATTGTCATTGCGCCGTCTGACGAGCTGTTTGAAAAAACCGCATCCAACATGCAGGAAGCGGCGGCACGTGGCGGACGGGTGATCTTTATCTCGGATGCGCCGGGGCTTGCCAAGCTGGGTGATATGGCCTCTGCCACGGTTGAGCTGCCCAAGGTCGCCGACTTCGTCGCACCGATCCTTTACACCATCCCGGTTCAGATGCTGGCCTATCATGTTGCAGTCCACAAAGGCACCGATGTCGATCAGCCACGCAACCTTGCGAAATCAGTAACGGTTGAATAATCACCGCGATTATTCAAAATTATCAAAAAATGCCGGATGCAATCGCGTCCGGCATTTTGTTTGCGCTTTATGGGATGGCGACACGAAAGGTGCACAAAAGTAACATTTCTTTGCAATAAGTTAACCGAAGGTTCGACACTATCGTTTGCGCAATGTAATCTCGTAGTGACGACGTCGGTTCCAAGCCACAAATTTTCAATGAGAGCAAAATGAAAGTTATCGTGACGGGCGGTGCAGGTTTTATCGGGTCTGCTGTTTGTCGGCTGATGACCGGGTTGAAGGGCTATGAAGTCCTTAATATCGATAAACTGACCTATGCGGGTGATCTGCGGACGTTGGCGTCAATTTCCGCACGCGATAACTACCATTTTGCCCATCAGGATATCTGCAACCGGGACGCCATTGCCAAACTGTTTGATGAATTCCAGCCCGATGCGGTGATGCATCTGGCGGCGGAAAGTCATGTTGATCGTTCGATCGACGGACCGGCTGATTTCATTCAGACCAATGTGGTTGGCACCTTTACCCTGCTTGACGTCGCACGCGCCTATTTTGAGAAGCTGTCGGCAGGCAGGCGAGCGACATTCCGGTTCCACCATATTTCGACAGACGAGGTTTATGGATCGCTTGGCAGCGAAGGGCTGTTCACCGAAGAAACGGCTTATGCGCCGACCTCACCTTATTCTGCCAGCAAGGCAAGTTCGGATCATCTGGTGCAGGCGTGGCACCATACCTATGGATTGCCCATCGTCATCAGCAATTGTTCCAACAATTACGGGCCGTTTCAGTTCCCGGAAAAGCTGATCCCGTTGATGGTGCTGAACCTGCTGCATGGCAGGAAGCTTCCGGTTTATGGCGAGGGTTTGAATACGCGCGACTGGCTGCATGTTGAAGATCATGCAGAGGCACTGGTCAAGATCCTGACCGAAGGCCGCATTGGCGAGAAATACAATGTTGGCGGCTGTAACGAACTGACCAATATCGATGTCGTGAAACGGATATTCGATACAGTCCGCGCGATCATACCGGACATCGCATTCGACAGTTTTGATGGCGCGGTGACATATGTAAAGGACCGTCCCGGTCACGATTGGCGCTATGCCATCGATCCAACCAAAATGCAGAATGAGTTGGGTTGGAAGCCGAAATACGATTTCGAAACCGGCCTGCGGCAAACCATTGAGTGGTATGTGAACAATCGCGCATGGTGGGAGCCGATTTTACAGAACAAATATGCCGGAGAACGTCTGGGAAGTGCCAAGGGGCAAGCCGATGCCTAGAATACTGGTCTTTGGCAAAAATGGTCAGCTTGCCAGGTGTCTGGCTGCATCCGCGCATGAATTTCCCAAAGCCCAACTGACCTTTGTTGGTCGGGAAGAATGTGATCTTGAGGATGCGTCCCAAATCGAGCCCGTTATCGACAGCGTGCACCCGGATATTGTTGTCAATGCAGCGGCCTACACTGCGGTCGATTTGGCTGAGCAGCAGGAAAATATCGCGTTCAAGGTTAACGGCGATGCGGTTCGCGCAATGGCGCAGGCCCTTGCCAAACGCTCCGTCTCGCTGATCCATGTCTCATCGGATTATGTTTTCGACGGGAAGGGAACAAAGCCTTATCGCGAGGAAGATGCTGTCTCGCCCTTGGGTGTTTACGGCAACAGCAAGCTTGCGGGTGAAGTTGCCGTAAAAGAGACACTCCAAAACTATCTGATTTTGCGCACATCTTGGGTCTATAGCCAGTTTGGGAAAAACTTCGTCAAAACCATGCTTAATCTGATGGCGCAAAGGGATGAAGTTCGAATTGTCGATGATCAGACCGGATGCCCGACAAGCGCCCATGATCTGGCACATGCGATTCTGGAGCTTTGTTGTGTGGCGATCTCTGCCGAGTTTGATAAATTCGGCACCTATCACCTGACCTCAGATCAAGAAATGACATGGTTTGAGTTTGGCAAAAGCATTCACAAGATCGCTTTGCAGGAGTGGGGTGAGGATTGGAAAGGCAAAGATTGTGTGGTTTTGCCAATCAAGTCCTCGGAATTTCCAACGGCGGCAAAAAGGCCAGAATACTCTGTAATGTCTTGCAGGCTTATCAATGATACGTTTGGTATCAAGTTGCCAAATGTAGAGGACAGCCTGACGGCTGTTATTAGAGGGCTTGGGAAGGAAAATTCGGATGCGTAAAGGGATCATACTGGCAGGCGGTACAGGATCGCGTTTGCACCCTTCGACACTGGTTGTCTCCAAGCAGCTGCAGCCCGTCTATGACAAGCCGATGATCTATTATCCGCTGACCACATTGATGCTGGCGGGAATCACAGACATCCTGATTATCAGCACGCCCCGCGATGTGCCGCTGTTCAAAGATCTGCTCGGTGATGGTTCGAAATGGGGGATCAGCCTTCAATATGCGGTTCAGCCTGAACCCCGCGGCCTTGCCGATGCGTTTATTGTCGGTGCGGATTTTGTTGGGAACGATCCGTGCTGTTTGATTTTGGGTGACAATATCTATTTTGGGCACGACCTGACGAAATTGTTGGGCAACGCCATGGCCCAATCCGATGGGGCGAGCGTGTTTGCCTATTACGTTCAGGATCCCGAAAGGTATGGCGTGGTCGAGTTTGACCGCAATGGTGTGGCCCTGGATATCGAGGAAAAACCGGCCAACCCCAAATCGAATTTCGCCGTGACGGGGTTGTATTTTTACGACTCAGATGTTGTCGACATTGCCAAATCGATCAAGCCGTCCAAGCGTGGTGAGCTTGAAATTACCGATGTTAACAAGGCTTACCTTAAGCGTGGCACGCTTAAGGTCGAGAAGATGGGCAGGGGCTATGCCTGGTTGGATACGGGAACGCACGCTGCGATGCTTGAGGCCGCCAATTTTGTCCGTACCGTCGAGAGCCGCCAAAGCCTCAAGATTGCCTGTCCTGAAGAAATCGCGCTGAGAAAGGGCATGATCACGGTCGAACAGTTTGAAAAGCTTGCGAGTGAGTTTGGCGCAAGCTCTTACAAGGCATATCTTCAGACGGTTCTGCGAACCTACGATATCCTGTGAGCGGAACTAGAATACCGGGTTCTCTCGATAGCTCGCAAAACTCATGGCTTTCTCGTCTTTTGCCGACAGCGTGACCTGGTTTTCGTCAAACGGCCAGTCGATGCCAAGGTCCGGATCATTCCACATGATCGCGCGTTCGCTTTCCGGAGCATAAGGTGCTGATACCTTGTAGTTCACTTCCGTGTTCGGCTCGAGCGTGACAAAGCCGTGGGCGAAACCGGCGGGAATGAATATCTGGTTCCAGTCTTCTGCGCTGATTTCAGTCGATACCCATTTCCCGAACGTCTTTGACTTGGCGCGAATGTCGACTGCGACATCCAGAATGCGGCCTCTGATGACCCGAACCAGCTTGTCTTGGGCAAAGGGCGGGCATTGAAAATGCAGTCCTCGCAGCACACCGACATTGCTCGATAAAGAGTGATTGTCCTGCACAAACTGCGGATCGATGCCAGCTTTGGCAAAGGCTTCCAGATTATAGGTTTCAGAGAAAAAACCCCGCTCATCGCCAAATTTCTTCGGGAAGATCAGCTTAACATCGGGAATTTCCAGCTCTTCAAATTGCATCCGTGCTGCCTTGTGCAGGGTAAAATAATTCGTCCAGACTATGGATAGCAGAAGCTTGGCCTTCGTGCATATGCGCATTTTTATAAAATTCTGAGCTTGGCAATTGAATGGGCGGTCGGCTTTATCAAAGCTGCGGCACCCGTCGTTGCGATTACTGATTCTGGTCCTTGCGAAATGGATCCGTTAGCGCGACGAGGGCAGAGAACTTTTTCATGAAGGGGGCGAATTCCGCGCCAAGATAATGATAAAGCGGCAAGACCGAAATTGTTTCCTCGATTACCGGTGCTGGTGTGTTGCCCAGGATGCCCTGTGTCAGCATGTCGTCGATATTGCTATCTGCGGACAGAAAACGCGTGATGCGCCCTTCGGCATAGGCCTGGTGCTTTTCGGTATTATACATCATTGGCTTGTGCGTGATGCCGGTTTTGGCCGTATCGGCATGGACGTACTTTTCCTGCCATATCACGCCGAGCGTAAAGGCAATCGGCGTTGACGGGTCTTGATCGTTCGGATTGCGCCAAAGCCGGTTTGCGATCTCGCGCAGGGCAACCGATGATCTGACAAAGGCGCGCGAATAGTTCTTTTCAGCTGCAACCGCACGCAGCAATTCACCGTCCACCAGACCTTCATTGAAATGCAAGGGGCCGCGACGCCCCGGCAGTTTGACGGCCTGAAGCGGGCAGCCGAGATCAGCATAGAGTTTCTGCAGGATGACAATCGACTTCTGCGACATCGGGTCATTTTCGACATAGGCGATCTTTTTCGGGCATTCGACATCAGCCTCATCGGCCCAGGCATCAGTGCTGATTGTTTGTGAAGAAAACAACCCGACAAGGGCCAGCAACAGAAAAGCGGGAGCGATCAGATCCTGTCGCTTGCCTGAAGGCCCGGACGTCAGGGCCGATGAATTTTTACTGCACGACATTTTTTGCAATCCGGGTGTTTGCGCGGTCATTGGACGTTATTTGTATTCTTTGGTTGGAGCTTAGACGTGAAACCCGCTTTTTCATAGGTGTTTGAACCATGCATCTTCGTCGCCTTAACCGGATCTGCCAAACAGCCCTTTGGCAAAAGCAAGTGTGACAGCCCGATATATATTCTTCTGCGGCGCGGTGCCGGGGCTTGTATCCCGGGCATGAAAATGTTTTGATCAGCCCGCTTTGAAACGGGGGCGGATTGTTGCTGCGCTCCGCATGCGGAAATCGCCAAAAATCGTGACATTTCTGCGTCTTTTTACATCTCCCTATTGACTTTGAACTGGTACTCCAATAAATGCTGTTAGCACTCGCCGGGGGTGAGTGCTAATACGGGCTCATCCCGGTTAGTCTTAGTTATTAACGAGCCTTAGCTTAAACACGGAGTTGTCTAAAATGAAGTTCCGTCCGCTGCATGATCGAGTACTGGTACGTCGTGTCGAATCCGACACCAAAACTGCCGGTGGCATCATTATTCCGGATACCGCCAAAGAAAAACCGCAGGAAGGCGAAGTCATCGCTGTTGGTTCTGGCGTTCGCAAAGAAGATGGCTCGGTCGTAGCCCTCGACGTCAAAGCAGGTGACAAAGTCCTGTTTGGCAAATGGTCGGGCACCGAAGTCAAGGTCGACGGCGAAGAGCTGTTGATCATGAAAGAATCCGACATCATGGGCATCATGGACTAAGTCAGCCCGTTTGGGTGATTTGTCCACGTTCATCCGTCTCATAGAGAGGAAAGAATATTATGGCTGCTAAAGAAGTAAAATTCTCCACTGACGCACGCGCCAAAATGCTGCGCGGTGTCGACATCCTGGCAGATGCTGTCAAGGTGACCCTCGGCCCGAAAGGTCGTAACGTTGTTATCGAAAAGTCCTTTGGCGCACCGCGCGTGACCAAGGACGGTGTTTCGGTCGCCAAAGAAATCGAACTGACCGACAAGTTCGAAAACATGGGCGCACAGATGGT
>NZ_DGMR01000007.1:79953-86902 GCF_002388495.1 Thalassospira sp. UBA4513
CTGCCGGCATGAACCCGATGGACCTTAAGCGCGGTATCGACCTTGCGACCACCAAAGTGATCGAATCCATCCAGAGCCGTGCACGTAAAGTTGCCGGTCGTGACGAGATCGCACAGGTTGGTAACATCTCTGCTAACGGTGACCGTGAAGTCGGCGACATGATCGCTGAAGCCATGGAAAAAGTTGGCAACGAAGGCGTTATCACCGTTGAGGAAGCCAAAGGCCTGCACACCGAACTCGACGTTGTCGAAGGCATGCAGTTCGACCGTGGTTACCTGTCTCCGTACTTCGTAACCAACCCGGAGAAAATGGTCGCAGAAATGGATGCTCCGTACGTCCTGCTGTTCGACAAGAAAATCTCCTCGCTTCAGCCTATCCTGCATCTGCTTGAGTCGGTCGTTCAGTCCGGCAAGCCGCTTCTGATCATTGCTGAAGACATCGAAGGCGAAGCACTGGCAACCCTGGTTGTCAACAAGCTGCGCGGTGGTCTGAAAATCGCTGCTGTTAAAGCACCGGGCTTCGGCGACCGTCGTAAAGCCATGCTCGAAGACATCGCCATCCTTACTGGTGGTCAGGTTGTCTCCGAAGATCTCGGCATCAAGCTGGAAAGCGTTACCCTCGATATGCTTGGTACCGCGAAATCGGTTACCATCACCAAAGAAGAAACCACCATCATTGATGGTGCCGGTGAGAAAGCACAGATCGAAGCACGCGTTGGCCAGATCCGCGCCCAGATCGAAGAAACCACCTCTGACTACGACCGTGAAAAACTGCAGGAACGTCTCGCGAAACTCGCAGGCGGCGTTGCAGTGATCAAAATCGGTGGCGCTTCGGAAATCGAAGTGAAAGAACGCAAAGACCGCGTTGACGATGCCCTGCACGCGACCCGCGCTGCTGTTGAAGAAGGCATTGTTGCTGGTGGTGGTACGGCTCTGCTGTACTCTGTCAAAGCCCTCGAAGGCCTTGAAGGTGAAAACCACGACCAGACCATCGGTGTTGACATCGTTCGTCGTGCCCTGCAGGCACCGGTTCGCCAGATCGCACAGAACGCTGGCGTAGACGGCGCTGTTGTTGCTGGCAAACTGCTTGAGCAGGACGACGTAGAGTTCGGTTACGACGCTCAGAAGGGCGAATACACCAACCTCGTCAAAGCTGGCATCATCGACCCGGCCAAAGTTGTTCGTACTGCTCTGCAGGACGCAGCATCGGTCGCTGGTCTGCTGATCACCACCGAATGCATGATCGCCGAGAAAGCCGAAGACAAATCGGCTGGCGGCGCGCCTGACATGGGCGGCATGGGTGGTATGGGCGGCATGGGTGGCATGGGCTTCTAAGCCTTACCCAACCGACCTATCGCATAAGGGAAGGGGCTCGCCATTTGCGGGCCCCTTTTCTTTGTCTAAGCGGCAATAAAAAAGAGCCCGCACACTGGCGGGCTCTTTGATGAATTCAAATGGCGTCAGCCAAACAGCTTTTTAAGCGTTCTGGGCTGACAGCGCAGATATTGCGGGGCGGCCTTGACCTCGGCGCCCAGCGTTGCGGCGGCATGCCAAGGCCAGCGCGGGTCATAGAGAATGCCGCGTGCAAGGGCGATGGCATCGGCCTGCCCGGTAAAGGTGATGGCTTCTGCCTGTTCGGCCTCAGTAATAAGGCCGACCGCAATCGTGGTCATGCCTGTTTCTGCCTTAATGCGGGCGGCAAACGGTACCTGATAATTGGGACCGAGCGGGATTTGCTGATCGATATGAAGGCCGCCCGATGAAACGTCGATAAAATCGCATCCGCGGTCCTTGAGGAGTTTGGCCAGCGCGACGCTTTGATCGATATCCCAGCCGCCGTCGACCCAGTCGGTTGCCGAAATACGGATGCCCAGCGGATAGTCGGCGCCAACGGCCTTGCGGATGGCGTCATAGATTTCGATCACGATGCGGGTGCGGTTTTCAAAGGAACCGCCATATTCATCATCGCGCTTGTTGGCATGCGGCGACAGGAATTGATGGAGCAAATAACCATGCGCGCCATGAATTTCAATCGCGTCAAAGCCCAGCCGGACGGACCGTTTGGCCGCCTCGACAAAGGCCTGAATGATTTCTGCGATGCTGGATTTTGTCATCGCCTCGGGGATTGGATCGCCGTCACGGAACGGCACGGCAGAGGGGGCTGAGACCTGCCAGCCATTTTCATGGTCCGGGGAAAGGGCATGGCCCCCGAGCCACGGTTTTTCACAAGATGCCTTGCGCCCGGCATGGGCCAACTGGATGGCAATCGGCATGTCGGAATGGCTGCGGACAGCTTTGAGCGTTTTACCAAGTGCTGCTTCGGTTTCGTCATCCCACAGGCCGACATCGCCATAGGTAATGCGACCTTCCGGTTCGACTGCGGTGGCTTCGATAATCAGAAGACCGGCACCCGATTGCGCCAGATTGCCCAGATGCATGTCATGCCAATGGGTGACCTTGCCGTTATCGGCGGAATACTGGCACATTGGTGCGATGATAATGCGGTTATCAAGGGATAGCTTGCCCAGTGAAAGCGGGGTGAAAAGAGTGCTCATATGCGTTCCTTTAACTCGGACGGTGACGCGCGTGCGCCAATCAATGGGATGAAGCTAATCCGGGGGCGGGGCAGGCGCCAGCGTCGTGTTGAATTTTTCCAGGGAATGGAATGCCAGAAGGGAGTTTTCCAAGCAGCCGATCAGAAAAAATCAAAAATTCGCAAAAAAATGCATCGCCCCACTTGCAGAAATTTCCACCCGATCTATCTCAAGATTGGAAAGGGGCATGGTGCCCCGATACGCGTCAAGGTTGCAGCCTGGTCTGGACTGATGGCGCAAGAATACTCGTCTGTAATGGAGGGTACTACAATGACTGGTCTTCAGACTCTTAATGGATCCCGTCGTCCGTCTTCTGCACCGACTTACGGTGATCCTTTCACTCTTATTTCCCGTGACGTTGACCGCATGATCGGTTCGATCTTTGGTCACCGTGCAGCCCCGTCGGCACAGGTATCTTCCGAAGAAGGCGAAGTGACCCAACCGTTGCTGAGCCCGCGGATCGACATCTATGACGGCGAAGATCACTTTGAACTTTCCGCCGAACTCCCGGGCGTTGAACAGGATGACGTCAATGTCGAAGTGCTTGACGGTGTCCTGACCATCACCGGTGAGAAGAAATTCAGCCGTGAAAGCAAGGATGGCGCCCATGTCGTTGAGCGCAGATATGGCAGCTTCAAGCGGTCCTTACGCCTGAATGACACCATTGATGCCGACAACATTACCGCGTCCTTCAAGAACGGTGTTCTGTTGCTTACTCTTCCGAAGGTAGCAGAACAGAAGCCCGAACCGCGCAAGATTGCGGTGACCGGCTAAGGACTGTCTCTCCTCCCTGAGAAGTTTCCCCTGATAAGACTGACGGGCGGTTTTACCGCCCGTCTTTTTTTGTGTTTGCAAATTGGTGAGGCTTAGGTTGCTTAACGCCCGGCATAGCCGCTGCAATGATCAAGCCGCATGTCAAACAGACCTGTTTCATCAAAGCGGTCGAGCGCATTTGTCCAAGGCGTCAGGTCGATGTTCTGTGCCTTGAGCCAGTCGGGATTGTAATAGGTATCGCAATAACGATCCCCGCCGTCACACAGCAAGGTCACGACCGACCCGGTTTGGCCAGCCTTCTTCATTTCCGAAATCAGTGACAGGGTCGCGATCAGGTTGGTACCCGTCGATCCGCCGCAGCGCCGACCAAGATGCTTTTTCAAATAATAAAGGGCTGCAAAGCTGGCCGCGTCGGGGATGCGGTACATGCGATCGACCACGGTCGGGTTGAAACTGGGTTCGACACGCGGGCGACCGATGCCCTCGACGCGCGATCCCTTGCTGTTGGTGACCGAACAGTCGCCGGTTTCATATCCATCATAAAACACCGAGTTTTCCGGGTCGGCCACGCAAAGCTCGCAGCCCTGACCAAGGCTTCGGCCATAACGGATATAGCGCCCGATGGTCGATGATGTTCCGCCCGTTCCGGCACCAACAATGATCCAGCGTGGAATGGGGTGGGGTTCGCGTTTAAGCTGATCAAAGATGCTTTCGGCGATGTTGTTGTTGCCGCGCCAGTCGGTCGCGCGTTCTGCATAGGTGAACTGGTCCATGTAATGGCCGCCCAGTTCGCGTGCCAGACGTTGCGATTCTTCATAAATCTGGCCGCTGTGATCAACCAGATGGCTTTCACCGCCATAAAAGGCGATCTGATCGATTTTCTGCTGCGATGTTGATTTCGGCATCACCGCAATAAAGCGCAGGCCAAGAAGGCGGGCGAAATAGGCCTCTGACACCGCGGTCGAGCCACTTGATGCCTCGATGATCGGGGTGTCCTTGTTGATCCAGCCGTTGCACAGCCCATAGAGAAACAGCGACCGGGCCAGACGATGTTTGAGGCTGCCGGACGGATGGGTCGACTCATCTTTAAGATACAGGCCAATGTCACCAAGCTTTGGCAAATCAAGGCGGATCAGATGGGTATCGGCAGATCGGTTGAAATCGGCTTCAATCGTGCTGATGGCATCGGCCACCCATTGGCGGTCATAAGGCATGAAACATCCTGACGTCTGGTTGGATCACTTTTTGGCCAAGTTTGGCCCGGAATCGTCATCTGTTTAGGGCAATATAATACAAAAAACGACAGTAAAATTGTGCCGATACATTTTGAGAACCGATCAGCAATCGTCGATTTTATCAGATTGGGCTTGCTAACACTTTTTTCAAAGCTCACCTTTAAGATACAAGCTTCACGATTCTTTCGATTTGACGGGATGGCGCGAAATCATGGCTGACGACGATAAGGACCCGTTTAGCGTACGTATGGGGGCCTCCGACATTGGGGCGGCCTATGACGTGCCTGTGCGTGTGTCAACGGTGATTGGCAAAAGCCAGATCCAGGTCGCGCAATTGATGCGCCTGACCCGCGGTGCCGTGCTTGAGCTGGACCGCCGTGTGGGGGAGCCGGTCGATATTTACGTCAACAACCGACTGGTCGCCCGCGGGGAACTGGTTGTCGTTGATGAAAATCTGGGTGTGACCATTACCGAGGTTGTAAAAAGCGGCATGGTGATCGAAACCCACCACTAATTGCGAACGCACCGCAATCAACGCATCCCACCTGTTCTTGGCTGACGGTGGGATTTTTTTGTCTTCGGTGGAACTTGCAAGATTTTCAGGCGTTTGTGGATAAACCCCTTTGAAGACTCAAGTTCCGGTCAACTGTATTTGATGACAGTTGGCGACCTCATTTAGCCGAGGGTTACCCCATGATTAATCTAGTGACATCAGGCCTTCTGGCTTTGATCGGTCTTGCACTTGCTGTTGGCGGTGCATGGCTGATTGCAGTCGGCGGGAGCTTCTATTACGCGCTTGCCGGGTTGGCCTTCCTGTTTGCAAGCTTTCTGGCCTTTACACGCAAGCCCGTTCTGTTGCCGTTTTATGGCGCGTTTACACTCGCAAGTCTGGTCTGGGCTGTGTGGGAGGCCGGGTTTGACTGGTGGCAACTGGCCCCGCGCGGCGGCCTGATCATTGTTGTCGGGCTTTGGCTGATGACGCCTGTTTTCCGCAAAACGCTGGTCCGGACGTCGCAGGATGAGGATGGTGCAAGCGAGAATAAGGCGCCGGTTCGGTCCTTTGTGCTTGAAGGCAGCGTCGTTATCGCCGTGATCGTTGCGGTTTATTCGATGATGAACAATCCCAATGCAATCGAGGGCACCCTGCCAACCAGCACGGTTGTCGAAAACCCGCAATATGGGGGCTCCGTGCCCGATGCCGATTGGCATCATTATGGTCGGACGACCTATGGGCAGCGCTATTCACCGCTTGATCAGATTAATACCGACAATGTTGCGTCGCTTGAACAGGCATGGGTCTATCAGACCGGTGATTTGAAACGCGAAAGTGACGTGCCGGAAACCACCTATCAGGTCACACCGCTTAAGATCGGCGAGACGCTATATCTTTGCACGCCACACAGTTGGGCGATTGCGATTGATGCCAAAACCGGACAGGAAAAGTGGAAATTTGATCCGGGTATTCCGCAAAATCCCGACCGTCAGCATCAGACATGCCGGGGTGTCACCTATTACAAGGACGCTGCCACCAACGAAACCGGTCCTTGCACCGAACGTGTGTTCCTGCCGACATCCGATGCGCGCCTGATTGCCCTGGATGCGGCAACGGGTGAAATTTGCCCGTCATTCGGGGATGAGGGTACGGTGCATCTGGAAACCAACATGCCCTACAATCCGGCGGGCTATTATTATTCAACGTCGCCGCCGGTTGCCGCAGATGGCAAGATTATCATTGGCGGGGCAGTCAATGACAACTATTCCACCAAATCGCAGTCGGGCGTTATTCGGGCCTATGACATCAATACCGGCAAGCTGGTCTGGAACTGGGATTCCGGCAATCCGGAACAAACCGAACCGATCCCCGATGAGCAGACCTATGCCGCCAACTCGCCCAACAGCTGGTCGGTTTCCAGTGCGGACGAGGCGCTTGGTATGATCTATGTGCCGTTGGGAAATAAGGTGCCTGATCAGTTGGGCATGAACCGCGATGAAAATGTGGAAACCTATTCCTCGTCGATCGTGGCACTCAGCCTTGAAACCGGTCAGGTCCAGTGGGTGCGCCAGACGGTGCATCATGACCTTTGGGACATGGATGTGCCGGCACAGCCAGCATTGTTTATATTACATTTAATATAGTTCGTTATTATTCAGATCTCTGATTTAAAAGAGTAAATACAAGTATATTATTATTTTTGTTCATACAAAAACTGTTCAGTCAAATTGTATAGGCGGTTAGAAGATAAATGCATCAACACTGACTCGATGAAAATAGATTGGCCAATTGATGATGATCGCATGTATGTAACCCTACAATGTAAATATACAGGATTGCATCTATCAGTGCGTA
>NZ_DGMR01000038.1:0-22443 GCF_002388495.1 Thalassospira sp. UBA4513
AGATTCAGGACCTGTTAATTTTGTCGTCATGGCAACCATTATGTTTGAGAAATCCGAGGAAAAGCCCGCTGTGCGGGATGGCTCCCCGGACAAGGGTTTTGACACAGGAGTTCTCAAACATAATGGTTGTCCTACGGATCAAACGGATTGGCACGGACTACTTTGTCGTAAAACTTTGAAAGATGGCAATCTTCCTGCAGTTTTTCTCCTCGTACCCGTACAAATCCGATTGACCATGGCGGCAAAATTAACAGGTCCTGAATCTAAAGTTCACCCCGTTAAGGTGTCGGTCCTTCTGCCAATATCGGAGGAGGCTGACAGACGCTTGAAACAAAGGAGAAAAAAGAGGTCATGACGGAAGAAAAAATGCGGTTCGAGGCTGAGGTTAGCCGACTGCTCGATATCGTTGTCCACTCGCTTTATTCCAACAAGGACATCTTCCTGCGCGAGCTGATCTCCAACGCCTCGGATGCGTGCGACAAGCTGCGCTATGAAGCGATTGCCAAACCGGATTTGCTCGCTGGTGATGCCGATTTCAAGGTGCGCCTTCTGACAGATAATGTCCGTAATGTTCTGACGATTGCCGATAACGGGATCGGGATGAACAAGGAAGATCTGGTCGAAAACCTGGGCACCATTGCCAATTCCGGTACCGCCAAGTTCCTTGATGCCGTTTCGAAATCCGACAACGCCAAGGATGTCGACCTGATCGGTCAATTCGGGGTCGGTTTCTATTCCGCCTTTATGGTTGCCAACAAGGTCGAAGTCGTCAGCCGCAAGGCCGGCGATGATCAGGCATGGAAATGGTCATCTGACGGCAAGGGCGAATACACCATTGCCGAGGCCGAAATGGAAGGCCGCGGCACCCAGATCACCCTGCACCTGACCGACGACAACAAGGAATTCACAGACGAACACCGCCTGCGTCATATCGTCAAAACCTATTCCGACCATATCGGCATTCCGGTGGTGCTGATGAAGGGCGACGGTGATGAAACGCTCAATGAGGCCTCCGCACTCTGGACCCGCCCGAAAAGCGAGATCACCGAAGAACAATACAAGGAGTTCTACAAGCACACCTCGCACGCGTTCGATGATCCGTGGAAAACCATCCACTATCAGGCCGAAGGTGCGATTGAATATACCGGGCTGCTTTACCTGCCGACCATGCGCCCGTTCGATCTCTATGATCCGCAGCGCAAAGGCCATCTGAAGCTGTATGTCCGCAAGGTCTTCATCACCGAAGGTGCCAACGAATTGCTGCCGCCGTGGCTGCGTTTCGTATCCGGTGTGGTCGATAGTCAGGACCTACCGCTTAACGTCTCGCGCGAGATGTTGCAGGACCATCCGCTTCTGACCAAGATCAAGAACGGCCTGACCAAAAAGGTCCTGTCCGAACTTGAAACCGCGGCCAAGAAAGACGCGGAAGGATATGAAACCTTCTGGGAAAACTTTGGCTCGGTCATCAAGGAAGGCCTGTATGAAGATCAGACCAACCGTGATCGCATCCTCAAACTCGCCCGGTTCCGTTCGACCCATGGCGATGGCTGGACCACCCTTGCCGACTATGTCGAACGCATGAAGGACGGCCAGAAGGCAATCTATTACATCAGTGGTGAAGATATCGACGCCCTTAAACGCAGCCCGCAACTTGAGGGCTTTGCTGCCAAGGGGATCGAAGTCCTGCTTCTGACCGATCCGGTTGATGAATTCTGGATGCCGTCTGTCGGCCAGTTTGATGGCAAAGACTTCAAATCTGTCACCCGTGGCGGTGCGGACCTGAACGACATCAAGTCCGATGACAAGGATGACGCCAAGGACGAAAAAAAGGATGATGCCGCAAATGAGGCATCGGTCAGCGCCCTGATTGCCGCGATCAAGGTTGCCCTTGGCACCGGGGTCAAGGACGTTCGGGAATCAGATCGCCTGACCAGTTCGGCCTGCTGTCTGATTGCCGATGAAATGGGCATGGATCTGCGCATGGAACGCCTGATGAAACAGCACAACCGTGTCGATGAAATCAGCCCGCGTATCCTTGAAATCAATCCGAAGCACAGCCTGATCAAAAAGCTGTCTGACATTGCGACCAAGGATGCCAAGGCCCCGATCCTTCACGATGCAGCCCTGCTGTTGCTTGATCAGGCCCGCATCCTCGAAGGCGAAGCCCTGCCCGATCCGGTCAGCTTTGCCCGTCGCCTTGATACCGTTATGGAAAAGGGACTTTAAGGCCCCGACCAAGGACACCGATACCGTTTTGAAACGAAAAAAGGGCAGCCCCAAAAAGGGCTGCCCTTTCTCTTTGCGCTCAGACATTAGGCGGAATTGCGGATCCGCTTGATGAACTGGTCAACTTCCTGGCTTAGGGTTTTGGCCTGTGCGCCCAACTCATTGGCAGCCGACAGTACCTGTGTCGACATCGAGCCGGTTTCATTAGACGCCTGGGTCACATCGCTGATGCTTGCGGAAACCTGGGTGGTCCCGTGCGCAGCTTCCTGGACGTTGCGCGAAATTTCATTGGTCGCAATCGTCTGTTCACGCGCAGATACCGCCACGGTTGATGCCCGGTCGCTGATCTGGCGGACCATTTCGCGGATGGTTTGTACCGCGTTGATCGACACATCTGCACGGCTTTGCATTTCGGAAATCTGGTTCGAGATTTCCTGGGTTGCCTTGGCCGTTTGGGATGCAAGGTTTTTAACCTCGTTTGCAACAACGGCAAATCCCTTGCCCGCGGCACCGGCACGTGCGGCCTCGATGGTGGCATTAAGCGCCAGAAGGTTGGTCTGCGAGGCAATGTCCTCGATCAAAGAGGCAACATTTCCGATCTGCTCGACACTTTCTTGCAACGAAACCATCGTGTCATTCGTTTTGTCTGCTTCAACCGACGCGCTCTGGGCCAGTTCGGACGCACCATCAATCTGCTGATTGATCTCGTTGATCGATACCGAAAGTTCTTCGGTTGCGGACGCGGCCGACTCAACGTTGGTGCTTGCCTGTTCGGTTGCGGCCGCAACCGAAATCGACTGACGGTTTGTTTCCTCGGCGATCGCAGACAGGTTGCCCGCACTGGTCTGCATCTGCTGGGCAGCGCTTGATACGTTCTCAACAACTTTCTTAACAGATGCCTCGAACTCGTCGGCCATCTTGTTCATGGCGGCCTTTTGCCGTTCTGCGGCGCGTTTTTCGCTTTCGACTTGTTCTTTCTGCAGCTCTTCCATTTTCTGGGCGTTTTCTTTGAAGACCTGGGTGGCTTTTGCCATGTCGCCAATTTCATCGCCACGATCAAGGCCAATAATCTCAACCTCCAGATCGCCGCCTGCAAGTTTTGCCATTGCAGCCGTCATGCGATTGATCGGCCCGGAAATGCCATTCCCGATCAGAACCGCCAGACCGAGCCCGACAGCAACGGCAATCGAGATGGTGGCGATAATGATCGTGTTCGTCATGGTGACGCGTTCGGCATTGTCAGCCTTGCGCACGCCAATCAGTTTGGCTTCTTCTGCTCTGAAGTCAGCCATGATCTGGCGGAACTTGTCGAAATACTGCTTTCCGCGTGCTTCACCAACAATGTTGGCGATGTCATTCATTGTTTGCCCGTTGCCCACTTCACCACGCATCTTGATATAGGGCTCGGTGATATTGGCCTGCCAATCCTTAAGGACATTGGCCGCTTCTTCCAGACGCGCGACCTGTGGCGGGTTGTCACTTACGGTCTGCTGCAGTTCTGCGATGTTTTTATAAGTATTCGCCTGGCCCTGCTTGTAGGGATCGAGAAACTCTTCTTTCCCGGCCAGCAAATAGCCACGCATGCCGGTTTCCATATTAACCGCCGAGGCAACGATAGAGTCAGCAACCGAGAGAACCTCGTATGTGTGGTTTACCCACCGGTTCGACTCCGTCAGTTTTTGGAGACTGTTTGAAGCCACCAGACCAACGCCGATAAGGCACAGAACAGGGAAACCAACACCGATCATAAACTTGGTTTTGGTTTTAAGGTTAGAGAACTTAAGCATTCGCATTTCAGTGATCCTGGAAAGAGAAAGCCCACCCTCGCAACCTTTGGCCATGAGGACGGGCTCGCCGCGAGAGCATATACTTAAGTATCCACCTCGCACCTATACTTTGGTTTAGATCGTATATATCTGATCAAATTTCAACCCTTAAGTATAGATTCACGCGAAAAAAACTGACCCCTCACACGCCACCCAAATAACACATTGAAAATAAATGATTTTCCATATCTTCATGGACTATTTGCCGGTTCATATTTAAAAGAAGCGCGCACAGTCAGCGCGCGCAATCCGGAACAGGGGCCTTCCAACCATGATGAACTGGCAGCAATTGCTATCTCCAGCTCGGCTTGGGTCGCGTCATTCCAGTGTGGGTACATTTGGCAGGTCCGATTTTCACAAGGATTATGACCGGATCATTTTTTCGGCGGCCTTTCGCCGCTTGCAGCGCAAAACGCAAGTTCATCCGTTGCCGGAAAATGACAATGTCCACACCCGTCTAACCCACAGTCTGGAAGTATCCTGTGTCGCCCGGTCTTTGGGGTTGATGGTCGGAAACCGCCTGCATGAAAAGGGGAGCCTGCCCGATGCGATTGAGCCCGACCATATGGCCGCCATCGTACAGGCAGCGGCACTTTGCCATGATATTGGCAACCCACCCTTTGGTCATGCCGGGGAATATGCCATCCGCCAATGGTTTGTCGACGCAAACCCCAAATTCACCGAAGGTCTGACAGAGGCACAGTTTGCCGATCTGACAACATATGAGGGCAATGCCCAGGGTTTCCGCCTTCTGACCAACAAACGGACCGGTCTGTATGACGGCGGCATGCGCCTGACTTATGCGACCCTCGCAAGCTTTTTGAAATACCCGTGGTCAGCCGCCGGAAGTCCTTTTCCACAGAAAAAGAAATTCGGGGCCTTTCAAAAGGAATTCGGGCTTCTCGAAGAAGTCGCCGATGCCACCGGGTTGATCCGCACTGGCGATCAGGCCTTTTGCCGTCACCCGCTGGTCTATCTGGTCGAGGCTGCTGATGATGTTTGTTATGCCCTGATCGATATCGAGGACGGCGTTGAACTGGAACTTGTCGATTTCGATATTCTTGAAAAGATGCTGTTGCCCTGCATCACCGATGACCTGCCGGCCGAGTACAACCGTGAACCCAATGTCAGCCGCAAGATTTCCTTCCTGCGGGGTAAAATCATTGCGGGTGTTCTTGATGCACTGGTTGACGCCTTTGTCGCCAACGAAGAGGCGCTTCTGGCTGGCGAATGGAAGGGAGATCTGCTGGCGTGTGCCAAGGGGCCCTTCAACGACCTGATCGCGCAAGCCAAGTCATTCTCCGAAAAGCAGATCATTCTCAACCGTCGCAAGGTCCAGATCGAGGTCGGCGCCTTTGCCCATCTTGAAACCTTGCTCGAGACATTCTGCAAAACCGCCCTTGATGTGCATCATGCACAATCAGAAGCCGACATTTCCTATCGAACCGGACGAGTCCGCGAACTGATCGGTAATGATGCCATGCCCATCGGGGCGTCGCTTTATGATCTTTACCTGGTCATTCTCGATTACGTATCAGGCATGACCGACGATTTTGCCGCCCGCCTTGCGCGTGACATCGGTGGCGGACAGCACTAGGCGATGTGGCTCCTCGGTCCTTTTATTGCCCGCTATCGACGCAGAACGGCGTTTTTCGCCGCCGGCGCACTTGCCGCGATCATCTATGGATTGGTTGATCAAAGTACGCGCCCGGAAATACAGGCGTGGTATTGGCCATCTGTTGCCAGTGCGGTGACGTTTTTTCTGACCCGGCTTATCATCTCCCGGCTGATTGGCCGGTTTATCGGCGGTGTGCGCCGTAAACTGCACTAGGAAATCTGTTCGGCGTTCTAGGGTCAGGACCTATGCAGATAAAGAAAAAGGCAGGCTCGAAAGCCTGCCTTCTGATGTCGGGATCGCTGCTGTTTGCCATTTGGCAAACGGCTTCAATCATTCCTGACCGCCACCCATGGCGCTGCTGATTTTCTTGTCGGTGTTATACTGGCTGAGCGCATAAACGGCCCAAATTGCTGCCGGAACCCAACCAATCAGCGTGATCTGCAAGATCAGGCAGATAACACCGGCAATCGGACGCCCGATGGTAAAGAAAAGCAACCAGGGCAGAAGAAGTGCAATCAATAGACGCATGGATGAAATCCCCTTTTTAGTTCGACGTGCTTACATGCCGTCTTCGAAAGTAACCGTCACAACGCGGTTGCCCTGTTCGGGCACGCCGTCAGCAGTTGAAACCGGCACATTGGCTTCACCGCTGATGCTGATTGCAAGTTTGCTTGCCGGGACGCCGGCATCACGCAATGCCTTGACCACCGCATCAACGCGCGATTTGGCAAGGATATCGTTATACATTGCATCACCGGCACGGTCAGCATAGGCAACAAGGCTGATCATTTTCGGATCATATTTGCCATAGGCCTCGACAATACCGTTCACAACAGACATCGCCTTGCTATCAATGGCGGCGCTGTCGAACCCGAAATAGACATTCATCGGAACCGGCATCGGCATCGCTGCCATCGGGGCCGGGCCGGTATCAAGTTCGGCCTGTACGATGGCCAATGCCTGATAGAATGCCGAACGGCAGTTATCAATGTCTTCCTGCTGGATGTTTTCTTCGAGTTCTTGCAACCAGCAATCAAAGCTGCTCTGTGCACGTGCGGCAGCACTGGCAGCCTTTTCACGACCACCGGCCTCAAGGGCCGCCATCAGGTCAGAACGGGCGACTTCAACCTCGGCCTCGGACCCTTCGGGCAGGTTACGTTCGGCAATTGCCTGCGGACCGGAATCCATGCCCATCGCCGCAGTCTTTGAACGGTTGGTGAAATAACGTGCATCGGCCCAGTCAGCCTCGTCATATTCTGCCTGGGCAAGGTCTGCATAATTCTGGTGAAGAGCTGCGTCAAAAGCCGATCCTTCGTCGGCCATATCGCGCACTCCGGGAATGTTCATGTTCGCGCACGCACTCAGAAAGGCGGCGGCGGATACAACGGCAAGCAGTTTGGCTCTCATCGGTGTTACTCCTTGATCTGACCGACTATCAGGATCCCAATCCCATTCTATTTTTTCGGCCATGCCGACATTTTCCCAATGTCTTGTCAGGCCATATGGCGGGCCTTGTGGCCCGTCCTGTTCCATGCCGTTCTTGTCATAATCAGATCAAATGACCTGACCCCGAATTTCGATCCACCTCACGTCCGTGGTCGAAGCCCCAAGACAACACAGATTGTGGATATAACTATCCCTAACCCAAGATATATAGAAGTCAAATTCATGAAAAAAAGCAGTGGGATAGAGAAAATTCACAATCGACAGACATCCGGTCTCGCGGCCGCCTCATCGATTTGATCACGCTATCGCCAAAAACACAGCGGCCCGATGGATCAAAAACACATCCATCGGGCCGAACATCACATCAGATCAAGACGATCATACTATGACCTAGTCCGAGGAACCGCCAAACAGCCCTTTGACCGCGCCACCAAGCGCATCGGCACCTTCTTTCAGTTTGGTACCACCGCCACTTGCAGCACCACCAACGGCACCGACCACGCCTTTGCCAAGGTCACCGACGCCCTGCAACAGGCCATCAACATTCAAGCTTGAAACTGCCTTGAAGACGGCGGTGTTGATCGCCGTCAGGATTTCACCGGCAACCTGGGCCGGGGTCGCGCCGCCTTCTTCCTTGCCCACATCGGTCAGATGAATTTCCGGCAGGCTGGCAGACAGTTTCTTGCCCTGCAGGAAGTCGGCCGAAACGCCAACATCACCGTTGCGGACATAGACATTGTCGATAATGATTTTGGTTCCGCCCGCGGCATCGTCGCCAGATGTGTCACCATCGGCCCCACCCGCGCCGGTCGGGCCGGAAACACGTTGAACAAAGGCTTCGACGTTACGCTGGATGGTTGCGATGTTTGAACTGCCATTGCCCAGTTCGTAAATGACACTTGGCTGATCAACCACCACTTCGATGATACGGATCGTATCGCTGGTCAGGGTCGAACCATCAAGGCGGACCGAGATATTGCCAAGCGAGAACGCATAATCGGAGTTGAACCCGTCCGGATTGCCGACCACAAGCCCATTGATCGCCGCGGTATTTTGCGTCGGCTCGATCAACACACCGTCAACCGCGACATCGGCCAAGGTCACACGCGTGCCTGCCTCTTCGATGGTGGATTTCACGATGTTATCAAGATTGACGTAAACATAGACGAGGGCCCCGACGACCAAAACGATGATCACGGCCAGACCAATCAGTATCTTTTTCATTGCCCGTTTCCTGCGTAGTGCCTCACCGAAAATACGCGAAATTCAACCCTTAGGGTGCAAATGGGTACGCATCCGGTTTCGTTCAACCAGAAGAGTTGCGCTGATCGGTCAGACAATCAAGTTATTTCACATGACAAAACAGCGGATTAGGCTTGCCTGATCCGCTGTTTCGAAATCTCGGCTAATCTGCGTGTTCAGAGATTGAATTCCACCACAACGGGTGCGTGGTCTGATGGTTTTTCCCAATCCCGGGCAATGTCATAGACCGATGCCCTGCGCACCGTTCCAGCCATGTTTGGCGTCATCCAGACATGGTCCAGTCGACGGCCCTTGTTGCTTGCCCGCCAGTCGCGTGCGCGATAGCTCCACCAGCTAAACAGTTTTTCGGGTTCGGGAACCACTTCGCGGACAGCATCGATGAAATCGCCCGATTGGCGGAATTTCTCAAGGATTTCAACCTCTACCGGCGTGTGACTGACCACGCGCAGAAGCTGCTTGTGCGACCAGACATCATTTTCCGACGGCGCAATGTTGAAATCACCAACCAGAACTGCCTTGCGGTTGGGATCGGTTGCGCGACGATCCCCCCACCAGTTGGTCATTTCATCAATGAAGGACAGCTTGTGGGCAAACTTTTCATTGATTGCCGGATCGGGTTCATCCCCGCCAGCCGGGATATAGAAGTTATGAAGTTCGACGCCATTTTCGAACTTTGCCATGCAATGACGGCGATCTTCCTTGCCACAGAAATGCTTGATGTCGGTTTCGACAAACGGCAGGCGCGATATGATCGCAACCCCGTTATAGCTTTTCATGCCATGATTATGGCGATGAACATAACCAGCCGCCTCAAAGGCATCATGCGGAAAATGCTCATCGGGGCATTTCAGTTCCTGCAAGCACAGCACATCAGGCTGCTGATCATTCAGAAACTTGATGACCTGTTCAATACGCAGTCGGACGGAATTGATATTCCAGCTTACGATTTTCAAAACGGGCTCCGTTTTTGCTCGATTGAGGATGGGCCCCTGCCCCACGATCCCCCAATGGTCTATTTCAAGGTCACAGACAGTTCCGCGACATCTGCAATCACCAGATCCATGCGATCACCACGGACAACCTGGCCAACGCCTTCGGGCGTTCCGGTAAACAGAAGATCGCCCGGTTTCAGTTCGATCAGGGTCGACAGATGCACCAATGCATCCACCACCGGCCAGATCATTTTGGCCGTGGTGTCGTTCTGGCGCACATCATCATTGACCGACAATTTCAGGTTGGTGGCGTGCGGATTGCCGGCATCGGCCTTGGGCTTGATGGCGGAAATGGCCGCACAGCCATCAAACGATTTTGCCATATCCCATGGCAGGCGACGGTCCTTGAGACCGGCCTGAACATCGCGACGCGTCATATCAAGACCGGCGGCATAGCCAAAAATTGCATCCTCAACGGCGGCACGATCCAGATCCTTGCCCCCCTTGGAAAGCGCAGCCACCAGTTCGCCCTCATAATGCAGGTCTTCCGTGCCCGACGGATAGGACAAGTCACCATTTCCGACCACAAGGCAGTCCGTTGGTTTCATAAAGACACAAGGCGGGGTGTCCGAAGGATCGGAACCCATTTCGCGGACATGTTCGGCGTAGTTTTTGCCGATGCAGAAAATGCGATTTACCGGGAAAACGTCGTCGGTGCCCTGAACCGGAATGGTCGTCGGTGCAGGTGCGTCAAAGATCAAACTCATGATGACCCCGTGTTGTTTATGCGTGATATGCAACAGTCATAAACAAGCACGGATCAGAAAGAAACGCCCAATGCGCATTGGCACGTATCTGCTGTCAGGAATTGTCAGGAGAAAGGATCATCGCACCCTTGGGTACGTGCTTACAGGTCACTTAAGCTTCTCGCGCAGGATCATATCGCGAACTCTGGTCTTGGCGATCTGCAAGGCAGAAAACTGTTCCGGATCCTGAACAGACGGCACAGCAAGGATCAAAAGTTTGGCGGTTTGGCCGGCATTGACATGAAGATGGTAACGATGCCCCTGAAGGATCGAAATGCAGCCGTAGTGGCTTTCATATACATTCCCGTCGCCATCACTGACCAGAACGGTTCCGGAACGCACAAAGACAATCTCTTCGGCGTGACGGCTTTGGATGCCTGACACCACGCATGGCCCGTGCAAGACGACTTCGCGTGTTGCAAGCCCGGCCGCGACGTCATCATTTGCCGGGGTCGCCACACCCAGATCAGCAACAAGCGTTTTTGGCCGTCTTACCATTTGCATACATCCCAAAATTGAAACCGGTTTGGTTTAATGCCGGGGAAAATGCCTGTAACGGCCACGTCACACCATCCACATATGGGGAGTGTATGAAAAAAGGGGTGATATACGCGCCATCACCCCTTTGAAATCATTATGGAAAGCGGCCTACAGCAATCCTTCGATCACGCGATCCGGTGGTGTGTGACCGTCGACAAACGTCTTGATGTTGATCAGGACCTTTTCGCCCATGTCAACGCGGCCTTCGATGGTGGCCGATCCCATATGGGGCAGAAGGACCGCATTTTGCAGTTCAAGCAATTTCGGGTTCACCGCCGGTTCGTGTTCAAACACGTCCAGTCCGGCACCGGCGATTTCACCATCGGCCAGCATCCGGGTCAGGGCCGGTTCATCAACGATTTCGCCGCGTGCGGTGTTAACCAGAATGGCATGCGGCTGCATCAGTTTAAGACGACGCGCCGACAACAAATGATAGGTCGCAGGCGTATGCGGGCAGTTGACCGAGATGACGTCCACATGGGCCAGCATCTGATCAAGGCTTTCCCAATAGGTCGCATCCAGTTCTTCTTCGATATCGGGATGTACGCGACGGCGGTTATGGTAATGCACCGAAAGGCCGAAACCCTTTGCCCGGCGTGCCAGTGCACGGCCGATACGGCCCATGCCAACAATGCCAAGGCGCTTACCCCAGATGCGATGACCGAGCATAAGCGTCGGGCCCCAGCCCGCCCATTCGCCCTTGCGAATAAGACGTTCGCCCTCTGCCAGGCGGCGCGAAACCGACAGGATCAGCGCCATGGTCATATCCGCGGTATCCTCGGTCAGGACATCGGGTGTATTGGTGACCGTAATGCCACGCGAACGGGCAGTTTGCAGATCGACATGATCGACACCGGTGCCGAAATTGGCAATCAGGCGCAGATTGGGACCCGCATGGGCCAGAACCGCCGCATCGATCTTGTCGGTGACGGTTGGCACCAGCACATCGGCTTCCTTGACCGCATCAATCAGTTCCTGCTTGCTCATCGGCGCATCATCAATGTTCAGACGCGCGTCAAACAGTTCCATCATGCGGGTTTCAATCGCTTCCGGCAGTTTCCGGGTCACGACGACAAGCGGTTTTTTCTTGGTCATGTGCCGATCCTATGCGGTCTTTTAACTCTTTTTCAGACAAAATAAGGCATGGTGCATTTTTGTGCCCTGCCGCAGTGCAGTGATGCCATGCCGAAAGGTACAAAAGCAAGAATTTTGACGCACTTTTTGTAATTTTATTTCGCAACAGCGAATTATTACAAAACCAGCGCAAATGGAATAAATGAAGGAATACCAACAAGATGCCGCAGGTTTTGCGCAAATTTCTGTATCGCTTCATGGCCTTGGCGATTCTTGGCAGTCTGACCGCTCCGATCGTGGCCAGCGCACAGGAATCGGGCCTGCCGATCCCGCGATTTGTCGCGCTGCGCTCTGACAAGGTATTTTTACGCTCTGGCCCCGGCCTGCGATACCCGAAAGTCTGGATTTATCACCGTCGCAATATGCCGATGGAAGTGGTGTCGGAATTCGATACCTGGCGCAAGGTGCGTGACTGGGAAGGCAGCGAAGGCTGGGTTCATCAAAGCCTTCTGATCGGGTCGCGCCACGTCATCGTGACCGATGAAAACATCACGCTCTATTCCGCCGCCGACAAGAATGCCCGCAAGATTGCGCTGGTCTCGGCAAGTGTGATTGGCCGCATCGAAGACTGCCCGGCGACGGTCGATTGGTGTCAATTGCGGTTTGGTGATTTCGAAGGCTGGGCGCCGCGCCACGGGTTCTGGGGTATCTACGAAGGCGAGAATGTCGAAGGATAAAACGCCTTCCTGCTGACCCTTTCGGAAACCGAGATCAGGCTCACGCTTCGACAGAAATCCGATTGGCCGGACGATCCGCACGACCACCGCCGCCCGATGTTCCGTTGCCACCGCTGTCATATCCGCCAAATCCGGTATTAACCAAAGGCCGGGTTGCTCCGCTGTCTGGAACAGATTGGCCAAGGAAGTCCTGTGATTGGCTCGGATCGTCATCTTCGGCGGTCGGATCGAAGAACGGATCTTCTTCCTGTTCCGGCACAGGATCAGGGCGCGGTTCAGGCAAGGCGATACCACCCACCGCGACGGTCTGATTGGCAAGCTGTGCGGAAATATCGCCAAGATAAGCCTGCAGATTTTGTGCAATGTTTGCCTGCGCATCCTCGCGACCAGATGGTGCCGATGCCGCCAGTTGCGCCTGGACAATGTTTTCACCCGCAACCTGCGAAACGCGGTTCTGGTCCTGCGCGGTTCGCAAACTTCCCTGATCAGCAGAAACAGAAATCTCGCGATCCCGAAGGGCTTGCTGCGCCTCGTCCACCAGTGCACGCGCATTGGAAACGCCCGTGCTGTCGGAAACATTTATCGCCGAAAGGCCAGTCGCCAGATCTTCGGAACTTGAAGCCGACAGCGTCACATCAATACGATTGTCTGATGATGTGCCACTGCCAACCTGCAGCGTAATCGTCTGATCCGATGCCAGAAGATCGCGGCCCTCAAAATTGCTATTGGCCGCAATATCGTCGATCCGGGTCAGATAATCTTCGATCTGTGCGTTTAACTGTGCGCGTTGCTGCGTGGACAGATCGCTGTTTTCTTCCGCGACCGTGACAAGCGCGTCAATTTCGTCAAGCGCATCGCCAATCCGCGAAAGATCGCTTGATGCCTGACCAAGAAGTTCACCGGCACTGCCCAAAGACCGGTTCAGTTGCGCATTGGTAGAACCTGCGCTGCGAAGCGGGTCGGTATTGCGGTTTGTGTTTTGATTGTTAGCGGAGAACTGGCTGCTTTCAGGCGCAATCAACCGGTTCTGCGGGGCAATTGCACGCGCAGTACTGGTATAAATCGGCAACTGACTGGCCAGTGGTTCCATTGTTTTTCCGCTCAAACAAGCCGGCAAAACAACTACGTGCTGCACAGGCAAAGGGACTGCGCATTTTCAATCCCTTGCCAACCTGACCATCCTGGTGTCCGGCGGAAATACCAACTGATAGTATAGTATATCAGTGAATAAAAATTAAGCCCCAAAGCGCACCGCTCTGCAAACGGCGTCAACCGGCAGAAACGCGGCGCAAAATGGCGAATAATTCAAGATGTGACGACCACAGGAACTGATCGACCGGCACGACTTTGGTGATTTCATAGCCGCCATTCCTAAGAACCCGCATGTCACGGCTAAACGTCGCCGGATTGCATGATACGGCAATGATCCATTCCGGCCCGTCGATCGCAAGCGTCTCTGACTGGGCAAGGGCCCCGGCACGCGGCGGATCAAACACCACAAGGTCAAAGCTGCTCAGTTCATCCCCAACAAGCGGCTGGCGAAACAGATCGCGCTTTACGACCTTGACCGGGCTGCCCGATTGTCCGACCGCATATTGCAGTAACTCCACGGCCCGCGGATCGCTTTCCACAGCCGTGACCGAACGCCGTTTGCCCGACAGGGCCAGTGAAAATGTAAAACTGCCCACACCGCAAAAAAGATCGGCAACGTTTTTCGGCGCGATATCAGCCAATGCCGACTTGATGGCCGCAACCAGTGCCTGTTCCCCGTCCTGGGTGGCCTGCAAGAAACCGCCCGGCGCAATCGCCACCTCGACACCTTCAAAACGCACAACCGGTAAATGACGCGCAGCAACCGGTTCATCAGGACGATCCCCGGTTTTCCAGCTCAGCCGGGCGATATTTTGCGCTTCCGCGAATTCCGCCAGATCCTGGCGCATATCAAGGTCGGGATCGTTGCTTGCCTGAATAAGCATATCCAGACCGCTATCGGTCAGGGTGACAAATACTTCCTTGATGTCGCGTGCATGTTCCGGCGGGCAGGCTTCAAGGAACATGACAAATGCTTCGCGAAACGCCATCAGTTCCGGGCGCAATACCGCACAGTCGGGCACATTTAGAACCGTATGACTGAACCGACCATGGAAACCGACAAAAACGCCGGTTGCGCCGACATGCACCGAAAAACCGGCACGACGGCGACTTGCCGGTGGTGAAATCTCCACATCCCCGACAAGCGTTTCGGCATCTTGCGGATCGATACCCGCACGCTGAACGGCGACCAAGGCCTTGTCACGCTTCCAGGTGCGGTAATCGTCATCATTCATGTGTTGCAGGGCGCAGCCCCCGCATTCCTTGAAATGAGCACAGCGTGGCGTGTTATACCCACTCGAACGTGCGATTTCGGCAACCACCTCGGCCCCATACCCGTCGCCACGTTTCTGGCGAAGGGCAACGCGCACCTGATCACCGGGCAACACGCAATCCACATAGATCAAAACCGATTTACCATCGGGTGTCGCGACATGGGCAATCCCATCGCCGCGCGCACCGATCTGTTCGATGGTGACGTCTGCTTCAAACCCGATCAGCGGATCACGCCGGGATGGCTGACGTTTGCGTCCTCCCCGTGCACGGGGATTGCGGTTATGGTGTTTCATGGACTCTCTCTGGGGGTGATCTTTGTCACACAATGACCGGCCTTTACTGCGGGTGCCGGATTTCCGCCTCAGATACAACACTTCACGTTTTCAGAACAGGGGCTAACACGGATTTATTATCGCCAAACCTGTATCAAAACCCTGTCCCGGAACAGTTTTTGGCAATTACCGTCAAAAATTAATCCGTAAATGCAGGCGACCAACCCCTTAAAGTCGTGTAAGAATAACACCATAAACAAATAGTACCGGTTATCGGCCAGCAAAATACACTGGCATCTTTATCCATCGGTGCATGGATGTTTACTGGTGATAACCGTATGCACACACATCCTGATCGGGGAGGATCAGCAAGGGTCGTTGTGTTTGGGGGACAGATGGAAGAAGAAACAAAGCACGCTGAGGAAAACGCAACCAAACAAACGTCACGCCTGAAAAAACGGGCTTTGGCGGCTGGTTTTCTGACGGCTGCTTTCTTCGCATCTGTCACCTATCTGATTTGGCAAATGGTTGAAAGTGATCGCCGCGTAATCCTTCAATCTGCTGGCCAG
Organism: Thalassospira sp. UBA4513; assembly: GCF_002388495.1. Lineage (NCBI taxonomy): Bacteria > Pseudomonadati > Pseudomonadota > Alphaproteobacteria > Rhodospirillales > Thalassospiraceae > Thalassospira > Thalassospira sp. UBA4513. Next base: position 15,677 of record NZ_DGMR01000038.1, read on the forward strand.
ATTACGGCAAATTCCGTTTCCCAGCAGATCAAATCCATTGTGAACAATAACCTCGCGGTGCTTGAAAGCTTTGCCGACAATTGGCAGAGCGGCCCGCCCGAGGACGAAAGAGATTATCTTTCGATTGCGACCCCGCTTCAAAGCCGCTTCCCTGCACTCCAGGCGATCAACTGGATAACGCCGAACTACATCATTTTGTATGTCGCCCCGATCAAGGGCAACGTTCCGGCCATGGGGGCGGATCTCAAACGTCACCCGCTTGCTGGTCCGGTTCTTGATATCGCGCTTGATCAACGCCGCACCCAGATCACACCAACGCTTGAGCTCATGCAGGGCGGGCGTGGCTTTGCGGCCTATACCCCGGTTCTGGGCCGCGATGGCGAGATTATCGGGATCATCAACGGGGCGTTTCGCATTCGCTCCATGCTGGCGGCGGTGATCAACACCGAACAGGTCGAAGATTACACCGTCCGTGTCCGCGAAGGTGACACTGTTCTGTTTGAAATTCGCGGCGAAGGTGATGATGAAACCCTTCAGCGCACAGTCGCCTTTGATGTGGTTGGCCGCCAATGGCAGGTCGATGTCATTGCCGATCCGCAACTGGCGCACAGCACGATCAATCCGGAACTGATCCTGATATTCGGCGCACTGACGACCATTTTGTTCACGACGATTGTCTTCCTGCTGAGCAACCGGCAGAAAATGGCAATGCGCCGCACGGTTCATCATATCCATGCTGGCGATGACATAAGTGACCTGTCGCTTTCGATCACCAAGCTTGACGGTCACCTGAAATCGATGTCGCCGGAAACCGCCGAATTCTTTGATTTGCGCGAAGAGGATTACGGCTTTATCCGGTTTTATAACCTCGCGCCGGAATTCCAGTCTGACGGCACCGCATCCCGTCGTTCGCAGGAAAAGATGCTGCTGGCGATCAATCGTGGCGATGACGAACTCAGGCGTGAATGGATCGTGCGCAGTGCCGAGGGCGTGCATGTCGTCTGCGATCTGACAATGCGGCCTTCCACAACCCATCCGGACTGTGTCGACATCACCTTGCATCACAACCCGGCCGCCAACGCATCGGTCAACCGGTTGCGCTATCTGGCGACGCATGATCCGCTGACCGGCCTTCCCAACCATGCCCTGTTTGAGGATCGCCTCAATCAGGCGGTTGCGCATGCCAAACGCTATGAAAAGCTTCTGTCGGTGCTTGTCGTCGATATCGACAATTTCCGGGCGATCAATGACCGGTTCGGGGCTGATGTCGGCGATGAAACGCTGCGCACCATTTCCGGTCGCCTGCGCGCCACCGTGCGCGAAAAGGACACCTGTGCCAGGTTCTCGGGCGATATGTTTGCCATCATCGCCACCGACCTTTCCGAGGCCGAGGGGGCAGCCCTTGTCGCCGAACGCGTGGTCGAAGCCATGTCGCAACCGATCCTGACCACCACGGGCGATGAAATCCGCCTGCATGTCAGTGTCGGTGTCGCACTTTATCCCAACGATGCACGCGCACCATCGCAATTGATGGCCAATGCCGACGCGGCAATGTATCGCGCCCAGAAATCTGCAGAATCATCTTATTGCTTCTTCGTCGAGACGATGAACAACGTGATGCATGCGCGCCTGTCGATGGAAACGCAGTTGCGCCGTGCGGTCGATGAAAAACGCTTTGTTCTGGAATATCAGCCGCGCTATCGCACATCGGACCGCACGCTTACCGGGTTCGAAGCGCTGCTGCGCTGGATTGATGACAGTGGCAAGCGCCGCCTGCCGCCCGATTTCATCGCGGTTGCCGACCGGACAGGCCTGCTCTCACCCCTTGGTCACTGGATCATCGAAACCGTCTGCAAACAGGTCGCCGACTGGCGCCGTCAGGGCTATGTCCCGGTGCCAATTGCGCTTAACGTTTCGAGCCGCCAGTTCATTCAGGCCGATCTGATCAAGAACATCACCGATTTGACCGCCGAACATGAAGTTGATCCGGCGATGATCGAGATCGAGGTGTCAGAGGAAATCGTCATGCGCGATCCGGAACGCGCCCTTGGTCAGTTCTATCGTTTCTCGGAGGCAGGCATTGGCCTGACGCTTGATCACTTTGCAGCGGGCAACACGTCGCTGCGGTATCTGAAACGCTTCCCGGTCCAGCGCATCAAACTGTCCAAGTCGCTGTTTAATGTTGCACTTGATGAACAACCTGAAAACAGTGTCCTGCAACCAGCGATCCGGTTGTGCAAAAGCCTGAACCGCAAGGTGGTTGCCGTTGGCGTTGAAACCGAAGAACAGATGGCATCCCTTCAGGCGGCCGAATGCGATGAAATTCAAGGCTTCCTTCTGTCACCACCGCGCGATGCCGCCGATACGATGGAACTGCTGATACAGCAAAAACCGACCAAATCGGCCCCCAAAGGCAAGTCACGGCCTGCCTCTGACACAAAATCTGGATAGCCTGAACCTGACATTCCGATCAAAGAAAACCCCCGCAATCAGATCGACTGCGGGGGTTTGTTTTTTTGGTGTTCGGGTGGACTAAAGCAGGAAGACTGCCGCCAATCCCAGAAAGGCGAAAAAGCCGACAACATCGGTAATCGTCGTCAGGAAAACCGCCGACGAGACGGCCGGGTCAATGCCCGCACGTTCCAGACCAAGCGGGATCAGCGCCCCGAACAGGCCGGCAAACAGCAGGTTGATGATCATGGCCACACCGATCACACCCCCAAGCAGCATGTCATCAAACCAGAACCAGGTCACAGCCCCGGCAAGAACGGCAAAGGCCAGGCCGTTCAGGCCACACACCGCGACTTCCTTGCGGATCACACGCAATGCGTTGGTACTGGTCAGCTCTCGCGTGGCAATCGCACGCACGGCCACGGTCAATGTCTGCGTCCCGGCGTTACCGCCCATCGAGGCGACGATTGGCATCAGAACAGCCAGCGCAACAAGCTTTTCAATCGTGCCTTCAAACAGACCGATCACAACCGATGCCATGATCGCGGTGCCAAGATTAACCAAAAGCCATGTAAAACGTGATCGGGTGGTGGCAAAGATCGCACTTGAAAGGTCGTCTTCCTCGCCAACACCGGCAAGGCGCATCATGTCTTCTTCGTATTCCTCGTCAATAACGTCAACGACGTCATCAACCGTGATCACACCGACCAGCCGGCCGCTGTCATCGACAACCGGGGCGGAAATCAGGTCGCGCTGACGGAACAGATGGGCGACGTTTTCCTGTTCCTCGGTCACGACGACCGTGCGCATTTCATCTGATTCCATCACGTCACGGATCAGCACCGGGCGGTTTGTCCGGATCACGCGCGACAGTGGCACAATCCCCACCGGGCTATAGCGCGGATCAACGACAATGATGTCATAGAAATCTTCCGGCAGGCTTTTGGCAGAACGCAGGAAATCAATAGTTTGCCCGACAGACCAGTAATCCGGGATCGCCACCAGCTCGCGCTGCATGATACGACCGGCGGTATATTCCGGATAAGACAGCGCCTCTTCAACGCGCGCGCGCTCGATATCCGACAGCGCGCCAAGAAGTTCGCGCTGCTCATCCTCGTCAAAGTCCTCGATGACTTCGACGACGTCATCGGAATCAAGTTCGGTGATGGCCTCGGCCACCACATCGGTGCCAAGTAACCCGATGACTTCTTCACGAAGCTCATCATCAAGTTCGGTCAGGAATTCCGGATCAAAATCCGGCCGGATCAGATCGACAAGCAGTTCACGCTGGTTGGAGCTTGCCCAACCCAGCAAATCGGCAATATCGGCAAAGTGCAGTTCACCCAGAAGATCGGCAGCCTTGCTGCCTTCTTCTTCGCCCAGCGCATCAAAGATTTCGCGGGCATATTCGGGAGTCAGATCGACATATTCATCGCCAGACGACTTTTCCGCCGGCCGGTCGAGTTCTTCAACTTGACCTGTCATCTGCCCCTCCCTGTTTAATGAGCCGCCAATTTTTCCTGCAAAAGATTAAACGCCGTGTCGGGCATTGTGTTCCAACGCCCGGCACGGCTGTTTCTGCGCTATCACATAGCCCCGGTCAAGAGCGCGATAGCAAATCACCCCAGCCCCGCTTGGGATCAAGACGGGGCTGGTGGTATGTTACTGGCTTTCCTGCGTACGCGTGACGGCATCAACAACGGCAATCGCCGTCATGTTGACAATACCGCGCACGGTAATCGACGGGCTGACGACGTGGGCTGATTTTGCCGCACCGACCAGGATCGGCCCAACCGGAAGCCCGTCGCCCAACATCTTGACCATGTTGTACGAGATGTTGGCCGCATCGAGTGTCGGCATCACCAGAAGGTTGGCCGAACCGCTCAGCATCGAGTGCGGGAAGATCCGGTCACGGATCGGCTGCGAAATGGCCGCATCCGCATGCATTTCGCCTTCGACCTCAAGATCGGGTGCCTGGGTTCTGATCAGCTGAAGCGCATCACGCATCTTGCAGGCCGACTTGTTTTCGTGGCTGCCGAAGTTGGAATGCGAAATCAAGGCGGCCTTTGGCGTCATGCCGAAACGCTTGACGACATCGGCGGCCATGATGGTGGTTTCTGCCACATGTTCCGGGGTCGGATCGACCGACACATAAGTATCGGTCAGGAAGAACGTCCCCTGCTTCATGATCATCATGTTGACCGTGGAGAAATCGGTAACCCCCTTACGCAGGCCAACAAGATTGCGGACATAGCGCAGATGGCGCAGGAAGCCGCCCTGACAGCCGCACAGCATCGCATCGACTTCCCCACGACGCAGCATCAGGGCCGCGATCACGGTCGGACGGGTACGCACAATCGCCCGGGCATATTCCGGGTTGATGCCGCGACGGCCCATGATGTTGTGGAAGTCCTGCCAATCCTGTTCGAAATGCGGATTGTCATCGGGATCGTGAATTTCAATCTGCTCATCGGGAACAAGACGCAGGCCAAGCTCGGTAATCCGTTCAAGGATGACCTCGCGGCGACCAATCAGCACCGGATGACAAATGCCGTCATCAACAAGCACCTGACAGGCCTGCAGAACACGGCGCGATTCGCCTTCGGGATAGACAACGCGTTTCTTGTGCGAACGCGCCACGTCAAACACCGGCTTCATGACAAGGCCGGACCGGAAGACGAAACCTTCAAGCTGCTGACGATACTCGTCAAAATCCTCGATCGGGCGTTTGGCAACACCGCTCGCCATGGCGGCCTTGGCCACACGCGGCGGAATTTCGAGCATCAGGCGCGGATCAAACGGCTTCGGGATAAGATATTCCGGACCGAATTTAAGCTCCTCCCCGCCATAGGCAGTTGCCACAACATCGGAAACCTCGGCAGTTGCCAGATCGGCAATGGCGTGGACCGCGGCGATCTTCATTTCCTCGTTGATCTCGGTCGCGCCGACATCAAGCGCGCCACGGAACAGGAATGGGAAGCAAAGAACGTTGTTCACCTGGTTCGGATAATCCGTACGACCGGTGGCCATAACCGCATCCGGGCGGATTTCCTTGACCAGTTCCGGGGAAACTTCCGGCGTCGGGTTAGCCAGCGCCATGATGATCGGGCCTTCGCCCATCTTGCGAAGCTCATCCTCGCCCATCACGTTCGGCGCCGAAAGACCCAGGAAGATATCAGCCCCTTCGATCACGTCGCTTAACGTACGCGCGTTGGTTTCAATCGCGTATTCGGCCTTCCACGGATCCATTTCCTCGGCCCGGCCCTTATAGACCACACCAAACCGGTCGGTGACCGTGATGTTGTGCTTGGGCAAACCCATGGAAACCAGAAGGTTCAGACACGCCAAGGCGGCTGCACCGGCACCTGATGTGACAAGGCGGACCTTGTTGATATCCTTGCCGGTCACACGCAGGCCATTGAGGACCGCGGCCGCAACACAAATCGCCGTGCCGTGCTGGTCATCATGGAAAATCGGAATGTTGCAGCGTTTGCGCAATGCCTCTTCGATGATGAAGCATTCCGGCGCCTTAATGTCTTCGAGGTTAACACCCCCGAAAGTCGGCTCCAGCGCTGCGACGATATCGATAAATTTCTGCGGGTCGGTTTCGTTCACTTCCAAATCGAAAACATCGATATTGGCGAACTTCTTGAACAGAACCGCCTTGCCTTCCATCACCGGCTTGGACGCCAGCGGGCCAATCGGGCCAAGGCCCAGCACCGCCGTACCGTTCGAAATCACGCCAACCAAGTTACCGCGCGCGGTGTAATCTGCTGCGGTATCGGGGTTTTTAACGATTTCCTCGCACGCAAACGCAACGCCCGGCGAATAGGCCAGGGCAAGGTCACGCTGGTTTGCAAGGGTGGTGGTTGCCGTTACGGACAATTTCCCCGGGGTGGGATACCGGTGATAGTCCAAAGCTGCTTCGCGCAGCTTGTCATTTCTATTTGCCATTATAATACCTTTGATTTCAGGTATTTACATAAATTAACCGTCAATCGGTTAAATCCTGATAATTCACTCTAGCGGGACCGGTAGACTAAATGAGTTTGGCCCGCGATTGAAGCACTCAGTTCATTCTTCGCCAAGGGGCTGCATTGCGTAATTTTCAACGCGGCACCGCACAATAAATCAATTGTTTATGCCGCAACCGCGTGATGACGCACACCAACCGATCCATTGCCGTATTCAAACCATTGTAGGGGATATATGGGGAAGGTCCACAAACGAAAAAACCCGCCATTGCTGACGGGTTCTTTTTCGTGACCTTCCCGATTGGCCGGGAGGCCAGATAATGGTGCGGTCGAGAAGACTCG
>NZ_DGMR01000038.1:22516-244619 GCF_002388495.1 Thalassospira sp. UBA4513
ACAGCGACCTCAACGCTGCGCGTCTACCAATTCCGCCACGACCGCATATGTTAGTCAGCAAAACCCTTGAGGTAATTAAGTGGGCTTGCCTTGGTGCGGAAAGGGAGATAGCAAATTGGTATCCCCTGATCAAGGGCTCATTTCACTTATTTGACAGGAAAAATGCAAAGCAACGCCCCAACCGCGCAAATCCCCGAGTGGCGCACCACCTCGGAGTTGGTTTCCTACCCCGAAGCCCTTGCAGAAATGGAAGCCCGCGCAGAGGCCATTCATGCTGGCGAAGCCCATGAACTTGTTTGGTTTCTTGAACATCCGCCACTTTATACGGCCGGCACCAGTGCCCATGCCGAGGACCTTGTGGATCCGGATCGCTTTCCGGTCTATGACGCGGGCCGCGGCGGGCAATATACCTATCACGGACCGGGTCAGCGCACGGTTTATCTAATGCTCGACCTTAAGAATCGCGGTCGCGATGTCCGGGTCTATGTCCATAATCTCGAAGAATGGGTGATTCGCACCCTCGCCCTGCTGGGCGTTAAAGGCGAACGGCGCGATGGCCGTGTTGGCATATGGGTGGTGCGCGATGATGGCCGCGAAGACAAGATCGCCGCCATTGGCGTCCGGGTGCGCCGCTGGGTGACGTTCCATGGTATCGCGATCAATGTCGCCCCGGACCTGACGCATTTCGGTGGAATCGTGCCGTGTGGCATTTCCGACCATGGGGTCACCAGCCTGAAAGATCTGGGCGTCGATATTCCTATGGCGGAGCTTGATCGCCTGTTACAACAGACCTTTGGCGAAATCTTCTCGTAACCCCAATCCGGGCCTTCCGAATGAGTGACAAGTCGCAACCGGCCAAGGCAGACACCCTGCCAGCTAAAGGCAGATCCAAGGGCCATAAAATGCCCGAAAGCATTGCCGATGGCGGGATGGCCGATGCCGAACGCGACATTCTTGCCGAACTTGAAAAGGCGCTGGGCGAACATATCGCCCTTTTGCTGCGCTGGAACCGCAAGCTGGTTCTGGGGGATTCGCAGGCGTCATCTGACGCCGACGAAGACGATCATGATTGTGATTTCGGGGCGTGGTACGCGCTTAATCGCCATAACCGCCTGATTGACCAGCCCGCCATGCGCGCCCTGGCAACAACCCATCAGCAACTTCACGAGTCGGCGAAGCGGCTTTTAAGCGCACATGATGTCGATCACGAAGTCGATTCGGCCGAGTTCGACATGATGGCCCTGCGCGCAGAATCATTCTTTGCCCAGTTGCGCCGGCTTGAACGTGCGTTCCGAACCGCGCGATCAGATGTTGATCCACTGACAGGCACCTATAACCGTCAGACCATGATGGGCGATCTGAATGCCGAACGCGAACGTGCGATCCGCACCGGGGTCCCCACCGCGATCGCGCTGGTCGACCTTGATCACTTCAAATCGGTTAACGACACCTATGGCCATCAGGCCGGTGATCTCGTTTTGCAATCAGTCGCTGGCATCCTGCAATCGCATGTCCGCCCGTTTGACAAGGTGTATCGCTATGGCGGTGAGGAATTCCTCGTCTGCCTGCCCAATGCCGACATGAAGCAATGCGCACGCGTTCTCGAACGCCTGCGTCGCGTGATCGAGGCATCCCCGGTTGCCATCTCGGACGAAACGATATTGCCGGTCACCGCTTCCATCGGGGCGGCCCCGATGACCAAGAACCGCACGACCGAGCAAATCATCGAGAAAGCCGACAAGGCCCTATACGCCGCCAAGGAAGGCGGTCGCAACCGCGTGCGCGTCTGGCGCAATCCGGATGGCAAGACCGCGTCCGCGGCTACAAAACCCGGCAAGAACGCGACCTGAGGCGATCTGCGCCCGGGCACCAAAGGCGAAAGTGCCTCTACCCGCCGCAAGCCAGCCCAAATCAGGAAAAATTTTCCACAAATTCTTCCGCAGCGCAGCAACGATAATAGCCACCTGTTTTCAGATTGTTACGCCGCCAAAGTGCTTTTGTTCACTGCCAAGAACAAAAAATTCCGCATAAGCGAAATCTTGTCTTCACAAGTTGGCAACATATCTGCAAACTATAATAAGAAAAGGCAGCAGGGCTTTGCCTCCGCTCAAGACCGAGAGAGCAAGGCCAAGAGATAATCGCTGCCGACTTGGGAGGGAATTCGTTTAGACCCGAACGGAGGCCCATGAATGTCCAGTTCTATGGATTTCGCGCCTGGCGACCCGACCTTGATGCTGACCGTACTGCGCAGCGCCGAGGCAAATCTTGATCGCAGCATGTTGCTGCGCCGTGTCCTGTCCCTTTTCTGTACCGATGATTATGGCAATCAGGTTGCCATCCAAGACGGCCCTGACTTGCAGCGCCGCATCGACAATGCCATCGCCAATCTTCAACTGGCTGGCTTGATCCGCATGACGGCTGGCGAAGAATTGTCGATCACTTCGCTTGGCACCGCCATGATGATGGCCTACCCGCTTGGCATCGATGATGGTGTTCTGTGTTCGCTGCCGGCATTTCGCAACAACCTTTATGAAACCCATGCGCCGGTGGTTCAGGAACGCCACCTGCCGAACTCGGCCTATGGTTCCGGTTTCTCGGCCGGGATCGACGCCCACCGCCTGACCGAAAACCCCTATCCGTCTGATTGCCGCGATCATGAAGACTGGTTGATGGGATGGGATGAAGCCCTTGATCAGGCCAAACGCGAAGCGGAAACGCTGCTGAACTGATCGCCATGATCTGTTCACATTGCGCCTGAAGACTTGCGACCGGCAGACGGAATGCAATTTCCGATGCCGCGATTTGAATACCCGGCACTGCCGGTGATGCCGTGCTGCCTTGTGCAACGGCCGACACCTGCCCGTTTGATCCGCAACGATGGCAACACGCCATTGTCACTGCACATCACACACGGGCAACGGCTCCCTGCCCCCTGATCACAACCGTCCCCGATCACAACCGACAGACCAGCAAAGCACGACACGCGGTTTATCCGCATGGGATCGGCATCGGTATCGTCTTGTTTACTTAAATGATTGGGCCGCTATTTGACTTCGCTGTTGGACGGTTCATCAGATGCGAAGATTGAAACCACGTTATTTTCGCTGACCTCGGGGGCTTGGTCTTGCTCACCACTGATCGGCTTTTCACGCTTGTGTCCGTCATGCTGTTTGTCGGCGTTCTGACGTTCATGTTCAGTCAAGGTGCGTTCACCTCGCGTGCGCCCGTGCAGCAAGCGGTTCTGATCAGCCTTGCGGGCCTTTTCGTCGCGTTGCTTGCGTTTGCGTGCCTGCCGCAGATTTACCAGATCGCCCATATCAGCCTTCTGTTTTCTGGCTTCTGTTTTTCCGGCTGACCGGATCAGGCGAAATAGCCCGACCCGGCATGACCCGAAATAAAAAACGGGTGCTTCGATCTCCCGAAGCACCCGCTAGCCGTTCTTAAAATCCGTAGGTGTCCGACAGGACTTAGCGCACGAAGACGTGCACCTCGTTTGCCGAGACAGATGCGCTGGTCGCATCAGAAGCACGCACGCGCGAGCTTGGCATGCCCATATCGGTCAGCGACCGAAGAACTGCCTGCGCGTTGCGCTTGGATTTATTGGCATTCAGCGCAACCTGCGCCGGGGTACCACGATTCGGTGTCACCGCAACCACATCAAAGCTTGCCTGCGGGCGACGTTCAAGAACGCGGTTCACCGCGTTATACAACGCCTGCTCGTACTTGACGCTCGCCGTATCAAAACGGATCACGACAAGCGGACGGTCGCTTGGTGCGGCTGCCATACGCTGACCGCTTGATGCCGGTGCAGCCTGCGACTGGAAGACACGTTTGGAAAGGGAATCCCCGAAGATCTCGCCATTCTTGACAGCCAGGGCCAGCGCATTGAGGTTCGCGCGTTCTGTGCTGACATAAGACGTCTGACGGGCAAGGCTTTCGCTGATTTCGTTCAGAAGACGATCAATCAGCACCGTGGTGCGGTTGGTTTCGTCTTCAAGCAGGGCCAGCTGACGGTGGTCTTCGTCAACAGCGCCTGAAACCTGATAGGCCGAACGAACCGACTCAAGCAGGAAGGTCGACAGCGTGCTGTCGGCAGCAACCTTGTTGGCCAGCGAGTTCAGCGCGGCAATGTCATCATTCACACGATCCAGTTCGGACTGTGCGGTGTTCCACTGCTGCACCAGAACCGGGTTGCCCGGCGTGGTGCCGACCTGCAGACGGGCACTGATCGCGGCAACCGTGCCGTGATAGGCCTGCGAGTGCGCGACGGTCTGTCCACGCAGCTGCTGCAGTTCGTTGCTATGATTGCTCAAAGCGGATTTGAGACGGTTCAGCTCCTGCTGCATGTTCTCGACCTTGGTACCAACAAAGGTTCCGGTCTGAGATACCCCAGTCAGCGGTTCCGTGCTTGCAGCAACGTCATAGCTGGTGATGGCATCGGCACCAACAGGCTGATTGGCAACGACGTTTTGCTGCGTCGTTTCCTCTTCACCGGCAAGTGTCGGCCACAGGGCCTCAGAAGAAAAAGAACATCCCCCCAGCATCAGGGCGGTGCCGATTACGGCGAGGTAGGTTTTACGAACGGCCATTTCGATCTATTACCTAAGTAGAAATATGCGAATCTCCCTGGGCCTGCCTTTTTATCTAGGTGAAACAAGCCCCTGCTCCCCCGGGATTGAAAGCATCTTAGTCTACGACCACTTATGGAACAAGACGCATTTGCCCCTTTTTTGCCGAGTCTTGTCCTTATTCACTTCAAAGCGGACAAAGCCGGGCAAAACAGGGGCGTAGCAGTCAGGTAAACCGCGCCTTCGGAAAAAATGGCAAAAATTCAAATTTACTGCTTGCAATGGCATGCTCGTTTGCATAAGTTCCGCTCCGCCGACGGGGAGCAGTCCTTTGCAAACCGCCGGAAATTAAGGCAAGCGCCCGTAGCTCAGCTGGATAGAGCATCTGACTACGAATCAGAAGGCCGGAGGTTCGAATCCTTCCGGGCGCGCCAGTGAAAGGCTCGACGTCACCGCGTCGGGCCTTTACCATTTATACAAGCGTAAAAGCGCCCGTAGCTCAGCTGGATAGAGCATCTGACTACGAATCAGAAGGCCGGAGGTTCGAATCCTTCCGGGCGCGCCAGTCAAAGGCCCGACGTTACTGCGTCGGGCCTTTGTTCTTTCGCCCACCTGCTTTGCGCTTGCTTGGTCTGGCGCACAATCTTCAAACAAGCCCGATCAGAAAAAAGCCCGGCACACATTTGCACCGGGCTTCGTATCTTACATCGGGTATTTTATGTCGGTGTTTGCGGGCTTACATGCCCGGCATGATCACGGTATCGATCACGTGAATAACACCGTTGTCAGCCTCGATATCGGCATTGACCACAGTGGCTTCATCGACCATGACACCGTTCATGGCATTCACATCGATGCTGTCACCCTGGACACTGGCCACCATCATTTCCTTGCCTGCGATGTCACCCGACATCACTTTGCCCGGCACCACATGATAGGTCAGGATGGAAACAAGCTTGTCCTTGTTTTCCGGCTTCAGAAGGTCTTCAACGGTGCCTGCCGGCAGTTTGGCAAAGGCTTCGTCGGTCGGCGCAAAGACCGTAAACGGACCTTCGCCTTTAAGCGTATCGACAAGTCCGGCGGCCTGCACGGCCGCTACAAGCGTGTTGAACGAACCGGCGGCAACGGCGGTATCAACGATATCAGCTGCTTTGGCGGACATGGCGCCAAAGGTCAGGCTGGCAGCGGTCGCAACGGCAATGAGAGACGATTTGATCGCAGACATGGTCCTATCTCCTGTTAACCAACGTGGAATTTCAACGTCGAATTGTTGCTGTCACACGAAGGCATACGGCCCATCATCGCGTATCAGTTCAATCATATGATTGTGATAACAAAGGCGCATCCAATCACCTTTGCACAACGTACTACACCCTTGGCGCGTAGCCATCCGGTCGACAAAATCACTGCATCTTGTATCGCTGCGGTGTTATGGTCAGCTGATCACAAGGGCAAAGCCCGATAAGGGACCTAGGACGGAGCGCAACAATGAATGCCAACACCCGGATCACCATTTCCTGCGATGACCGCGTCGGTTTGATTTCCGATATCACCGGACGACTGTTTGATATCGGCACAAACCTTGGCCCAACCTCCTTTTCGCTCGACGGCGATGTTGCGAAGTTCGAAACCACTTGCGAACTTCCCGACGAATGCCCGATATCCGAATGCGAGGCTGTGCTGCGCGGACTTTCCCTTGGCAATGCCGACATCACCGTCGAAGCCATTGCCGCCACCCCGGAAATGACCACGGCACCGGGTGCCACCCATCTGATCGAATGTTCGGGGATTGATCAGCCGGGCCTGATCGCGCGCCTGTCGGAAATCTTTATCGAATATAACGCCAACATCGTCCGTCTGGCGGCATCGGCAACCGATGAAAAGGATGCACGGATTTACACCCTGCGCTTTGCCGTCGCCATTCCACCGGAACGCGCCGCCAACTGTCTGGCAACCCTCGCCAACACGGCAGGCTCGATGCGGCTTGTCTTCAAGTTTGACGAGCTTTAAATCACCACGCGATTACGGCCGGATTGCTTTGCCTGATAAAGCTTCTGGTCGGCACTTTTAAGGACTGCCCACGGGTCGGTGGTATCCTCATCGCGTTCGCACACCCCAACCGAGATGGTAACGGAAACGGATTTGTTTTTTTCCGGCGGAGTGATCTTGTTCTCTGCAATCCGTTTGCGCAGCGCATCAAGCGGCTCTGCTGCACGTTCGGCACTGCGTCCGGCAAACAGCACAGCAAATTCTTCGCCGCCATAACGGTATGCCTTCCCACCACCGCCGACGCGCGCAAGCTCCCGCGCCACCTTTTTCAAAACGATATCGCCAACATCATGACCATAGGTGTCGTTGAACTTCTTGAAGTGATCAACATCAAGCATCGCAATCGCATATTGATTGCCAAGTTCCGCCATCGCATGGCCCAGCGCGCGCCGCCCCGGCAGCCCGGTCAGATCATCGACAAACGCCATCCGCCAGGCTTCCTGCGCAAGCCCCGCCAGAACCACACCGGTTGCTGCCAGATATCCATATTGAATAATCCCGCTGCCCATCACGGTTGCCACATCAATGGCGATGATCGCCGCCGCAAAGCTGGTTTCAAGCGGCTTGTGCCGGATCAAAAGCAGGACCACCGCGATGACGGATATGATCATCGCCGGATGGGGCATTGCGCCCAAAATACCGGTGCTGACAAAAAAGCGCGTATCAAGCACGCGATGCAGGGCTGACCCGACATCGGGCTGCCCCGCCAGCATCAGCATGACAAAGATCTGCAATCCCAGAACCAGCATCCGGGCAATGCCCCGCGGGTTCAAAACACCGCGCTCGGCCGTAAAGCCCAGTAAAAGCAAATTGATCGGGATCAGATAAAGTGTGGCGATCCGCAGGAACGCCAATCCCTCGGCCGAAATGCCGGCCCCGTTACCCACCAAAAGCCAATAGCAAACCAGCAGCAACAACATGACAAAAACCGCGCGCCCGCGGTTAAACCACCAGCCAATCGCCCCGCCCAGAACGGCAAGCAAAAACGGCCCATATCGCACCAATCCCGAAAGTTCGGCTGGCACCAGTGTCGGTGAAACGGCCAGCACCAGGCACGCACCCAGAATGAGCGCAGGTGCCAGACCGGCAGAAACAACAATGGAATAAGCGCGACGCATGGGGCGTTCGATACTACCTGCTGATAGGGTCTAAGGGCCCGCAACCGATGGCGTTCCCGGTATCGCCGGTAATCTAACGACAGTCCGGTTAAGGGGCTATTGCTTTATCCGGCTTATCTCGAGTTTTTCTGATTTACGGGCCGCGTGCGCCAAAAGCACTAGAGACATAAGTGTTTTAAAACTTGCCACCATTCGCATCCGCACCCTAAATTACCCACAGGTTTACTGCGACGCACAATGATCGCAGACCACATAACTGTCACGGCGGCCACGGTACGATCCCGAAAACGGGACGCAAGAATACGCCACATGCTTCGCGCGATGATCAATTGATGATCCATCGCCTGCGACGCACTGATTGAAATGACAGGTTCTGGAGAAACGTTACCATGAGCTTCACCACACCGACCCCGGCCCCGGCACGCCTGAACCGGTCCGAACTTGCCGTTCCCGGCAGCCGGATCGAACTGTTTGAAAAGGCCGCGAAATCCAAGGCCGATGCCATTTTCCTTGATCTGGAAGACGCCGTTGCGCCCAGCGACAAGGAACAGGCCCGCAAAAACATCATCGAGGCCATCAACGATATCGACTGGGGCGACAAGGTCCTGTCGGTGCGCATCAACGGTCTTGATACCCATTACATGTATCGTGACGTCGTCGATGTTCTCGAACAGGCCGGTGACCGGCTTGACCTGATCATGATCCCCAAGGTCGGAACTGCTGCCGACGTTTACGCCCTTGATATGATGGCAACCCAGATCGAAACGGCCAAGGGCCGCAAAAAGCGCATCGGGTTTGAGCTGATCATTGAAACTGCCCTTGGCATGCAAAACATCCACGAAATTGCCGCGGGCTCCCCGCGCAATGAAAGCCTGCATTTCGGTGTCGCCGATTACGCCGCCTCGACCAAGGCGATGACAACCGGCATTGGCGGCCCGAACCCGCATTACGGCGTTTTGACCGACAAGGATGGCGACAATCCGCGCGATTATCACTGGGGTGACATGTGGCACTATGCCATTGCCCGCATGGTGGTCGCGGCCCGCGCCAATGGTCTGCGCCCGATTGATGGTCCGTTTGGGGATTTCTCTGATCCGGACGGCTATCGCGCGCAAGCCGCCCGCGCCATGGTTCTGGGCTGTGAGGGCAAATGGGCGATCCACCCAAGCCAGATCACCCTCGCCAACGAAGTCTATTCACCTTCTGATGCCGAAGTCACCAAGGCCAAACGCATCCTTGAAGCGATGGAAAAGGCCCAGTCCGAAGGGGCCGGTGCCGTGGCCCTTGATGGTCGTCTGATTGATATCGCATCCATCAAACAGGCCGAGGTTATGGTCCGTCAGGCCGAAGCCATCGCCGCGCGCGACGCGGGCTAAACGCCTTATATTCAGATCACATCAAAAGGGCCGGGATTTTCCCCGGCCCTTTTCACTATTATCTAGGATGCCAGTCGGCGTGATTGCCTGACCTGCCCGTGCAGGATTTCTTGGGGATCGCCATCACGCACCAGATGCATGTTGATGCCATCCGACCCACCACCGAGTTCCGGTTTCAGGCGCTGCTTGCCATCATAATGGCCACCATTTTGGGTGCGGTACGGGATTGGATCATCGGTGAACAAACCGGCAAGGCGTTGCTTGAACGCGGCCTCGATTTCTGCCCAGCCGTCTTCATCCATGCGATCGGTGCTGTAAACCGGAAATGGCGGCATGACGTCCATACCGGGATAGAAAAGCGCACCATGCTGGATCGGCCACAACACATTATCGATGCTGCCATTAACACCGCGGTCACTGTAATGCGGCAAATGTCCACCAATCGGCACAATCAACATCGCGCGGCGTCCGGCAAGCGTGCCCTCGCCATAGCGATCGCCCCAATGCGTCTCACTATGTTCGCCCACACCATAGGCAAAGCCATAGGCAAACACCCGATCAAACCAGCCTTTCAGGATGGCGGGCATGCCAAACCACCACATCGGAAAGCTGAACAACACCGCATCCGCCCACAAAAGCTTATCCTGTTCGGCGGCGATATCCGCCGTCTGAAAGCCGGACGCATAGGCATTTTTGGACTCTGCCACATAGATCAGCCGATCAGGATCGCGACGTTCGGTGAAATCGTGCGCATCAGCCAACGGTTTCCAACCCATGGCATAAAGATCAGAAACCTTTACGGCGTGGCCGTCAGCACGCAGCGTTTCAACCGCGACATCCTTTAATGCACTGGTCAGGGATGCGGGTTCGGGATGGGCATGGACAATCAAGACATTCGACATTGGGCCGTCCTTTCCAAAGGGGATCACGTTCGATGCGTGATCATGGCCTGATGTTCTGCTATCTTTGAAATTCAATAATTTTTGATCTGGTATAAATATGACAGATATCAGCAAGCTTGACCTGAACCTGCTGGTCACACTCGACACGCTGCTGGCCGAACGCAATGTTACGCATGCGGCAAGGCGCCTGAACCTTAGCCAGCCAGCGATTTCAACACGGCTGACGCGCCTGCGTGATTTGCTGGGCGATCCGTTATTGCTGCCCGCACAGCGCGGCATGATCCCGACCGAACGCGCACTGGAACTCCAGGAACCGCTGCATCAGGCACTGGAAAGCGTTCGCCGGGTCGTTGCCGAAAACAGTCCGTTTGATCCATCAACAGTCACCGCCACCATCGCCATTGCCGCCAGTGACTATGTGCAATACGCGATCCTGATGCCGCTTCTCGAAGTCTTGCGGCGTGATGCGCCGGGGATCAAGGTCGCCTGGCGCACGATCAACACATCCATGCTCGATACCCAGATGGCGCGCGGTGATGTCAGCCTGGCACTCTCAACCCCTGAAACCGCGCCCGAAACACTTCGAATGCGCAAAATCTATCGCGAGGAATATGTCGCAATCGCCAGATGCGATCATCCGGCAATCAGCAAGCCACTTGATCTCGACAGCTTTTGCGCACTTGACCATGTCGTCGTGTCCCCCGAAGGCGGCGGATTTAAGGGGCCAGCCGATGATGCCATTGCGGCACTTGGACGCAAACGCAACGTTGCCCTGTCTGCGCCGGGTTTTCTAGTTGTTCCCGAAATCGTCGCACGCAGCGATATGATCGCCCTTGTGCCCAGGCGGGTTGCCCACGGTCGCAGCGGTCAGATCCAGATATTTGATCCCCCGATGCCTGTTACCGGTTTTGACATGGCGCTAATCTGGCATGACCGCACCACCACCCATCCCCTGTATCGCTGGCTCCGCGATCAGATCACAGCATTGATCGCAGATGCCTCCGGAGATTAACCACCAGATCCCGACAATAAAAAAGGCTGGCCCGCGACATTCCCGCGGGCCAGCCCTTAATTCAGATGCCTGTTATTCTATGGCACTGCAATCAGTCGGCAATGCCGTCAAAGATGATCTTGCCAATGGCCTTGCCACTTTCCAGCAACGCATGCGCTTTCTGCAGGCTTTCCGGTGAAAGCGCGCCAAAGCTTTCATTCGCCGTATTGGTAATGGTGCCCTCATCAACCAACTGGGCCACCGTCGCCAGAAGCTTGTGCTGTGCAATCATGTCAGCCGTCTGGAACATCGAACGGGTAAACATGAACTCGTAGGAGAAGCTGGCAGACTTGGCTTTCAGAAGATCCACATTGTGATTTTCCTGGGCCTCGGTGATCGTCACGATCCGGCCCTGCGGCGCAATGACAGTCGCCATCACATCAAAATACTGATCGGTTTCCGACGTGCAGAAAATGTAATCGACATTGGCAACATCAATCGTCGCCAGTTCTTCATCCAGCGGATTGCGATGGTTGATCACCTGATCCGCGCCAAGCTTTTTGACCCACGCCGTGGTTTCCGGGCGCGATGCGGTCGTGATGACTTTCAGACCGGCAAGCTTGGCCAACTGAATGGCAATCGATCCAACACCACCGGCCCCGCCAATGATCAGGATCGTTTTATTTGCATTGGCGTCAACCGCCTTGCGATCAATCATAAGACGATCAAACATCGCTTCCCACGCTGTAATCGTCGTCAATGGCAGGGCGGCTGCGGCGGCGAAATCAAGTGACTTCGGCTTGGGCGCGACAATGCGTTCATCAACAAGTTGCAGCTGGGCATTGGACCCCGAACGGGTCACATCCCCGGCATACCAGACTTCATCGCCCGGACGGAACAGGGTGACGTCTTCGCCAACAGCCTCGACAACACCGGCCGCATCCCAACCAAGCACCTTGAAGGCACCGTCATCCTGCTTGCCCTTGCGGACTTTGAAATCGACCGGGTTCACCGCAACGCCCTTTACCCGAACAAGGATATCATGACCCTCGGCAACCGGGGCGTCGGTTTCGATCTGGGTGAACAGGCCGTCGGTTTCGACCGGGGCAGATTTATAAATACCAATGGCTTTCATCTTTGGCATTTCCTTCCATCAAAGGTTTGATTTGTGAATGGCCAAGTTTTAACGCATAATCCTCTTTGAAATAAGTACGCACAATTTCAGCATATAGTATCAATTTGTATACTATTGCGGATTTCCGGGAATTACAGACACATTCCCTGAACCGGTCCTTGCTGATTTGGAGGTTAAAGATGAATAGCTGCCCACCCAACAGAAGCCCAGGCTGCCCGGTTGAAGGTGCGCTTGATATGATTGGCGGCAAGTGGAAAGGCGTTGTGATGTTCCATCTGCTTGATGGCACGAAACGCTTTAACGAGCTGCGCCGTCTGATGCCCGGCGTCACCCAGCGCATGCTGACCCGCCAGCTCCGCGAACTTGAAACCGATGGGCTTGTACATCGTGAAGTCTATGCCGAAGTTCCGCCGCGCGTTGAATACAGCCTGACCCAAAAGGGTGAAACGCTGCGCGGCATTATTCTGGCCCTCAAGGACTGGGGCGAAACCCATGTTCCGTATTATGCGATGTCAAAACGCCCGATGCCCGAAAGTGAACCCGCCTGATCAGATTTGCCGCAAGTCACGTGCCATTTTCCAGAATGTCGTTCTGTCATATCCGTCATGAACACCTTCGCCGGCAATCACAAACCCGCGTGATTTGAAAAACCCGATATTGTCTTCAAGTTCGATACGAACACTAAGCCGCATATGCTGCTTGCCGCGATCACGCGCAAACGCACAGGCGGCCTCGACCAATGCCTTGCCGATACCAGATCCCTTGACCGCCGGGTCAACCGAAAGCTTGTAAAGATAGGCGTCCTTGCCGACATCCTCGATCCAGATTTGGCCGATGATGTTGCCATTGCCATCCCGGGCGACAAACAGTGTGTCGCGCGCAAAACGCCATTGCAGTTCGGAAACCGAAACCGACTTGGCCGAGCTTGGCGGATCGACAATATCGTCCTGAAAGGCAAAGGCCGCCAAAAGAATTTCAACAAGCCGCTCGAACGAAACGTCGTCCGGGGCGTTGATGTGTGTGATCTCGATACTGGACGTCATGGGGTTCCACGTGCAAACTATCAGACGTAATGAATGTATGAACACTACGCCATAATTATTACGTAAACGGAAAATATGGACTGTTCATAGCTCCGCCCTTGACGTGGCGGGTCGATATACTATGTTCCGCCCCATTGTTTCCCAGTCGGATATGATGCCCTGATGCATAACTTCCTCGATTTTGAAAAGCCGATCGCCGAACTTGAAGGCAAGATCGAAGAGCTCCGTCATTTGACGGGCAGTGACGAAGTCAACATCGCAGACGAGGTTTCCCGCCTGCAGGAAAAGCTGACCAAGCTTTTGCAAGGCACCTATGGCAAGCTGACCCCCTGGCAGAAAACCCAGGTGGCGCGCCATCCTGATCGTCCGCATTTCACCGACTATATCGCCAACCTGTTTGACGATTTCACCCCGCTTTCCGGTGACCGCCAGTTTGGCGAAGACGCCGCAATCATCGGTGGTTTCGGTCGTTTGCAGGGCCGCACGGTGATGGTGATCGGCCATGAAAAAGGCCGCGATACCGAAACCCGTGTGAAACACAATTTCGGCTCCGCCCGCCCCGAAGGCTATCGCAAGGCGATCCGCCTGATGCGCATGGCCGAGCGTTTCAACATTCCGGTTGTCACCCTTGTTGATACTGCTGGCGCCTTCCCGGGTGCCGATGCCGAGGCGCGCGGCCAGTCCGAAGCCATCGCACGGTCGATCGAAGCCTGCCTTGATATCAAAGTGCCGCTGGTATCGGTCATCATCGGCGAAGGTGGATCGGGTGGTGCGATTGCGCTTGCGGTTGCCAACAACGTTCTGATGCTTGAAAACTCGATTTATTCGGTGATCTCGCCAGAAGGTTGCGCATCCATTCTGTGGCGTTCTGGCGACGAAGCCAAAACTGCCGCCGAGGCGCTCCGTCTTACCGCACAGGATCTGTTGCAGCTTGGCGTGATTGACGAAATCGTGCCAGAGCCGCTTGGTGGCGCACAGCGCGATGCCAAGGAAGCCTGCAAACGGGTTGGCAAAGCGATCATCAAGGCACTTGAAAGCATGGATGACGTCGAAGGTGGCGTGCTCAAGGCGCGCCGTCGTGACAAGTTCCTTGAAATGGGCCGCAAGGGCCTGAACTGATTTTCCATTCAGGGCGCAGACCATCATCAATGATGCTGCGCCCTGTTGTCATTTTCCGGCGCAGTCTGTCCGTCGGTTATATCCGGCAAAATGAAGCGCCCTTTTCCGGCCTGGTCGGGAGGCACCATGAATTTTCTTCGCCGGATCGTTGAATCCAATCGATTTCAAAATTTCATCACCGCCGTCATTGCGATTAACGCCATCATCCTCGGGCTTGAAACATCCCCGACCGTGATGAATGCGGCGGGGTCGGTGCTGCATGTGCTCGATCAGGTGGCGGTGGCGATTTTTGTCATCGAACTGGTGATGAAACTTGCGCTCTATCGACTGGCCTTTTTCAAGCGCGCCTGGAATGTCTTTGATTTCACGATTGTTGCCATCACCCTGATGCCGGCAGGCCAGGGCGTCTCGGTCCTGCGTGCGCTGCGTATCCTGCGTGCCTTCCGCCTGATTTCGACCGTGCCGTCCATGCGCAAGGTGGTCGAAGCCCTGATGCGCGCCATTCCCGGCATGATTTCCGTCCTGACACTTCTGTCGCTGGTGTTTTATGTCTCGGCCGTGATGGCGACCAAGCTGTTTGGCGAAGGCTTCCCCGACTGGTTTGGCACGATTGGTGAATCACTTTATTCGCTGTTCCAGATCATGACGCTGGAAAGCTGGTCGATGGGCATTGTCCGCCCGGTGATGGAGTCTTACCCGCTGGCGTGGCTTTTCTTCGTGCCGTTCATTCTGGTAACGACATTTGCCGTCCTGAACCTGTTTATCGCAATTGTGGTTGATGCGATGTCGACACATGTCGATGTTGAAGAAACCCAGACCCGTGATGTGATCGAACTCGATCATCAGGAAATCATGACCGAACTGCGCGCTCTGCGTAGTGAAATGAGCAAACTTGCCAACGCCCGGAACGACCATCCACAAGACGTCCCATCCGATCAAAACAAGACATCGACACCATCCTGAACAGTCGGTCAGGCCAGGCTTGCCGGGAAAATTGAGCGGTTACTCATAAAAAGGGGGTGGTTAAACGCCCCGAACCTCGTCTAATCTTTCGACAAATATCGGGAGATCGGGGAATGAAGCTAACGTTTGCGGGGACAGGATCGGCCTTTTGTATGGCCGCTGACAATTTTCAGAGCAACATGGTTCTGGAAACGACCCCGTCGGGCAATGACCAACCACAGCGCCTGCTGATTGACTGCGGTTCAGACGCGCGCCACTCGCTGCGCAACATTGGTCATATGCCAAACGACATTCATGGTGTCTATGTCAGCCATCTGCATTCGGACCATATCGGTGGGCTCGAATGGATGGCGCTTGCCAATTATTTCGTCTTCGAAGGGCACCGGGCGGAACTGTTTGCGGTCGACGAACTGCTGGAACCGCTGTGGGAGCACTCATTGCGCGGCGGCCTTGAAATCAGCGATCACGGAAACAGCAAACTGTCGTCCTATTTCGATGTGGTCCCGCTTTCCACCAAGAACGGATTTGACTGGCATGGCATGCATTTCGATGTCATCCCGGTTGCCCATGTCGTGACACCGGAAAGCACGATGTATTCCTATGCCCTGTTTGGTCACGGCCAGAACAAGTCCTTCTTCCTGACAACAGATGCGATTTTCAATCCCGAAGATCATATGCCGTTCTACAAAAAGGCCGACATCATCTTTCAGGATTGCGAACTCGGCCCCCGTCATTCCGGGGTCCATGCCCATTACGACCAACTTGTGACCCTGCCTGCCGAGATCAAGGCGAAGATGTGGCTCTATCACTATCAGGCTTATGATAAACCCGACGCCGTGGCGGACGGTTTCTGCGGGTTCATTGAACCGGAACAAAGTTTTGATCTTGGTTGATCAGACAACCGGCGCATAACCTGCACACTGGGATCAGGATCTATGGGCCCTGACCCTGCCCAAATATAAAAACGAGCAAACGGAACAAAAAATGTTCCACAACCACAAAACGGGACGTGCGAATGCCCAAATCGGTTTTTGCCTATATATGGCGTCATAGCCGCCTCCAGCAGATCATGCTGACATTGGTCACGCTGGCCTCTTTCCCGTTTCTTTATTACTCGCTTGATCTGCCCAAGCAGATCGTCAACGAGGCCATCGGTGGTGCCGGTGCGCCCTATGACATCCTTGGCATCGATCTGACCCAGATCGAGTATCTGTTCGCCCTCTCGGGCATTTTTCTGGCCCTCGTCTTCGTTAATGGCGGCTTCAAATACTTCATCAACGTCTATCAGGGCGTGATGGCAGAACGCATGCTGCGTCGCATGCGCTACGAGCTTTTTGATCGTGTTCTGCGCTTCCCACTGCCGCATTTCCGCAAAACCAGCCAGGGCGAAATCGTTTCCATGATCACCGCCGAAGCCGAACCGCTCGGCGGCTTCTTTGGCGAGGCCTATGCCCTGCCGCTTTATCAGGGCGGCATTCTGATCACGATTTCGGCCTTTATCTTTATTCAGGACCCTTTGATGGGGCTGGCAGCGATCGCGTTTTATCCGTTGCAGGGCTATCTGATCCCGAAACTGCAACGCCGCGTTAACCTGCTTGGCAAACAGCGCGTTCAGAACGTGCGCCGCATGTCCGAACATATCGGCGAGACGGTTGGTGGTGCGACCGATATCCGCGCCAATGAAACACAAGGGTTCGAACTGACCCACTTCACCCAGCGACTTGGCCGGATCTTCGAGATCCGCAAGGAAATCTATTTCCGCAAATTCTTCATCAAGTTCCTCAATAACTTCATCGCCCAGATCACCCCGTTCTTCTTCTACTCCATCGGTGGCTATCTGGTGATTACCGGTGACCTGAGCTTCGGTGCGCTGGTCGCGGCCCTTGCCGCCTACAAGGACATGTCGGCACCGTGGAAAGAGCTTCTTGCCTATTATCAGCGCCTTGCCGATGCCAACATCAAATACGAACAGCTGCACGAACAGTTCGAGCTGCCTGATCTTGCACCGGAACACGAACTGATTGCACCGGTTTCGCCAAAACTGGCCGGCCCGCTGGATGTCAGTGCCCTGTCATGGACGGATGAAGACGGCACCCGTGTGGTGGAAAATGTTTCGTTTAACATGGGATTGCCGGGCAAGGCCCTTTTGACCGGCGCATCAGACAGTGGCAAATCGCAACTTGCCCGTCTGATTGCCCACATCATGACCCCGACGGGCGGGCGCATTCAGTTTGCCGATTTTGATGCCACCACCCTTCCGGCTGCGGTGGTCGGGCAACGTCTGGCCTATGTCGGGGCAGATGCGTATCTGTTTAATGGCAGTATTTCCGATAACCTGTTCTATGGCCTGAAACACCGCCCCGTCCTTCTGGAACAGGATAACGATAATCCCGCACCTGACAGCGATGCGGACGCCAAAGCCTATCCCGATCCCAAATTTGTCGATGTCGTCGAACTTGCCGATCCCGCCGACCTGCCCTGGAAGCTGACGCGCGAAATGTATGACGAGATCAAGATGTCGGGCAACATCCCCTATGATCCGTCTGCCGAGTGGATCGATTATGTCGGACCGGGATTTGAATCGCGCGAAGACATGCAAAAGGAACTGATGCGCCTGCTTGAGGTGGTCGGCCTTGATCGTGATATTTATCGCATTGGCCTGTTGCGCCGCATCAGCCCTGAAGAACGCCCGAACCTTGTTCAATCGGTACTCGATGTCCGTCCGCGCCTTAAGGAAATTCTGGCCGAACGTCAGCTGTCCGACCTTGTCGAACCGTATGATTTCGACAAATACAACGACAACGCGCCGGTCGGCGTGAACATCCTGTTCGGCACACCATCGCGCACCGAATTCAAGCGGATGGACTTCCTGTCGCATCCCTATATCCAGAAAAGCCTGCGCGAAAGTGGCCTGTATGAAAAGATGATCAAGATGGGGCGTGAAACGCTTGATCTGATGATCGAACTGTTTACCGGCCTGCCCCCGGGGCATGAATTCTTTGACCGTTACAGCTTTGTCTCGGCCGATGAAATGCCCGAGGTGAAAAACATCCTGAAACGCACCGACGGTGTGCGTGTCGATGACATGCGCAAAGAGGACCAGTTGCGTCTTCTCGACGTTGCCATGCAACTGACCCCGGCCCGCCACCGCCTGCGCGTGATCGATGATGATTTCCGCGAACTTGTTCTTCAGGCCCGGCCCAAGTTCCGCGAAAACATGCCCGATGATCTGGCAGGCTATATCGACTTCTTCGAGGCGGATGGCTACGCATCAGCAGCACCGATCCTTGATAACTTGCTGTTTGGTCGCTTTGCCTATGGCCGTGCAAATTCCGAGGAACGCGTTGGCGAGGTCCTGTTTGAAATCGCCCATGAAGGTGGCCTTTACGAAGGACTGGTGTCACTTGGCCTTGAAAGCCAGGTCGGCGTTGGCGGCAGCCGCATGTCCCAGACATTGCGTCAGAAAATCGCCCTTGTCCGTGCGCTGATCAAGAACCCGGACCTTCTGGTCGTCGACGAAGGTCTTTCGGCGCTGGACCGCGAAACCCGCGAAAGCATCATCAACTACCTGACGGGTGAAAGTGACCATACCAGTCTGGTTTGGGTCGATGACGATGACCATGCCGGCGAAAAATTCGATACCTTGCTCTATATGTCGAACGGCAAACTGGTCAAACGCAAAAGCGTTGCCGATGACAGTGAAACAACAACCGAAGAAACCGAAGACGAAGCCGCAGCCGCACTGGCCGCAGGCGACATCGATCAGGAAGTCCGGTTGCTGCGCACGATCCCGCTATTCGCCGGCCTCGATCCCAGTGTCGTCAAGCTGCTGGCCTTTACCAGCCCGCGCCTGACCTTCAAACACGGCGAGGTTCTCGTCAAACAGGGGGATCCGGGTGATGCCGCCTTTATCGTCATTTCCGGGCGCGGTGAAATCTGGCTGACCACCGATGAACACCAGACGCTCAAATTGCGTGACGTTCATGCCAAGGAAGTCATTGGCGAAATCGCCCTGCTTGTCGATGCACCGCGTTCGGCAACCATCCGTGCGGTCGAAGACATGACGGTTCTGAAACTCGACAAGACCGAATTCCTTGGTCTTGTCCGACAGGACCAGGCTGTTTCCAATCAGTTGATCCGTGTTCTTGCCCAACGGCTTGATCAAACCACCAAACAGCTGACCAACCGCAACAACGACAAGAACTGACAAAGCGAACGGACGGAGCTTCCCCATGGGGCTCCGTCCATCCTTCTTTTGCCTGACCTTATGAACTGCGCCTTATGAACAAAATCGCCTCCATACTTCTTGCCGTATTGCTTGGCGTCATCATGCTGGGCGGCTTTATCGCCCTTGTCGGCGGCAGTGTTATCGGCGCACTGGCCTTTGTCATTGGCATCCCGGTCGCCTTCCCGATGACGACAAGCGTCGTGATCTTGTTTTTTGCCGCCATCATCATCCGAACCCTTATTGAAAAGCGCCGCCAGAAACGCGAAATGCGTAAATATCTCGATCAGTCAGAAGACTGATTTTCTGCGCGTTTTGGCGCTCAGCAGAAAAAACATTCGCTTTTTGCCACTCCGCGCCAAAAAAAACGCATCAAATGGCGCCGAGTTCGGTCACCTCCTCTGATCGCCTGTTGATACCTTCCTCTCAGTTCAATGACATGCTTCGCGCAAACCGCGCCAAGCTTAAGGAAGGAGGCCACCATGACGGCACAATCAAAGGAACAGCGTTGCGTTTCGCTCAGCCAGCTTTCCGATCTGCGTTTGCTGCGCGAACATGCCTATATTGATGGTCGCTGGTGCTCGGCTGACAACCTTCAGGTGATCGAAGTCACCAACCCGTTCGATGGCAGCTTCATCGGCACCGTTCCGAACATGGGTGTTCACGAAACCCGCAAGGCCATCGCGGCTGCCCGCGAAGCCTTCCCGGCATGGGCCGCCCTTCTGCCCCAGGAACGCAGTGCCGCTTTGCGTCGCTGGCATGATCTTCTGATTGAAAACAAGGAAGACCTCGCCCTTCTGATGACCCTTGAACAGGGCAAGCCGATCAACGAAGCCCGCGGCGAGATCGATTACGCCGCAAGCTTCATCGAATTTTACGCCGAAGAAGCCAAGCGGGTGAATGTTGAAAACATCACATCCCACCTGCCGGGCCGCAACATGACCATCAAGCGTGAGCCGATTGGCGTCACCGCTGCGGTCACACCATGGAACTTCCCGTGTGCGATGATCACGCGCAAGGCCGCCGCCGCCCTGGCAGCCGGTTGCACCATGATCGTCCGTCCGGCCACCGAAACACCGTTTTCGGCAACCGCACTGGCCGAACTGGCTGAACGTGCGGGCATCCCGGCGGGCGTGTTTAACATCGTTACTGGCGATCCGAACCCGGTCGTGGGCGAGCTGTGCGGTCATCACGATGTGCGCGCACTGTCCTTTACCGGCTCGACCGAGGTTGGCCGCCTTCTGCTGTCGCAAGGCGCTCAGACGATCAAGAAAATGTCGATGGAACTCGGCGGCCATGCCCCGTTCATCGTCTTTGATGATGTCGACCTGGACGAGGCAGTTGCCCACGCGGTGAACGCCAAATTCGCCACCAGTGGTCAGGACTGCCTGGCGGCCAACCGCATCTTTGTTCAGCGCGACATCTATGACGACTTCCTTGATAAATATGCCAAGGCCATCGCCGATCTGCGGGTTGGCAACGGCATCGAGGAATATGTCGAAATCGGGCCGCTGATGCATGACCGTGCGGTTGCCAAATGCGAAGAACATGTTGCCGATGCGCGCGCCAAGGGTGCCCGTGTTGTGACCGGTGGCAAGAAAATGGGCGGGCTGTTCTTTGCCCCGACCCTGCTTGCCGATGTCACCGAAGACATGAAGATCTTTTCCGAAGAAACCTTCGGCCCGGTGGCACCCGTCATGGCGTTCGATACCGAAGACGAAGTCGTCGCCAAGGCCAATGACAGCGAATACGGCCTTGCCGCCTATCTGCTGACCAAGGACAACGACCGTGCCGCACGTGTTTCGAACGCCCTTGAATACGGCATGGTTGCGCTGAACTGCGTGAAAATCACCGGTGCACCGATCCCGTTTGGCGGCGTCAAGCAATCTGGCCTCGGCCGCGAAGGATCGCGCCACGGCCTCGAAGAATTTACCGAACTGAAATACGTCTGCGCTGCTTACAAAGCCTAGGTTTTAACCTTGGTGCGCGCAAAAGACATCAACCGCATTCACATGGGAGAATTCAAATGAATGTCATCAAAAACACCACTGCTGACCTGCAGGAAATGGATCGGGCGCATTTCATGCACCCCTCGACCCACATGCGTCAGCACGCCGCCGGTGAAACCCCCAACCGCATCATCAATGGCGGCAAGGGCATCTATATCCACGACACCGAAGGCCGCGAAAGCCTTGATGCGTTCGCCGGTCTGTATTGTGTAAACGTTGGTTATGGCCGCACCGAAATTGCCGATGCGATCTATGCGCAGGCAAAGGAACTGGCCTATTACCACACCTATGTCGGGCACGGGAACGAGCCGGTCATTCGTCTGTCGGATCGCATCATCAAAAGCGCGCCCGAAGGCATGCAGCGCGTCTATTACGGCATGTCCGGATCGGACGCGAACGAAACCAACATCAAACTGATCTGGTACTACAACAACATCCGCGGCCTGCCGCAGAAAAAGAAAATCATCTCGCGTTGGCGTGGCTATCACGGCTCGGGCATCATGACCGGCAGCCTGACCGGCCTTGCTGCCTTCCACAACGCATTTGATCTGCCGCGTGCACCTATTCTGCACACCACCTGCCCGCACCATTACTGGAATGCAGAGGCCGGTGAAACCGAGGCAGAGTTCGCCAAACGCTGCGCCAATGATCTGGAAAAAATGATCCTGCGCGAAGGTCCGGAAACCGTTGCCGCCTTCATCGGCGAGCCGGTCATGGGCACGGGCGGCATCATTACCCCACCAGTTGGCTATTGGGAAGCCATCCAGGCTGTCCTGAACAAGTATGATGTTCTGCTGGTTGCCGACGAAGTCGTAACCGCCTTTGGCCGTACCGGGTCCTATTTCGGATCGCTTCACTATGGCATCAAGCCGGACCTGATCACGATTGCCAAGGGCGTCTCATCTGGCTACCTGCCGCTGTCAGGTGTGATCATTGGCGAACGCGTTTGGAAAGTGCTGGAACAGGGTTCCGATCAGATGGGCCCGATCGGCCATGGCTGGACCTATTCCGCCCATCCTGTTTGCGCGGCGGCTGCCAACGCAAACCTTGATATTGTCGATGGTGAAAACCTGACCGGCAACTCGGCGGAAACCGGTGGCTACTTCCAGCAGCGCATGCATGAAACCTTTGACAACCATCCGCTGGTTGGCGAGGCGCGTGGCGTTGGCCTGATGGCCGCACTTGAGTTTGTCGCGGATAAAACCAAGAAGGAACGTTTCGATCCGAATGCGAAAATCGGTCCGCGCGTATCAGCCGCCTGCCTTGAGCGTGGCATGATTGCACGTGCCATGCCGCACGGTGACATCCTTGGCTTTGCTCCGCCGCTTTGCATCACCAAGGCCGAAGTCGACAAAGTCATCGACATCGCCAAACAGGCTGTTGATGCGGTCGCAGACGAAGTTGCTGCTGGCAAATAAGCCAGACTGATATCACTGCGACATCACAAATACCCGCCGCGTCAAACCTTCTTCCCGACGCGGCGGTGCACAGGGGCCGGGCCCATGACCGGCCCCCGTTTTATTTCCACGCGACGGTGATCTCACTGCCACGATCTCACTGCCACCGGGCGCAAACCCTTGGTTACTGGCAGGTCGTCGCAAACTTCCCGGCAGTATCTTTCTTGGACGTCACCGTGCAAGCAGCGGTGACGCTGCCCGATGCATTTATGATCTGAAGTTGGATCTCGGCATTGCCGCCATCTGCTGACGGCCACCAGATCGAACCGGCACCGTCAGAACCAAACAGGTTCAGATAAGGTGCCGCACCCGCATTGGTCACACCGGCAACAACCGTGGCATTTCCGGAATTACTCAGCGCATCCTTTACCGTCACCTTGGCTGAGTCAGGGGATGTTTCGGCCCATTCACTCGACGAGATCGGCACGCCATTGGGATTGTAAACCTCCGCCTTTGGCGACGACACAAGCGTTCCGAGCGCCATCACGGCAAACATGATTGCCGGGAAGATCGCGTCACGGACAGTTTGAAGCAGGTTGAGCATATTCACAGCCAGTTCCTTTCACGTCAGTTTCATCACCACAGTCCGCTTATCGGAAAGGGCACGTATGAGACGCAGAAACGCTGATGTTGTGAGCATCACCGGGATCACAGACCGACCGTTCAAGACAAACAAAAACCCCCGCAAGCAGCGCCTGCGGGGGTTTGCGATATCTTATGAAATCGGGAAGTCCCGATTACATGTCGGTACCAAACTCTTCACGAAGCGAGTTCAGCACTTCTTCGGTGTCACCACCGACTTCCTCAACAAGGCTTGCGCCAACGCCTTTGGAAGCTTCCTTGAAGACCGAACGCTGTTCGTCATTCAGACGGATCACTTCGATTTCCGGCTTGGCTTCCTTGATGCGTGCCAGGGCTTCGTCATTGGCCTTTTTCTGGGCTTCATAGATGAAGTCATCCAGTTCGGCCTTTACTTCCGCCAGCATCTCTTTGCGTTCATCCGACAGACCGTCATAGAACGCCGCGTTTGAAACCACGGTGGTGGTGTATTGCTGCTGACCGGCATAGATCAGATGGTCGGTCACTTCGTAGAATTTGGCACTTTCAACGAAGAAGATCGGGTTGACCTGTGCATCAATCACGCTGGTCTGAAGACCGGAATAAACTTCACCCCACGGCAGCGCGACCGGATCAGCACCGAAAGATTCATAAGTTTCGATCAGGATCGGCGAGGTCATGACACGGAATTTCACACCATCGAAATCAGCCGGTTTTTCGACCGGTTTCTTGGTGGTCCAGACCATTTCGCCTTCCGGGTACATGGTATAAAGCTTCAGCCCCTTGGACTCGAAGTCCTTGGACAGACCTTCGTAAATGGTCGGGCTCGAAGACAGAACCTTCTTGTTCACCTCGTTATCCTGCGACAGCAGGTAGGGAACACCAAAGACCTGAATTTCCGGAACGAAAGTCCCCAGGTGACCCGGCGATGCGTTCGAAAACTGAACAGCACCGGCTGCGGTCAGCTCGGTAATGTCGTTCTCGGTGCCAAGCTGGCCATAGGTGTAAATGGTCACATTTACGTCGCCATCGGTCTTTTCTTCGACCAGGCGTTTGAATTCCTGAGCGTAAAGGTCCTGAACATCACCCGGGCTTTCTTCGTGGGCGAATTTCCATTCCTCGGCGTGGGCAGCGGTCCCTGCGACGGCAAACAGTGCAGCCGCCGATAGGGTCGCTTTAAGGAGTTTGTTCAGACTCATATCGAAGTCTCCCGTGTTATCGCGCTCAACGATCGGCGCCAACGCTTGTGAAGGCACTCGGATCGGAACGCTTAATTTCAACATCACTGTGATGAACGCCCAAAGTTTTGAAATGTTCCTACATCAGGTCAATGTTAGTTTTGTCTCATGACAAATTAGTCTGAACACCTACACAGAACAGGTCCGCCATGTTACGCTGGCCAAAACATCAGGGTGGAAAGACAATCATGTGGTTACCTGACATCGACCTCAGCGGCGAAACAGGCCCGAAATACAAGGCACTGGTCGAAGCAATCATTACCGATATTGAATCAGGCAGATTGCGCCACGATGTCCGCATGCCAACACACCGTGAACTGGCCTATCGCCTGAAAGTCAGCGTCCAGACCGTAAGCGCCGCCTACAAGGAAGTCGAACGACAGGGCTATTTGCGCTCCGAACGACGCCGCGGCACCTTCGTGCAGGCCCGCCTGACCGACCGGGCATCGTCCTTTATCCTCGATAGTCGCCAACCCGATCTGGTTGATCTTTCGATTGTGCGTGCGGCCTATACCGATTTTCACAATGACCTGTCGCGCCAAATGCACGCCAAACTGGCCGAAGAACCCCACCACGGCTGGATGGAAAGCTGCCGGCCGGTTGCCGGGTTTGATTATCACCGCGACATCGGACGCAACTGGCTTTCCGGCATGGGGGTCGATGTTGAAATCCCCAACCTTCTGATTACCAATGGCGCGGCACAAGGCGTCTTTACCGCCCTTTCAACCGTCATTCAGCCCGATGACGTCGTCCTGACCGAAAGCCTGACCGATCACGGCGTGATCGGCTCGGCCAGCATCCTGCGCTTCAAGCTGGGCGCGCTGCCGACCGATGATGAAGGCATCCTGCCCGATGCGTTTGAGCAAGAATGCCGCACGCGTCAAATCCGGGCCCTTGTCGTCACCCCGATCTTTACCAACCCGACCAACTGCCTGATGGGGTTGGAACGGCGCAAACGCATCGCCGAAATTGCCGAACATTACGGCGTCTACGTCATCGAGGACGATGTCTATCGCCCGCTGCTCGAAGAAAACCTGCCGCCAATCACAAGCTTTTTGCCCAAGCTTGGCTTTCATGTCTCAAGCCTGACCAAGGCGGTCATGCCGGGCCTTCGAACCGGCTTTCTGGCTGTTCCCGCGCATTTGTCGATTCGTGCCAGCAGCGTTTTACGCGTCACCGGATGGATGGGGACTCCATTGATGGCAGAGATCGGCGCACGCTGGATTGCCGATGGCACCGTCGATCAGGCGGTAACCGTCCAACGTGCGCTGATGCGCGAACGCCAGGCACTGGTGGCCGATATTCTCGGCGATGCGGTTGTGCGCCATCACCCGACATCGCTGTCGGCCTGGGTGCGCATTCCCGAACATTGGCAGGAAGAATGGTTTGCCTCCGAACTGCGCAAAAACGGCGTAGCTGTCACGATTTCCGACCCGTTCATGACCGTCAAGGTCCCCAGGCCAAACGCCATGCGGATCTGTCTTGGCGGCGCCCCGGATACGCCAACGGTTCAGCATGCCCTGATGCAAATTCGCCATACCATGGATCAGATGCCCGGCGTTCACGCCTTCGACGTGATGTATTGATTTTGTGTCATGACAAAAATCTGATTGAACCATCACAAAGCGTTTTTATTCTGACTGAACCGGCGTGAAGCGAACGACAATCCGTGTGGGAGGGAACCAACATCCGCACACAGCGTTCCACAAAAATGTCTCGCACACGCATCAAGGAGGTTCTATGTCAGGTGCAAACGGGGAGGCCCCCGCTCCGAGTGGCGGGGCGTTGGGGATTTTAAGAAAACTCGACCACGGCTTGTCCGTCGTCGAACGACAGCTCCTCGGATGGAGCATCATCATCATGGCGGTGAACACCGTCGCCAATGTGATCATGCGCCTGGGGTTCAGTTCGAGCATCTTCTTTTCCGAAGAGCTCAATCAGTTTCTGATCATTCTTGTGACATTTGTCGGCATCAGCGAGGCCGCCCGCATGGGGCGCCATATCCGCATGTCGGCCTTTACCGATATGCTCGGCCCGCGCGCCAGCAAGGTCATGATGATCTTCATTACGCTTGGCACGGCCTCTTTGCTGTTCCTTCTGGCCTGGTATTCGGTTGATTATGTTTCGTCGCTGATCACATCGAACCGGCTGACCCCGGCCTTGCGCATCCCCTATTACCTGACCGTTCTGATCGTGCCGTTTGGCCTGTGCGTAACCGGCATCCAGTTTGTTCTGGCAGCGTTGACCAACATCCTCAAACCGGGGACGCACCTGTCCTATCAGGTCGAGGATACGTTTGACGACGCCGACGAGCATCATCTGTAAGGGGGAATGGAAAAATGGATTTAGGAACAACAATCCTTCTGGTGATGCTGGGGCTTCTGGTGCTGGGCTTCCCGATGATGGTGCCGCTTGCAACCGCCAGCGTGGTTGCCTTCCTGTTTTACATGCCCATTCCCGAACGCATCCTCATACAGCAGATGGTCACGGGCATCTCGCCGGTCGCCCTGATCGCGGTGCCGATGTTTATCTTTGCCGCCGATATCGTGACAAAGGGCCATACGGCCAACCGGCTGATTGACCTTGCCATGACCTTTGTCGGCCATGTGCGCGGTGGCCTTGCGGTTACCACCGCGCTTGGTTGCACCATGTTTGGTGCGGTGTCGGGCTCGACACAGGCCACCGTGGTTGCCATGGGCGGTCCGCTGCGTCCCAAGATGCTCAAGGCCGGCTACGAAGACAAATTCGCCATGGCGCTGATCATCAATGCCAGTGACATCGCGTTTCTGATCCCGCCATCGATTGGCATGATCGTGTTTGGTGTGGTTGGCAAAGTCTCGATCGGCGAACTGTTCCTGGCTGGTATCGGCCCGGGCATTCTCATTCTGATCATGTTCTCGCTGTACTGCATGTACTACGCCAAAAAGAACGACATCCCGACCATCCCGCGCATGACCTGGGCTGAACGCGGCAAGGCCGTAATCAATGCCGGTCCGGCCATCATGTTCCCGGTTCTGATCGTCGGTGGCATTTATCTGGGCTGGGTCAGCCCGACCGAGGTTGCGGCTGTTGCGGTCGTCTATGCCATCATCCTTGAAGTGCTGATCTTCAAGTCGGTCAAATGGTCCGAGTTGCTGGCGATTGCCCGTTCAACCGGTCTGATCACGGCGGTCGTGTTCATTCTGGTCGGTGCAGGCACGACATTCTCGTTCGTGATTTCCTTTGCCCAGATCCCGCAACACGTGATTGGCGCATTGGGGCTTGAAGGGGCGAACTCCTATGTCATTCTGGCCGCGATCTGCATTGCCTTCTTTATCGGCTGCATGTTCGTTGACCCGATTGTTGTCATTCTGGTTCTGACCCCGATCTTCATGCCGCTTGTCAACGCGGCGGGGCTGGACCCGGTGCTTGTCGGTACGCTGGTGACGCTTCAGGTTGCCATTGGCTCTGCCACGCCACCGTTCGGGTGTGACATCTTTACAGCCATCGCAATCTTCAGGCGACCTTATGCCGAGGTGATCAGTGGAACACCGCCCTTCATCATCATGCTGCTGCTTGCGGCCGTGATCCTGATCTTTGTTCCGCAGATCGCCCTGTTCCTGCCAGAGCTTGCCTTCCGCTGATCAAGTTCTGGCCCGTAAATTCCGGCTGCGACCGGAAGCATATTTGAAAATTTGAAACTGGGTCGTCCTGATTAAATCGGGACGACCCGCTTCTGGAGTTCAGGATGATTTCCGTATCCCGTGCGGTTACGCCAGAGCCGGCAGACGTGCCCTATTCCCCTGATCCGGTCGGACCGGCAGGGCGGATTGGCCTGATCACGCTGGCAACAGACTTTAATAGCGAGGATGACCTGCGCGCCATCCTGCCAGGCGACGTGCGCCTGTTCACCACGCGCATCGAAAACGCCAACCCGGTCACGGTCGCAAACCTGCAATCGATGGCGGCTGACCTGCCACGCGCGGCCAAAACGCTGTTGCCGGGATATGGCGTTGATGTTGCCATTTTCGGCTGCACGTCTGGCACCGCCGTGACCGGGTCGGACAAAATCGCCGAACTGATCAATCAAGGCATGCCCGGCACCAAGGTCACCAATCCGCTTTTGGCCAGTGAATTGGCCCTGCGTGCGGTCGGTGCACAAAAAATTGCCATCCTGACCCCGTATCTTGCCGATGTAACCCAGTCGGTTGCCGACGGTTTTCAAGAACGTGGGTTTGATGTTACCCGTGTGATGGGCTTTGGTCTTGATAACGACTTTGACATGACCGCCCTGCCGCCCAAGGCACTGCTGGAAGGTGCCCTTAAGGTCGACACGCCTGATGCCGATGCGGTGTTTATTTCCTGCACCGCGATCCGGTCGGCTGAAATCATTGCTGAGGCCGAACACCGTCTCAAAAAGCCGGTCATCACCAGCAATCAGGCCCTGATCTGGCATGCCTTGAACCTGATTGGGTACAAAAATCCGATCACAGGGTTCGGAACCCTGTTTGATCATGCCCCGCAACCAACGAACCAAGTCGAGGTCCCATGAAAGACCCCATCACATTTGCTGATGTTCTTTCTGCCCGCAAAACCATTGCGGGTCATGTGATCCACACACCCTTGCGCCCGTCCGCCGCCCTGTCTGATCGCATCGGAAGCCCCGTCTGGCTGAAATGCGAACAACAACAATATACCGGCAGCTTCAAGCTGCGCGGTGCCGCCAACGCGGTGCTGCGCCTCCGTGACGAGGAAAAGGCCAAGGGTGTCGTTGGCGTATCAACAGGCAACTATGGTCGTGCACTGGCCTTTGCCGCGCGCAATGCCGGGGTGCGATCGATCATTTGCATGTCCGAACTGGTGCCGCAAAACAAGGTTGATGGCATCCGGGCACTCGGTGCCGAAGTCCGCATCATTGGCCAGTCACAGGACGAAGCCCAGCGCGAAGTCGACCGGCTGGTCGAACAGGATGGCATGATCATGCTGCCGCCCTTTGACCATGCCGATGTCATTGCCGGCCAAGGCACCCTTGGCCTTGAAATCGTCGAAGCCCTTCCCGACGTGGATACCTTGCTGGTTCCCCTGTCGGGCGGCGGGTTGCTGGCCGGTGTGGCCCTGGTCGCCAAATCGGTCAATCCGATGATCCGGGTTGTTGGCATTACTATGGAACGTGGCTGTGCCATGATCACAAGCCTTCAGGAAGGCAAACCGACGTCGGTCAAGGAATTGCCGACACTGGCCGACAGCCTCGGCGGTGGCATTGGTGAAAACAACCAGTACACGTTCGATATGTGCGGCGATCTGACCGACGATTTCGTTCTGGTCAACGAAGCCCAGATCGCCGATGGCATCCGTGCGGCCTACCATGATGACCAACAAGTTGTCGAAGGGGCCGGTGCCGTGGGCATTGCCGCCCTGCGTGCCGGTCTGGTCGACAATCCCGGCCGCACCGTGGTGCTGACGACGGGGTGCAATATCGACATGGACCTGCACAAACGCATTGTTGGCGGCGAAGACGTCGACCTGATGGCGGAGTAACAAACCATGCCGACAATCAGAATTCTGACCGAAACAGACCTGCGCAAGGTCATTGATCTCGATATGGATGCCATCAACTGTGTCGAAGGTGCGTTCAAGGCGCTTGCCACGAAAGACGTCCGCATGCCGCCGATCCTGCGTCTGGATATCGATGAGTTTAATGGCGAGGTCGATGTCAAAACCGCCTATGTGCCGGGCATCGACAGCTTCGCCATCAAAATCAGCCCGGGCTTCTTTGACAATCCCAAACTCGGCCTGCCATCGGTCAACGGATTGATGAACCTGTTTTCATCCAAAACCGGCCTGCTGGAGGCCGTCTTGCTTGATAACGGCTATCTGACCGATGTGCGCACCGCGGCCGCTGGTGGCGTGGCGGCCAAACATCTGGCCCGCGAAGACGCCAAACATGCCGCCATCTTTGGTGCCGGCGTGCAGGCCCACTTGCAGCTTAAGGCACTGACACTCGTGCGCGATATCACCTCGGCGACGATCTGGGCACGCGACATCACCAAGGCCGAGGCGTGCGCGAAAAAGGCATCGCTTGAACTGGGCATTCCGGTTACCGCGACGACCGATGGCAAGGACGCCGCAAGCACGGCGGACATCATCGTCACAACGACCCCTGCACGCGAACCGGTTCTGATGGCCGATTGGGTCAAACCCGGAACGCATGTGACCGCGATGGGGTCCGATGCCGAACACAAAAACGAAATTGATCCTGCCCTGATCGGGCAGGCCGACCTTTATGTCAGCGACAGTCAGGCACAGACACGCATTCTTGGCGAACTGCATCACGCCATTGATGCCGGTGTGGTGTCCTCTGACGCGACATTCCCCGAACTCGGCCAAATCATTGCCCAATCCTTGACCGGCAGGACAAGTGCGGGTCAGACTACGGTCTGTGATTTGACCGGAACCGGTGTGCAAGACACCGCAATCGCCACCCTCGCCCGCAGCCGCTGCGAAGCAGCATCTGCCGGAACCGAGGTCATCTCGTAACAACAAAAGGAAAATGGGTCAGGTAGCTGAAACCCCGCCTTTATCTGGAGGCCTGCGATGAGCCAGGTAGAATTGAATTTCACGCGTGAGGAATATGCCGAGCGCCTGGAGAAAACCAAAAAAGCCATGGTGGAAAAGGGGCTCGATCTTTTGATCGTGACCGATCCGTCAAATATGGCCTGGCTAACCGGCTATGACGGCTGGTCGTTCTATGTCCATCAATGCGTACTGGTTCCAATCGAAGACGACCCGATCTGGTTCGGGCGTTCGCAGGATGCCAACGGGGCAAAACGCACGGTCTATATGCCGCATGACCGCATCATTCCCTATGCGGATTACTATGTGCAATCGACCACCCATCACCCGATGGACTACCTTGCCGAGGTGATCGAATATCGCGGCTGGGCATCGCGCCGCATTGGTGTGGAAATGGACAACTACTATTTCTCCGCCAAGGCCTTCCTGCAACTCCAGACCCATCTGCCAAATGCCAAGTTTTCCGATGCCACGGCCCTTGTGAACTGGCAGCGCGCGGTCAAATCCGAGACCGAGATTTTCTATATGCGGCAAGCCGCCCGCATTGTTGAAAACATGCATGAACGCATCTTCGAGATCGTCGAACCGGGCATGAAAAAGAACGAACTGGTCGCGGAAATCTTCCGTACCGGGATCGCCGGTGTTGACGGCATTGGGGGCGACTATCCGGCGATTGTACCGCTTCTGCCATCGGGCGCAGATGCCGGTGCGCCGCATCTGACCTGGGATGAAAAACCCGTTCCGGGCAATGCCGGGACTTTCTTTGAAATTGCCGGCTGTTACCGCCGCTATCATGCGCCGCTGTCGCGAACGATTTTCCTTGGTGAACCCGATCAACGTTTCCTTGATGCTGAAAGCGCCCTGATCGAAGGCCTTCAGGCCGGGCTTGAAGCCGCCAAACCGGGCAATGTCTGCGAAGACATCGCGATTGCCTTCTTTGGGGTCTTGCAGAAATTCGGCATCGAAAAAGACAGCCGCTGTGGCTATCCGATCGGGCTTTCCTATCCGCCGGACTGGGGCGAACGCACCATGAGCCTGCGTCCCGGTGACCGCACGGTTCTTGAACCGGGCATGACCTTCCACTTCATGCCGGGCCTGTGGTTCGATGACTGGGGGATCGAGATCACCGAAAGCATGATGATCACCGAAACCGGGTCAAAAACCCTGACCAGCTATCCACGACAGCTGTTTGTCAAAAACTGACCCTGAAAAACCGTTCCGCACGCCATGACATCGCGACATTTGCGCGGGTCATGGTGTGCGCGACCCGACGCCACAGCCTGACGACGACGGTCGCGAAGTCAGGCTTTTTAAGGATACGACCATGACAAAACCATCGCCCATCAGCCCGACGATCCCGCTTGATCAGGATGGCATTCACCACGGTTTTTTAAAGCTTCCCTATTCGCGTGATGATTCCGCGTGGGGGGCCGTGATGATCCCGATCACCGTGGTCCGCAATGGCAATGGCCCCACCGCCCTTCTGACCGGCGGCAACCATGGCGACGAATATGAAGGCCTTGTATCGCTGTTCAAACTGGCAGAATCCCTCTCCGCTGGTGAAATAACCGGTCGGGTGATCATTCTGCCGGCCATGAACTATCCGGCATTTCGCAGTGCATCGCGGACATCCCCGATTGATGCGGGCAACATGAACCGCTCCTTCCCGGGCAAACCCGATGGCACGGTCACCCAAAAGATCGCCGATTATATCTTCCGTTATCTCGTGCCCGAGGCCGATATCGTTCTTGATATCCATTCCGGCGGCAAGACGCTTGATTTCATCCCGTTCGCAGCCGCCCACGTCCTGCCCGACAAGGAACAGGAAGCACGCTGTGTCGCGGCCATGAAGGCATTCGGTGCGCCCTATTCGATGATGATGCTCGAACTTGATGCGGTTGGCATGTTTGACACCGTGGTCGAAGAAGCTGGCAAAACCTTTGTCACCACCGAACTGGGTGGCGGCGGTTCAACCACGGCCGAACGTGTCGCGATTGCGGACCGTGGTGTGCGCAACATCCTTATTCATGCCGGTATCCTCAAGGGTGAAATTGAACCGAGCCCGACCGGAACAACCATGCTTGATATGCCAGATGACCGTTGCTTTGTCGCATCCGAGGCATCCGGCCTGTATGAGCCGTGTGTTGATCTGGGCGACATGGTCAAGGAAGGCGATCTGATCGCGCGTATTTATGATGTCGAACGCACCGGCACCCCGCCGCGCGAATATTATGCCCCACGCGCGGGCATCGTTTCGTGCCGCCATTTCCAGGGCCTGATCAAAACGGGTGACTGTTTGATTGTGATTGCCGAGGTACTCTGACCATGGTCCGGCTTGATGAGCTCGATCTGAAAATCCTCAAAACCCTGCAACGCGAAGGGCGCATCACCAAGGTCAAACTGGCCGAGGCGGTGAACCTTTCGCCAAGCCCGTGCTGGGAACGGCTTAAACGCCTCGAAGACCTTGGGGTTATTTCGGGGTATCACGCCCATATCAATCTGGAAAAACTGGTCAAACCGACACTGGTCCTGACCGAAGTCACCCTGCGTCATCACCAGCATGATGATTTCCAGATTTTCGAACGCGCCGTGCAAGACATCCCCGAAATCGTCGAATGCTATGCGCTTGGCGGCGGGGTGGATTACATGCTCAAGGTGCTGTGTCATGACGTTGATGCCTATCAACGCCTGATCGACCAGCTTTTGGTGTCCAATATCGGGATCGACCGCTATTTCACCTATATCGTCACCAAAAAGGTCAAAACCACCTCAATCACCCCGATTGAAAATCTGGTCGAGCCCCCCGAACGCAAATAAAACCGGACCAGTGGGCAGGATCGCATTCCTGCCCCGTCTGCGTCCGCGCTCCGAAAAAACGGTATGATTGTTCATATTAACAATTAACGTTTAAGGCGAATTCGCGGCTAATTGCGGACCAATTCGCCGTAATTACCGATAAAATCGCCGTAAATTTGCCCGCACGTCTGCGTAACCTTTCTGTCAAAATACACGGAGGTTATGCGTGCCTGATACTGGTCAATACGAAGAGTCCAACACCACCAATACCGGTGATCGCCTGTTTCTCACAGCTTCTGTGATCGGAATTGCCGCGATCAGCTTTGGGCTTGGCGCGTTTGTGGTACTGGCGGAAGTCCCGCCCTACCAATCTCTGAAAAATGCCTGGCGTGCCGGAACAGCACTTTGGGAACAACGTACCAAATATACCGATGTCGAACGGCTTGATTTCTGGTCACCGGCCCGCACCGATGAAGTCGGTGTCACCATCCACGACCAGGACAAGGCACAGGATGGCCTGACACTTTATTCATCGGGCGATGGGCCGCATGCGGTTCTGATCGATATGGATGGCAACATTGTCCATGAATGGCGGATGCCGTTCAGCGCCATTCACGATGAAACATCGCCGATCCCCAATCCGCAAAAAGATGAATTCATGCATTGGCATACGGCCAAGATGGCGCCGGATGGCAATCTGATTGTCCAATATACCGCGGCTGGTGACACGCCCTATGGCTATGGCATGGCCAAGATTGATCGCAATTCAAAACCGATCTGGAAATATCTTGGCACCGCGCATCATGATTTTTCCATCGCTGATGATGGCCGTGTCTATGCGCTGACACAGGAATTCCGCTTCAACACCTATCCCAACCGCAAACAACTCAGGCCGCCGCGCCTTGATGATTTTGCCGTGATCCTGTCGCCTGACGGCAAGGAGATCAAGCGCGTCTCGATCCTTGATGCGTTGATCAAGTCCAACTATGCCAACATGGTTGATTTCGCCCCCTATTTCGCCAATGAAGACATCCTTCATACCAACACGATCCAGTTGATCGACGACAAAACGGCCGCCAACTTTGCCTATGGCAAGGCGGGTGATGTTGTTCTGTCCTTCCGCGATCTTGGCATCATTGCCGTGCTGGATATGGATGCCGAAAAGATCACCTGGGCCACCCGTGGGCCGTGGCTGGGCCAACATGACCCGGATGTTCTGCCCAATGGCGAAATCCTTTTGTTCGATAATCAGGGACAGTTTGCCGATCCCGATGCCGGGTTCTCGCGCATTCTGCAAATCGATCCGCAGACAAATGCCATCACCTGGCAATACAAGGGCAACGCCGATCAGAAGTTTGACAGCAACATTCGCGCTGATCAGCAACGTCTGGCCAATGGCAATACACTGATTACGGAATCAAGTGGCGGTCGTCTGCTGGAAGTCACTGACAGCGGCGAAATCGTTTGGGAATTCCACAACCCGATCCGCCGCGATGATCCCGACAATCCCGGCAAGAAACTCGTCCCCGTCGTTTCACAGGCCGAACGCATCAGCGATGCGCGTGCC
This sequence comes from Thalassospira sp. UBA4513, assembly GCF_002388495.1. Classification (NCBI taxonomy): domain Bacteria; kingdom Pseudomonadati; phylum Pseudomonadota; class Alphaproteobacteria; order Rhodospirillales; family Thalassospiraceae; genus Thalassospira; species Thalassospira sp. UBA4513. The sequence continues at coordinate 58,183 of NZ_DGMR01000038.1, forward strand.
GACCTGTTTCGCACTACCGCCCCCGCCTCAAATACAGGCACCTCCAACGCAGGAGAAGCACAATGAAACCGCAAATGAACAGCTCGATAATTCCGGCATCTAAAGCCAACAAATCCCAGACGTTTCTGACCATTGGCACTGTAACGCTTGCGGGCGCGATGATGCTGATTGCCTTTCCCGCCCAGGCTTATGTCGGGCCGGGTGCCGGACTTAGCCTGCTATCCGCCTTGTGGGCGGTTTTGGCGGCAATCGTCGTTGCAGTCGGTTTTGTTTTGATGTGGCCGCTTCGCAAGATGATGCGCAAACGCAAGGCCAACCGCGCGGCAAAGCCTGCGACCGCCAACGCCTCAGAACATCAAAATTCCTGATTGGGCAGGCAGATGAACTCATACCGGATGATCCGCCATGGGACTATTTGCCATGGGAATATTTGATTGGCCCGCCCCGGCATTTGCCGCCCTTGATGACCTGATGGCCACGGCCATCGGTCCATTTGGCCGGGTGCTGATCTGGGCGTTGATCTGTGCGGGCGTTTCCATGGTTTTATATCGCCTGATCTCGCCGCAAACCCGCATCAAGCAGGTAAAGGCCGAAGTCAAGGCAGCCCAGCGCGCCATGTCCGATGACGACGGCGAGGATTTCGGACAAGGCATGCAACTTGCCAAGGCACAGCTTGCCAAATCCTTCAAACTGGTCGGCTTTGTCATTGGCCCGGCGGTTGTGGCATCCCTTCCCGCCCTTGCCCTGATTGTCTGGCTGGACGGGCAATACGGATATAGCTGCCCGCCGCCCGGCGAACCGGTTCAGATCGATGTAGAACCCAAGGATACCGAGATCGAACAGATCGGCGGCAATCCTGATGCGGTCACCGGCGCCTGCCCGATTGTCCAGATCCCCGGACATATCGAAGGACACAGCCATATCGTCGAGGCAGCAGCCCCCATTCCGGTCATGCATCACAAAGTCTGGTGGAACAGCCTGATCGGCAATCCGGCAGGTTATTTGCCCGATGACACCCCGGTCACACAGCTTCGCTTTGCCCTGCAAAGTCAGGAAATCCTATCTGCCGGTCCGGACTGGGCCCGCGGGTGGGAACTGACATTCTTCGTAAGCCTGTTGCTGGGGTCACTTGCCATCAAGAAAGGGTTTCGGATCGAATGACCAATGCGACCGCGAAACAGGCATCAAACAGCAATGCGTTTCATGTCTCTGGCTGGGATCACTGGCTAAGCGGGCTGGTATCGCGCCACCCGCAACACTGGATCCGGCTGGGCAATTTCGAAACCAAGCTGGCCGCCGACGCCATCGAAGATATCAAGATCGAAAAGCCGATCTTTGTCGCCGGCCTTGCCCGATCGGGCAGCACCATTTTGCTCGAAACACTGGCCGGTCACGCGGATGCGGCAACCCATCGCTATCGCGATTACCCGCCTGTTTTCACGCCCTGGCTGTGGAACCGCTTTGTCGATCTGGCACCCGGCAAGAAAAATGTCGCGGTCGAACGCACCCATGCAGATGGCATCAATGTCACCCCCGAAAGCCCCGAAGCGTTCGAGGAAATGATCTGGATGGCCTTTTTCAACAATCTGCATGAAATCGGCAAAAGCAACGTTCTTGATGGCCATATCAGCAACCCGGCCTTTGAACAGTTTTACCGCGATCACATTCGCAAACTGATCCATGTGCGGGGTGGCCAACGTTATGTTTCCAAGGCCAATTATCTGGTCACACGCATGGAATATCTGCTGTCGATTTTTCCCGATGCCCGGTTTGTCTTACCGGTGCGCGATCCGGTTTGGCATATCGCATCCCTGATAAAACAGCATAAACTGTTCTGCGCGGGCGAAGCCGACAACCCGCGCGCCATCGCCCATATGCAGCGCGTCGGGCATTACGAATTCGGGCTGGACCGCCGCCCGATCAATACCGGCGATTTGCACGAAACCTTCGCGATCATGAAGCTCTGGACCAATGGCGATGAAATCGAAGGCTGGGCGCGGTACTGGTCCAACCTGCATCATTATCTGGCCGACCGGATGATCGTGAACAAGGATCTGGCAAAGGCGACACTGGTCGTGCGCTATGAAGATCTGGTCGCCGACCCTGCCAAACAACTCGCATCCCTGTTTGACCATGTCGAACTGAATGATGCCGGGCCCCTGATTGATCGCGTCGCGCCGACCATCCATGCGCCGGACTATTACCGGCCGAAATTCGATGATGCTGAAATTGCCCTGATCCGCGACATCACAAAGATCGCCGCCAAACGCTTTGGCTATGAATAGGTATCTGTCTGATACCGCCTGACCCGGCCCGCGCGAACGCCGACAAATAAAAAAGCGGGACAGGATCATCATCATCCTGTCCCGCAAGTTTGCTTGCATCTTCAGGGGTTCTCCCCGTCAGATCAGTGTTTGTCTTCCTTGTTGCCCATGGCGACATGCCACATATCCCACCCGGCAAGACCCACCGTCAGTGCTACGATCAACGCAAGGTCAAAGCGGGTGACATAGCCCACAAGAATGCCGACAAATCCGACAAGCACAGCAAAGGACAGAAGTGCCATGGCACGGTTCAAAAGACTGTTTTCCATTATGCGTTCTCCTGACTGCTGAGATGTGATTTCAACCAGTTGGCGGTCCGCATCAAACGCGCATCATCGCCAATGCGACCAACAAGCTGCACGCCCATCGGCATCCCGCCTTCTGACCACAAAAGCGGGATGGTCACGGCAGGCGTTCCGCAGAACGTCCACAACCCGTTAAAGATCGGGTTGCCGGTGGTCTGATGGTTGGCCGGTGCCGGGCCCGTGGCCGCAGGCGTGATGATCGCATCACAGCGATTGAACACTTCGTCTAGCCCGGCATTCAGGACCTTGCGCCAGTCAAGGGCCGCCAGATAATCGCGCGCCTTGACGTCATTGCCCTTGTCGATGGCCTCGAGGATTTCCGGCGACAGGTGATCACGGCCACGCTTTTCATAACCGTAATAATCCTTGGCCATTTCGGCAAAGTTGATCCGGGCCCGCAGGGCATTTGCATCTTCAAATGCCTTGGGCAACGGGGCCTCGAAACATTGATCGCCCAGCATTTCGGTAATTTCGCGAAACGCCATGATGGTTTCCTTGTCCGCGACCTCGTCAAATTGCGGCGGACGGACAAAGGCAAACATCGGCGTGACCAAAGGATCGCTTTTGGCGATATCGACCAGTCTTGGTGTCGGGCTCGGTTCTGTTGCCGGGTCCCCTGCGTCATATCCAAACAGGCTTTCGGCCACCATCGCCGCCCCGGTGATCGAATTGGCGAAAACACCAATTGTATCAAGGCTCGGGCTTTGGCTGAGAACGCCGGTCCGGGCAATCGCACCAAAGGTCGGCTTGAACCCGACAACCCCGCAAAACGATGCCGGTCGAATAACCGATCCACCGGTTTGCGTCCCCACGGCAAGCGGCACCATGGCTGCTGCCACCGCCGCTGCCGACCCGGCCGATGATCCACCGGGTGTATGATCCGGGTTATGCGGGTTGCGCGTTTTGGACGGATGCATAAAGGCAAGCTCGGTCGAAACCGTCTTGCCCATAATGATGGCACCGGCTGCCTTAAGCCGTGATACCAGAACCGCGTCTTCTTCCGGCACCCGCCCCTTATCAAGGACGGTGCCGTTTTCAGTCGGGATCTTGGCGGTATCAATCACGTCTTTAAGGCCGACAGGAAGCCCGTGCAACGGACCAATCGGCGCACCGGATTGACGCCGCGCATCAAGGGCACGGGCCTGGGCAATCGCATGATCGCTATCAAGCCATGCCCATGCCTGAACCTGTGGCTCGATCTCGGCAATGCGCGCCAGGCAGGCTTCGACATATTCGACCGCGCGCACCGCCCCGCTGGCAAGGCGGTCGCGCAGTTCGACAACTTCAAGTGTCAGTAGCGGGTTGATATTACTCATCTCATCCCTCCCTTAACGTGCGCCATAGAACAGATCTGGCAAATGGAACACGATTTGCGGGAAGGCGTACATCAGAACCATGCTGACAATCACCATGAACAGGAATGGCATGATCCCCTTGAAGATATCGGTCAACAATATCCCGCTGGGCGCCACCCCCTTAAGGTAATAGGCCGACATCGCCATGGGCGGGGTCAGGAACGAGGTCTGCAGGTTCAGCGCCACCAGAATACCAAAGAACAGCGGATCGATATCAAACAGCGGCAGAAGCGGCAGGAAGATCGGAACGAAGATGATGATGATCTCCGACCATTCCAGCGGCCAGCCCAGAAGGAAGATGATCAACTGCGCGAGCAACAGGAACTGAAGCGGTGTCAGGTCCAGACCACCGACAAACTCGGCAATCACATGTTCACCACCAAGATAAGAGAACACCGACGAGAACGTATAGGACCCAACAAACAGCCAGCACACCATCGCCGAAGTCCGCACCGTCAGATAAACCGATTCGCGCAGGCGATCAAAGGTCAGCGCCCGATAGGCCGCCGCCAGCAACATCCCGCCAAGCGCACCGATCGATGCCGCCTCGGTCGGGGTCGCAAGACCAAACAGGATCGATCCCAGAACCGCCAAAATCAGGAAGGCCAGCGGGAAGAACGATGTCGCCAGCATCCAAAGAACTTTCGGCAACGGCACTTCCGGAATTTCATCGCTGGTCGGACGCGGTGCTGCCTTTGGCTGCAACATTGCACGCCCCATGACGTACAAAAGATACAAACCAACAAGGGTCAGGCCCGGCAACAGCGCACCGGCATAAAGCCGCACGATCGAAACACCCGACGCCGCGGCATAAACAATCAGCATGATCGACGGCGGGATCAGAATGCCCAGCGTACCGCCAGCACAAATGATGCCCGACGCAAAGCTTTTGTCATAGCGCGCCTTAAGCATCGCAGGCAGCGCCAGCATCCCCATGAGTGTCACTACCGCACCGACAATGCCGGTTGCGGTTGCAAACAGCGCACAGGTAATCAGAGCGGCAACACCAAGCGATCCGGGAATATTACGCGCCGCAATATTAAGGGTGCCAAACAGCCGGTTCACGATATTGGCGCGTTCAACGATATAGCCCATAAACAGGAACAACGGCACGGCGGTCAGAACTTCGTTCGACATCACCGTGTATGTCTGGTTGATGAACAAATCGAATATTCGGTTGTTAAACGCCCCTTCGAACCACGTTATCACCGAGGTCAGGGTTTCGCTGTCCTCAGCCAGCCGGTTAAAGGCCCGCCACATGCGGCCTGCATCGAAATAAGCGTAATATCCAAACCCGATGCCAAGCGCCATCAGGGTAAAGGCAACCGGGAAACCGAGGAATACCAGTATAATAAAGATGCCCAGCATCATCAGGGCGACATGTGCGTCAATCACGTTGGCTGCTCCGTTCGGGGGCGTGTATCGCGTATGGCTCAGCGTTCTGGTTGATCTTGATCGTCATGGGATCAGTCTTCCTTGGCCACTTTTTGCTTCATCAGCAATTCTTCGGTTTCCTGAACATCATCATCGGCATTGCGCCAGTACCCTTCACGGATACACAAAATGCAGCGCATCACCTGTGCGATGCCCTGGATGAACAGAAGAATGCCGGCTGCGACAATCACTGCCTTGAATTGAAAGATCGGAACACCCGCCGGGCTGTTCACGCTTACTTCCCCATAGCCCCATGAACGGGCGGCATATTTCCAGCCCGACAGGATCAGGGCGGTCACACCCGGGAAGAAGAAGAAGATATAAAGAACCAGATCCACCTTGGCCTGGGTTGTGGGTTTCCACAGACGATAAAGGAAATCGCCGCGGACATGCCCGCCACGAGACAGGGTATAGGCCCCACCCATCATGAACAATGTGCCATACATGATAAATGACACATCAAGCGACCATGTGGTTGGCGCATTAAATAGGTATCGCGATGCCACCTCATAGCTCATGCCAAGCGTCATGAGGATAATCAACCAGCCAAAGGCCTTGCCAAACCAGGCCGAAAGCTTGTCCGCGAATTCAATAAATCCAATCATGAAATCCTGTCCGTTCGCGTATTGACTGCTCCGCCAGCCAAAAGATCAGGCCAACGGAGCAGTCAGGATCATCAAAACACTGAAATCCGAAACAGGGATCAGAGTTTCAGTTTGCCCGGGAAGTAGTGTTCATAAGCGAGCTGATAATCAGGCGAGTTCATCAGTTCATAGAAGGTCACACGTTCGACCCAGGCACGCTGGCTGTCGAGAACCCGTTTCATGAACGGATCTTCTTCAAGTGTCGGGATCAGTTTGTCCCAGGCTTCAAGCTGTGCAGCCAGGATCTCTTTCGAGGTCCGGTGAACTTCTACGCCCTCATCCTGCAGTTTCTGCAGATCCGAGGAATAGTTGTCCATCGCAAGCGCCGTGTTCGAAGTCGACGCCGCCTCGACAGAGTGACGCAGGATCGCCTGCAGATCCGGCTCAAGGTCTTCCATCAGGGATTTGTTGAACAGGAACTCAAAGCTTTCCGATGCCTGATGGTACGAAGACAGATAGTAGTTCTTCGCAACATCCTGTGCGCCAAAGCGCATGTCAGACGACGGGTTGTTGAATTCGAACGCGTCGATCACGCCACGTTCCATCGCCGGCACAATCTCGCCGCCCGGAAGCTGTGCGACCGACATGCCCATCGACTGCAGAAGGTCTGCTGCCAGACCCACCGTGCGGTATTTGAAGCCTTCGATATCGGCAACGGTGTTGACCTGCTCCTTGAACCAGCCGAACGGCTGTGCCGGCATCGGGAAGCCAAGAAGACCAACCACATCCAGACCCATCACATCCTGGGTCAGTTCGCGATAGAACTCTTCACCACCGCCAGCATAGAACCAGCTCAGCATGGTGGTTGCGGAACCACCAAACACCGGACCGGTACCAAACAGCGATGCCGCCTTGTTCTTGCCGTACCAGTAAACCGGCACGGAATGGGCGATATCAATCACGCCGTCATTGACGCCATCAAGAACCTGGAAGGCAGCAACAACAGCACCCGCCGGCAGAAGGTCGATTTTCAGACGACCACCCGACATGGCTTCAACGCGATCAACATACTGCTGGGCAAAGGTCATCCAGATGTCGGATGACGGCCAGGAAGTCTGCATCTTAAGAACCATCGGCGCTGGCTGCGCGTGGACAGCAGGTGCGGCAAACATCCCGGTTGCTGCAGCACCACCCGCCACAACCCCGGTCGCCCCTTTGGTCAGGAACGAACGACGGGATACTTCCTTGGACTTCACGTCTTCAGATTTGGTTTTCATTTCCATTTTTCCTCCCAGATATACCGTTGTTTGCCGTCCACCATTGGCGGGAAACAATCGGTAACTGTCAGCCTTCAAAAGCCCCTGATCTTGATATCCAAGATCCTTTTTGATGCGCTTGGTCCGTTCCGGGACCGCAAAAACGGCGCGCATTTTGTTATTGTTAAAGACTTCAACAAACTGGACGCAGGCAGTCTTCCCGCCTTCTACGCCACCCGGTCGCCGGGTTCTTTCCCTTGAAAATAGGCATCAAGGTTATCAAGTGCGCGAAACCCCATGGCATCACGCGTTTCTTCGGTAGCAGACCCTATATGTGGTAACAGAAAGACGTTATTCAACGCGCTAATCCGTTGATTTCCACCGGGTTCGTTGCAAAACACATCAAGGCCCGCTGCAAACAGCTTTCCGCTTTGAAGGGCGGCCACAAGCGCATCCTCATCGACCAGATTGCCACGCGCTGTATTCACAAGGATCGCGCGGTCAGGCAGCATCGCAATTGTCTTGCTGTTGATGATGCCTTTTGTTTCTGGCGTTGACGGGCAATGCAGTGACAGCACGTCGGAATGGGCAAACAGGTCTTCGACCGTCTCGTGGAAAATTGCGCCCTTGGCCATATGATCGGGCAATGGTTTGCGGTTGTGGTAATGCACTTCCATGCCAAATCCGCGCGCCCGTTCGGCCGCGACCTGACCAACCCGGCCCATGCCCAGAACACCAAACCGCTTGCCGGTGACCTGACGCCCGACCATAAAGGCCGGCGACCAGAAATCCCACTTCCCGGCCCGCACCATCGCATCGCCTTCGGCCCCGCGACGCGCCGCACCCAGCATGCACAGCATGGCAATCTCGGCGGTGGCATCCGACAGCACATCGGGCGTGTTGGTCACAACAATCCCGGCATCCTTGGCCGCAGCCAGATCAACGTGATCCACCCCGACAGAATGATTGGCAATGATCTTGAGGCTTTTGGGCAGTTCGGCAATGACATCAGCAGAAAAATGCTCGGAATGGCACGGCAGGACAGCATCGACCTGCTGGCACTTTTCAATGAGCTCTTCACGCGTGAACACGCGATCTTCGGCATTGGTCAGAACCTGATAGTCCCGCGCGGCGCGTGCCTGAACGGCATCACGCAATCGTCGCGTTATCAGAAGCTTTGGCTTCTCGGGCATGCGGACGCTCCCGGTGATTTCCCTGAAAGTAGTCTTATTTTTTATGAACCTAGGAAACACCTTTACGGAAAATCCAGCAATAGGGGATCAACCAAGAGGCAAGTCTTTTTCACTTCGTGGAAAACCAAAAGGCGCGCGAAAGCCATAATATTCACGCCATTGGATATTCAAGCCGTTGATTTCAAATCCTAAAATTCAGAACAGCCGGTTATTTTGGAGTTCGTCCAGAAACAAACAATGTAAAGCAGTTCACACCCCCGTTTCACCAGCTGCAAAATCTCCACCAAAACAAAAAAAGAGCCGCAACCAATAAGGCTGCGGCTCAATGCCGACAGAGCGCCGGACGGGAAGAACACGTTTCAATGGTGAATTCGCGCACACGGAAATCCCCAGATTTCCCGATTGCGCGAAATGATCACATTTTGACCCAAACGGCCCCGTCCCGACCGGAACGCACGACGGCTTCGACAAATTTCATGCCCTCAAGACCTTCCTTGACGCCGGGCACCAACATGGCGGCGGCATCGGCCTTTCCATTGGTCAGATGCGCAACCAACTGATCGGCGAAATCGGTATAAAGGTTTGCAAAGCCTTCAAGATACCCTTCCGGATGGCCCGGGGGTACGCGCACACCATGAAGACCTTCGGCTCCGATGCCGGCCCCACCGCGGGTCAGCAATTCCGGACGTCCGTCAAGCGGGCGGAAATGCATGTGGTTTGGATGTTCCTGCGCCCATTCAAGGCCGCCCTTGTCGCCATAGATCCGCAGGCGAAGGCCGTTTTCATGGCCAATCGCCACCTGGCTTGCCCACAGCATGCCGCGCGCACCATTTTCATAGCGCATCAGGATCTGCACATTGTCGTCAAGCTTGCGGCCCTCAACAATGGCATCAACATCGGCACAAAGTTCGCTCGGCGTCATGCCAGACACAAAGTTCGCAAGGTTATGGGCATGGGTGCCGATATCGCCAAGTGCCCCGCCCATCCCGGCCTTGGCCGGATCGGCACGCCAGTTGGCCTGCTTGTTATCGGTATCCTCGACCTTGGTTGCCATCCAGCCTTGCGGATATTCGACCTGCACCAGCCGGATATTGCCAAGCTTGCCATCGGCCACCATCTGGCGCGCCTCGCGCACCATCGGATAGGCGGTGTAATTGTGGGTCAGGGCAAACAGCAGTCCGGTTTCCTTGACCTTGGCTGCGATTTTTTCGGCCTCATCGACGGTCATGCAAAGCGGCTTGTCGCAAATCACGTGAATACCGGCATCCAGCATCGCCATCGCGGCTGGGAAATGCAGGTGGTTGGGTGTGACAATCGCACAGACATCAATGCCGTCTTCACGCGCAGCTTCCTGTTTGGCCATGTCTTCAAAACTGGCATAGCTGCGATCACTATCGATAAACAGTTCTGCTGCCGAGGCCGCTGCGACATCGGGCTTGGATGAAAGCGCACCTGCCACCAGTTCATAGCGATCATCCAGTCGTGCCGCGATGCGATGAACGGCCCCGATGAAGGCCCCCTGCCCGCCGCCAACCATGCCCAGGCGCAAACGACGGCCAAGCGATGTTTGTTTGCTCATATCTGCCTCCAAAGTCGAAATGGACGAGTATTGCCCGTGATGCTGCTAGTCGATGCCAAGGATGCGGCGATTGGCCGCCTCGTCCGTGCCACCGTCGGCAAAGTCATCAAAGGCTTTCTCTGTCACACGAATGATGTGGTTTTTAATGAATTCGGCCCCTTCGCGGGCACCGTCTTCGGGATGTTTGAGCGCGCATTCCCATTCGAGCACAGCCCAGCCATCAAAATCAATCGCCGCAAGCTTCGAGAAGATGGCACCAAAATCAACCTGCCCGTCGCCAAGCGACCTGAACCGGCCCGTACGATCGACCCAGCCCTGATACCCGGAATAGACACCCTGTCGGCCGGTTGGATTGAACTCGGCATCCTTGACATGGAACATCCGGATGCGATCAGCGTAAATATCGATGAAATCAAGGTAATCAAGCTGCTGAAGCACGAAGTGGCTCGGATCATACAGGATGTTGGCACGCGGATGATTTTTCACCCGTTCCAAAAACATCTCGAACGTCGCCCCGTCAAACAGGTCCTCGCCCGGATGGATTTCATAGCAAACATCAACGCCCGCCTCGTCGGCGGCATTCAGGATCGGTGTCCAGCGCTTGGCAAGTTCGTCAAACGCGGTTTCGATCAATCCGGCCGGACGTTGCGGCCACGGATAAACAAACGGCCAGGCCAGTGCGCCGGAAAATGTTGCATGGGCGTTGATTCCCATATGTTGCGAAGCCTTGATCGCGGCCTTGACCTGTTTGACCGCCCATTCCTGTCGCGCCTTTGGATTGCCGCGCACTTCTGGCACGGCAAAACCGTCAAACATCTCGTCATAGGCGGGATGGACCGCCACAAGCTGGCCCTGAAGATGGGTTGAAAGTTCGGTCACCTGCACGCCGTGCCCGGCAAGTTTACCGATCACTTCATCACAGTAATCCTTGCTTTCGGCGGCCTTTTCGACATCAAACAGGCGCTTGTCCCAGCTTGGAATCTGAACACCTTTATAGCCGAGTGACGCCGCCCAGCGACCAATCGCGTCAAGACTGTCGAACGGGGCTTCGTCGCCGGCAAATTGCGCCAGAAAGATCGCCGGTCCCTTAAGCGTTTTCATCTCAGACCTCTTTAACTGCGTTCTGGTGGAAATCAGTGGAATTCAGTGGAAATCAGGCTGCGTCGGGCGGCGACCGCCCGACGCAATTGTGCTTGTCCCAACCAAAGTTCGTTTAGAACGGGCTGTCCGGGAAATAGAAGTTCTCGGCATTTTCCTGGGTAACAACGGTCGCACCCAGGATATAGCGACCTTCAACCGGCGCATTGGAGGTGAACTTCATAACGGTCACATCCATCGCAGTTGCGATCATTGCCGGCGGATACAGAACATCAATCGGGGTCAGTTCATCGCCATCCATCACGCGTTTGATGATGTCTTTCATGCCAGCACCGCCAACGATGAACATTTCATCAGTACGATCAGCCTGTTTGACGGCCTCGATCACGCCAAGCGCGATGTCGTCATCCTGTGCCCAGACCGCGTTGATTTCCGGGAAGCGTGACAGGAAGTCCTGCATCACTTCATAGCCGTCATCACGGTTCCAGTTGGCATGTTTCATATCAAGGATTTCGATGTTCGAACCGTCAAGCGCTTCGACAAACGCGTCCACACGCTCGGTATCAATCGTGGTCGGAATGCCGCGCAGAACAACAATCTTGCCTTCGTCATTGAGGCGTTCACGGATGTACTCGCCCGAAACACGGCCAAGTTCCGGGTTGTTGCCCGCAACATAAACGTCTTCGATGCCCGGAAGCGAAAGACCACGGTCAACCACGGTGACAAACTTGCCCGCCTGTTTGACCTGCTGGACCGGAACGGTCAGCGGATCAGATTCAAACGGCAAGACGACCAACGCGTCGATATTCTGAACCGACACCAGATCTTCAAGATCGTTTGCCTGTTCGGTTGCACCATTCGCGCTGACCACAATGACATCGATATTGGGATAGGTTGCCTCAATACGCTTTTCAGCCTGTTCGGCATGCCAGTTCAGGCCACCTGCCCAACCATGGGTCGCTGCCGGGATCGAAACCCCGATCTTGATCTTTTCCTGTGCGATTGCACCGGTTGATGCCAAACCAAGGCCCAGAACACAGGCGGCCCCCAGATATTTTGTAAACGTTTTCATCAACGTTTCCTCCTGATCAAAAAAATGATGCGTTTTCACATTCTTCCCGGACGTTGATCGCCGGTTATTTGCTCTTTTTGCGTCGCCAGTCCCCGCGCTGCAGGAATACCGCAACGATGATGATCAGACCCTGAACTGCTCCGTTCAGATAGTTACTGATCGCATCCGTCAAATTCAGAATATTGCCAATCGTGGTCAGCATGATCGCGCCGATCACCGTGCCCCAGATCCGGCCATAACCACCCTTAAGCATCGTGCCACCAATGATCACGGCAGCAATCGCTTCAAGTTCCCAAAGCACCCCGGTCGAGCTTGAGGCCGACCCAAGACGCGGCACATAAATGATGGTCGCAACCGATACGCACAGCCCCTGAATGACATAGGTCAGGGTCTTCACACGGTCGACATGGATTGCCGAATAACGCGCAACCTGCTCGTTCGAACCAATCGCAAAGCATTTCCGCCCGAACGGCGTCATGTTCAGCAAAACATAGCCCGCAACCGCCACAGCAAAGAACACAAGTACCGGCACAGGAATGCCCAGAATGTCGCCGTAATAGACCGGGCGATAAACACCGCGCACATCAAAATCAAGCGACAGGGTCCCGCCATCGGCCATATAGGTCACAAGCGACCGGTAAATCCCCATGGTGCCAAGTGTGACGATGAACGCTTCGATCTTGCCCTTGGTACTGACCAGGCCATTGACGGCCCCGGCCGCAATCCCCAGCAAGACTGACAACACCACACCGATCAAAACCGTCTCGATCCCGGCCCCCAGCGTTGCGACGAGCGTATTCATCACAACAATCATCGCACCCGAAATAAACGCCGCCATGGAGCCGACCGAAAGATCAATCCCGCCCGCGGTGATCACAAAGGTCGCGCCCACCGCGATAATGCCGATAAAGGCCGCACGGGTGAAAATATTCGAAAGGTTGCCGCCGCTCAGGAACGCGTCATTAATACCCGTGCCCAAAACAAACAGGCCAACGAGGGCCAAAAACGGACCCAAGGCTTTGAAATCGATATTGAAACCACTCGAAGTCGAAGCTTCAGAGCGCTCAAGGCTACTCATGAACAGACACTCCCTGCTTGCCTGAAATTCCTGTCGCGTGCCGCATGATTTCATGCTCGTTGCGGTCGTTTCCTTCGAGAATGCCGGTGATACGCCCCGCCGCCATGACCGCGATGCGATCAGACAGGCCAAGCATTTCCGGCATTTCAGACGACAGGAGAATGACGGATTTACCGCGTTTGGTAAGATCGCCGATGAAATGATAAATCTGGCTTTTGGTGCCGATATCGATGCCGCGCGTCGGCTCGTCGATGATCACGACTTCCGGGTCGGTTTCCATGACTTTCGCCAGCAAAAGCTTCTGCTGATTGCCGCCGGAAAAATCACCGACCTTGGCTTTCGGATCGGCCGCGCGAATGTCAAAGGCCTCGATCGCGTTTGCCAGTGCGGCTTCTTCGGCCTTGCGATTGAGGATCACGGTCCCGAATTTCTCAAGTGCCAGCAAAGTCAGGTTGGGCCGCATATCCATATTCAGCAACAACCCGCTACCCTTGCGATCCTTGGTCAGATAGGCAATGCCGCATTTCTTGGCATCTTGCAGGCTGTGGATCGAGACCGGCTCGCCATTGCGTTCGATCTCGCCAGATGACCTGTCGCGCAGGCCAATGATGGCCTCCATCAAGGCTGTCCGCCCGGCCCCGACAATCCCGGCAAAGCCCAGAACCTCACCCCGACGCAGATCAAAGCTGGCGTCACGCACCTGTCCGTCAACCGATACATTGCGAACAGACATGGCGACATCATGGGCCTCAACCGGCGCGCGGTCGGGGAACATTTGTTTGATGTCCCGCCCCACCATCAGGCGCGCCATGTCGTCTTTTTCAACATCAGTCACCGGCTCGGTCGTGATCAGGCGCCCGTCGCGCAAAACCGTGACGCGGTCGGCAATCGCCTTGATCTCGTCGAGCTTGTGGGAAATGTAAAGGATCGCGACACCTTGTTCGCGCAGGCGGCGGATCTGATCAAACAGGATATCAACCTCGCGCCCGGTCAAGACCGCGGTTGGTTCATCAAGGATCAGGATATCGGCATTTTTCGAAAGTGCCTTGGCGATTTCGACCATCTGACGGTCGGAAACCGCAAGATCCTTGATGCGCGTGCGCGGATCGACATCGCATTGCAATTGATCCAGAAGCTTTTTGGCTTCCGCGCGCATCGCCGCCTTATCAAGGAACCAGCCCCGCTTGATCTCGCGGCCAAGGAAAATGTTTTCTTCGACGGTCAGTTGCTCGGCCAGGTTCAGTTCCTGATGGATCAGGATGACACCATGATTTTCGGCAACTTCACTGTCTTCAAACGTGACTTCACTCTGATCAAGACTAAGCGCGCCACTGGTCGGCTGATGATAACCAGACAGGATTTTCACTAAAGTCGATTTGCCCGCACCATTTTCGCCCAAAAGCGCATGCACTTCCCCTGCATGCAGATCGATGGAAACATCGAAAAGCACCTGTGCCGGGCCAAATGACTTGCAAATCTCCCGACCGGACAGCCGCACGCGCGCCTGCTGATCGGGATTAACGGCGTGAACAGCCGCATCCGTCATGAATATATCCTCCCTAGCGTCGCATTTCTTGCGATCAACTGCTTATTAAGGCCTGTGTAAACGTTTTCATTTTCGATGTAAACCTTTACATTTTGCTCGGAGTGATCAAAATCACCTGCCAATCCGGGCGTCGAATGCCGCTGGACAGCCTGCAACCGGCGGAGTAGGAAGAAGAATGACTGAAAAAATCGCGACGATTGAAGATGTTGCCCGCCAGGCAGGGGTGTCTATTGCCACTGTCAGCCGGGCCTTGCACAAACCCAATGTGGTTTCCGAAACCACACGCGAAAGAGTGCAAACTGCCATCGCCGCGACCGGTTACACCGCCAATGTCATGGCCCGGAACCTGCGTCTGAACCGTTCGGGGATGATTCTTTTGCTGGTGCCCGATATCGGAAACCCTTTCTTTTCGGCGATTCTGTCCGGCATTGAAAAGGGTGCCAGCCAGGCGGGCTACAACGTCCTGATTGGTGACACGCAAAACGATCCCGAACGCGAAGCAACCTATGCCGCCTATCTGCGCAGCAATCAGGCCGACGCCATGATCCTGCTCAATGGCAGGCTTCCGGCACCGCTTGCCAAGGCCCCGGCAAACGCCACACCACCCGTGGTGATTGCCTGCGAACGCATTCCGGGATGTGCGCTGCCAACCGTCATCATTGATAATGACGAGGCATCCTTTGTTGCGACCAACCATCTGATTGATCTCGGCCATACCCGCATCGCCCATGTCAGTGGCCCGACGGGCAATATCCTGACCACGGATCGCGTGACCGGATATCGTCGCGCCCTGAAATCAGCGGGTATCACCCACGAGCCAGGCCTGATTTATCGCGGCGATTTTTCCATCGATTCCGGCATTGCCGCCGGCCGTGCGCTTTTGGCCGATCCAAAGACCCGACCAACGGCCGTGTGTTGCGCCAGTGACGGCATGGCGATCGGGGTGATTGTCGCGGCCAAGGAAGTCGGGCTTCGCATCCCGCACGACCTCTCGGTTGTCGGCTTTGACGATATTCCGCATGCCGCGGCCTATGACCCGCCAATTACCACCGTGCGCCAGCCCCGCCGCCGTCTGGGCGAACAGGCGATTGCCTTGCTTCTCGATCGGCTGGGATCAAAAACGCCGCCGTCGCACGGCGAAACCGGCCCGGTGATCATCCCGACCGAACTGATCGTCCGGCAAAGTACGGGTCCCTGCCCGTCATCGTAATCAGCCGAAATGAAGTCGCGACCGGTTCAGGCACTGGCAATCTTTTGCCACTCGCCCATGACGGAACGCGCGTTTCCTTCATGATCCTCGCCGGATTTGGCAATTTCAGAGGCAAAGATTTCAAACCGGATACCATTGGGATCGCGCATAAATAACCGGCGCGACTTGCCGTCATCCTCGCTGTGATAGACCACCTTGTGCTGGAACAGATGGTTTTGCCAGGCGATCACATCGCGCGGCGCAGAACAGCGCAACCCGATATGAAACACGTCATCGGGCATGTTTGGGTCATCGGGATAGGGCCCGGTATCGGCCGGCCAGTCAAAGAAGGACAGGCGCGTACCATCGGGCAGCGCATAGGTAATCAGCAAATAATCGGATTTCCACGACGGGCTATAGCCACTTTCCGCGTGGACCAGTGTTGCGCCCACCACTTTGGAATAAAAATGGTCGGTCGCCTCAAGATCGCGGGTCGGAAATGCAAGATGGTCGACACTTACAGGTGCAGGTGACATGGGGCCTCCTCCGTCTGAATGTATCCGTGTTACGGGTGCGACACCATGATGGTAATCATGAATGCGCCCCATGATCAACAGATGGGGCAATGGCCCTTCGAAATCAATGCGATTGCCCCTTGATCAAACCGTCATGAAACCACAACATGCACAGAGGCGCGAAATCGCCTAATAAAGGCGACATTGCAGTATTGACCGCCCCTGCCCCCGCTGCTATTGGGACGCAGCAAAACGCATTTGGCAAACCCGAAGGATGGAGGCATCTGATGAATGAATACAGTTTATCTGTCTCCGTCTATTGGATGACGCACCGTCAGGCTGACCACTAGAAAAGCCGGTTGCCCCCACCAATTTGGTGATTTTGCCCAAACCCGGAACCTGACAGCGTGATCGCGCGTTCCGAGTTCACCCGCATTCCCCGTGACATAGTTGTAGAGAGCCGTCCATGCCCGCAACGCCCTATTATCTGATCGACAAGTCCAAGCTTAAAAGCAACATGGAAAAGATCGCCTATGTGCGCGAACATTCCGGTGCCAAGGCGTTGCTTGCGCTGAAATGCTTTGCGACCTGGTCGGTGTTTGACTTCATGTCGGACTACATGGACGGCACGACGTCTTCGTCGCTCTATGAAGTCAAGCTGGGCCGCCAGAAATTCGGCAAGGAAACGCACGCCTACAGTGTTGCCTATTCCGATGATGAAATCGCCGAGGTGATCGAAAACGCCGACAAGATCATTTTCAATTCCATCAGCCAGCTGACCCGCTTTGCCGATCAGGCATCCGGCATTGTGCGCGGGCTTCGCCTGAACCCGCAGGTCTCGACCTCAAGCTTCGATCTGGCCGATCCGGCGCGTCCGTTTTCGCGCCTTGGCGAATGGGACGTTTCAAAGGTCGAAGCGGTGATGGATCAGATTTCTGGCTTCATGATCCACAATAACTGCGAAAACGCCGACTTTGATCTGTTTGATCGCATGCTGACCGACATCGAAGACAAATTCGGGTCGCTGCTGTCGCGCGTGGAATGGGTCAGCCTCGGCGGCGGCATTCACTTCACCGGCGATAACTATCCGCTCGATAAATTCTGCGCGCGCCTTAAGGCATTCTCCGAAAAATTCGCCGTGCAGGTGTATCTGGAGCCCGGCGAAGCCTCGATCACCAACAGCACCACCCTTGAGGTCACGGTGCTTGATACCCTGTTTAACGGCAAAAACCTTGCCATCGTCGATAGCTCGATCGAAGCCCACATGCTCGATCTTCTGATCTATCGCGAAAATGCCAAGGTCCTGCCAAACACGGGCGATCACCCCTACATGATTTGCGGCAAGTCCTGCCTTGCCGGCGACGTATTTGGCGAATTTGATTTCGAAAACGAGATCAAGGTCGGCGACCGTATCTCCATTCAGGATGCGGCCGGCTACACCATGGTGAAAAAGAACTGGTTTAACGGGGTCGGCATGCCGTCCATCGTGATCCGGGAACTCGACGGAACAGAGCGCATCGTGCGTGAGTTCAGTTTTGACGACTACGTTTCGAGCCTTTCGTAAAACACGAAAGCGCAGTTTTCATAGCGAACCGGGGAAGTGTTTCCCCACCTCTCAAAACAGGGGAGTTTTTGGCCCGACATGAAAAAGAATGTTCTGATTATCGGCGCAGGTGGCGTCGCCCAGGTCGTTGCACATAAATGCGCACAGCATAATGACGTGCTTGGCGATATTCATATCGCATCACGCACAGCATCCAAATGCCAAGCCATTATCGACAGCATCCATGAAAAAAAGGCGCTCAGGAACCAAGGCGTTCTTGAAGGCCACGCACTCGATGCAACCGATGTGGACGCAACCGCAGCCCTGATCGAAAAAACCGGCGTCAAAATCGTCATTAATGTCGGCTCTGCCTTTATCAACATGCCGGTCATGTCGGCCTGTATCAAAACCGGTGTCGCCTATCTCGATACCGCCATCCATGAAGAGCAGGACAAAATCTGCGAAACCCCGCCATGGTATGCCAACTATGAATGGAAGCGCCGCGAAGAATGCGAAGCCGCGGGCGTAACCGCGATCCTTGGCGTCGGTTTCGATCCGGGTGTGGTGAACGCCTATGCCAAACTGGCGGTCGAAGATTACTTCGACAAGATTGACTCGATTGACATCATCGACATCAATGCTGGCAGCCACGGCAAATACTTTGCCACCAACTTCGACCCGGAAATCAACTTCCGCGAATTCACCGGCACGGTTTATTCCTGGCAGGACAGCAAGTGGCAGTCGAACAAGATGTTCGAGATCAAAAAGATCTGGGACATGCCAGTCGTCGGCGAAAGCCAGACCTTCATGACCGGCCATGACGAAGTCCATTCCCTGTCGCAGAACCTTGACGTGCCAAATGTGCGCTTCTGGATGGGCTTTGGCGATCACTACGTCAATGTCTTCACGGTGCTGAACAATATCGGCCTGCTGTCCGAAAAACCGGTCACCACGGCCGAGGGCCTCGAAGTCGTACCGCTGAAGGTCGTCAAGGCCTGCCTGCCGGACCCAAGCTCGCTCGCCCCGGACTATACCGGCAAGACCTGCATCGGTGATCTGGTCAAGGGCACGAAGGACGGCAAGGAAACCGAAGTCCTGATCTATAACGTCGCCGACCACAAGGACGCCTACAACGAAGTCGGAAGTCAGGGCATTTCCTACACCGCTGGTGTGCCGCCAGTCGCCGCTGCGATGCTGATCGCCACCGGTGAATGGGATGTGAAAAAGATGGCAAACGTCGAAGAACTGCCATCCAAACCGTTCCTGAATTTGCTCAACGGCATGGGGCTCCCGACCCGTATCAAGGACGCCAACGGCGACCGCGCGCTCGACTTCTCATAAGCGCCCCTCACAAAATACAAACGAAATGGCGGGCAGACATTGCCCGCCATTTTCGTTTTATCGATCCATCTGTTTTGATGAAACCGTCATCCCCGCGCAGGCGGGGATCTCCGGCCACTCGAACCGCTATAGATTTAAGACATCAGCAGCGCTCCGCCCGGAATGACGATGCGCAACACCCCCGCCTCAGGCGCGTCGCCAACTGACAATCACACCACACATCACCAAAACGGCTCCAAACCCTGCCACGGCGGCAAAGCCAAACCCGGCATAGATCGGTCCCATGATCATCGGCCCGGCAAACACCGCCGAATAGGTCACCGCACTATTCAGCCCCATCACCGCCCCGCGCGCATCAGACGCCTGACGGTTAAGCGACACCACCATCGCATTCAGGCCAAGCTGGTTTAACATCCCCCAAATCGCGGTTCCCGCAAACGCACTGATCTGGCTTTGCAGGGTCAATCCCCAACTGGCATAGCTTGTCGCAATCGCGATCAACACCAAACACAGATACCCACGGGTAATCTTGGGCGATACCACACCCAGAACAAATCCCATGGCGCCAAATCCGATGCCATAAGCCATGACAAACATGCCGCTGCCTTGCGCTGTCAGGCCAAAGGCCGTGCGCACGCCATCCCCGAAAAAGGCAAACGATCCGTAAAAAGCGGTCATGTAAACCAGCATCACCGCCAACAATTGCCGCACACCCGGCAGCCGAAATGCCCGCAAGGGCGATGTCCGCGTGCTCATCCCGCCGCGCACATCCGACAGCAACATCACCAGAATACCGGCCACCAGGACCGACAGCCCGGCCATCAGGAAATAAACCATTCGCCAGCCAAATTGCTCGGTAATGAACGCTGCGGCGGGGACCGCCACCACCAGGGATAACGCCCACCCGGTCAAAACCACACCAAGCCGCGCGGCCTCGCGCCCCTTGGGGGCTGTGGCCGTCACCGTGGCATAGGATCCTGGCAACAAAACACCAACCGCCACCCCGGCCAGTGCCTGCGACAGACACAGCCACATCCAATGCTGGCTGAGCCCGCTTGAAACCTGCGCCGCCGCCAGTAAAAGGGCCGCACCGCCCAAAACACGCCCGACCGACATCCGGTCAATCATCCCGGCCAGCGTCAGCGCCGATAGGGCCGTCGACGCCCCGAACGCCGAAATCGCCCAGGCCACATGATAGGTCTGCGTCGAAAGCCCGGCTGCCACTTCTGACAGGATCGGGCTTAAAACAAACGAATTCGACCCGACAAGCAACACCGCGCCAAGCAGGGCCAGAACCTTTACTTGCGCAATGGCATTCGGATTAATCTCGGCATTTTGGTCTGTCATAACGCCATGTGATATGATTTGCCCTGTTTTAGGCAAGGAAATTCAATACTTAGCAGATAAAAACGAGCCCTGACTTCAACGCTCGCCTGAAACTATTGCTCTCACAGGTCCCTCGGTTCCGGGTATCTTTCAGCCTTGAAACATGGTAGAACAAAATAGAAACAAATTTCAGAAAACCCTTTCCAAATCCGCTGGGTTTCTTTATGACATATTGTCAATAATTGACACAGAGGGCGCAGCCATGGAACTCCCTTACCGTACCGAATTTGCAGAACTTGTAGATCACGCTGGCCTCGGCATCGAGAGTATCGCGGAATTGCTTGGAACAAGTGAACGCACAGTGCGACGGTATATCAAGGGAGAAGGCAAACGCATCGACCCCCTCAAGCTTGAAAAACTGCGCGAGATTGCAAACGCACAATGTAACCCTGACCGCGTTGAGGGTTTCCGTTTTATCGATCTTTTTGCAGGCATTGGCGGAATCCGCATACCGTTCGAGGAAATCGGCGGTCGCTGCGTATTTACAGCAGAATGGGACCGTTTCAGCCGGGAAACATACAAGGCAAACTTTCCTGAACCTGCTGACAGCGATCACATTTCCGCACAGGATGTTCGTCCCTGGTCGGACAAACCGGAACAGATTCCTGCCCATGACGTTCTGCTCGCAGGCTTTCCCTGCCAGCCATTCTCTATCGCCGGTGTCAGCAAAAAAAACTCGCTTGGACGCCCGCATGGTTTTATGTGCGATACGCAAGGCACACTGTTCTATGATCTGGCCAAGATTATCGATCACCATCGCCCCCCGGTTTTCCTCCTGGAAAACGTAAAGAACCTGCAGGGGCACGACGGTGGCAAGACGTTTGCGACAATTATGAATGTTCTGGAAAATGAACTGGGTTATCGGGTTTCCTGTCGGGTGATCAGTTCCGCGCCGTGGGTACCCCAGAAGCGGGAACGCATTTTCATTGTTGGTTTCAGGGATGACAGCATTGAATTTGATTTCGACAAGCTTTTCGTACCTGAAGGGGACGGACCAAAACTGGGCTCGATTCTCGACAATGAAGTTGACCCCAAATACACCCTTACGGAGCATATGTGGAATTACCTGCAGGGCTATAAAGAAAAACACCGCAGCGCAGGTAACGGCTTTGGCTATTCTCTTTTCGGCCCGGGTGATGTCGCAAGAACCCTGTCAGCCCGCTATTACAAGGATGGGTCGGAGATCCTCATTGAACAAAAGGGAAATCGTCCCCGCCGCCTGACTCCACGCGAATGCGCACGTTTGATGGGATTTGAGAAACCTGGAAAAACAGACTGGAAAATTCCGGTTTCTGACACGCAGGCCTATCGACAGTTTGGCAATGCCGTTGTGGTTCCGGTTGTGCGTGCGGTCGCCCAACTCATGCACCCCCACATACTGGAAGCCATGAAACGCGACGGACGCGACGTACCGCAATCCATGCAACTACAACTGTCCCTGCCCGACCCTGCCGTTGCGGCACAATAATGCCCGCTGATATCGTCTCGCCCGCTACACGCAGCCGGATGATGTCAGGCATCCGCAGCAAAAACACGAAACCGGAGCAGGTAATTCGCTCGGCCCTCCATCGTGAAGGCTTCCGGTTTCGATTACATCGCAAGGACTTACCCGGCCATCCGGACCTTGTTCTCCCGCGATACAAAGCTATTGTTTTCGTTCACGGATGTTTCTGGCACGGGCATGATTGTCACCTGTTCAGATTACCTTCTTCCCGACAGGAATTCTGGAACGAAAAAATCGGCAAAAACCGGGCAAGGGACCAAGAACAGCACGCGGCATTGCTTGAAGCCGGGTGGCGTATTGCCACCATATGGGAATGCGCACTGAAGGGGCGGACGCGCCTGCCTCTTTCGGAAGTTGTCACAGCATGCAGCTTTTGGCTGAAATCCGACAAACAGATACTGGAGATCAAGGGGAATGAAACGCGGCCAGCTCGTTGATTATTTTGAAGGTATTGGCGTCAAGAGACTTTCCGTTGTGGATGCCGAGCCCAAAAGATCAAACCAGCACGAGATTGGAACCACCCGTAAAATGCGGGACGATTTCCTAGGCGAGGAACATCAGCGCAAGTACAAGGCAATCTATGTCTGGCTGGGCGAAGAACAGGACGGCATAACGGCCGATTCCTGGGCCACCCATTACGATGCCCGGTTGCCCAACCCGGAACGCGCACCTGAATGGCGTCTTTATTACCCTTCAAATCCTGTCACAGAGACAATGAAGCCCGGTGACACCCTGTTTCTTGCCAAGGACAAATCCGGGGTGCTGCTGTTTATTGTCGCACCGCAGGGCTCGACGAGCGAGCAGCAGCTTTTTTATCTCTTCGGGGTTCACCCGGAAGGAAAATCTTTCGTTTCCCGGGAGTTCGGCAAGACTGATCCTGAACTGGACTTCGCAGCGCGCTATATCCTTGATGAGCTGGGCATAGAATTCGAGGATCCGGAAACAGACAAACTCGACAGTATCATCGAGGAATTCGGCACAACTTTCCCGACAACAGCCGAATTTTCCCGAAAGGCACGGCTGACCGTGCCCGAAGTACGGGCCGAGGATGACCCTGACCTAGCCCTTCTTACGTGGCTTGAGCACGAAGAGGCACTATTCCGCAGACTTGAAAGACGCATTGTCGCCAAGCGGCTTGAAGAAGGTTTTGTCACCGAAGATGGCATTGATGTTGACGGGTTTATCAGCTTTTCACTGGGTGTTCAGAACCGCCGAAAATCTCGCATGGGACATTCTCTTGAAAATCACATCTCAGCGGCACTCGACGCTCTGAAGATTGCGTATGTCCGGGGCGCTGTCACGGAAAACAACAATAAACCGGATTTTCTTTTTCCGAGTCTTGCTGCCTACCAGGCAGCCTCGGCGGGTGACACCGGACTGATGATGCTTGGCGCAAAATCAACATGCAAGGACAGATGGCGACAGGTACTGCCCGAAGCAGAGAAGGTTACAATCAAGCATCTTCTGACCCTTGAACCAGGCATTACCGAAAGACAAACACAACAGATGCAGGCCTCAGGTGTGCAGCTTGTCGTACCTGCGGGAATTCACAAAACCTACAATGACATGCAGCAGCAATGGCTTTGGTCCTTTTCTGACTTCATCAAAGAAGCGAGAAACAGAGCTTTCAGCACACTGAGAACATAGAAAAGCCTGACATCGCTACAGCGGATTAAGGAAAACCTCGCCCCCCCTTTCCCTTCAATATGCTAGCCCCAATTCGCAACTGTCATCGAGTCCTGACCTTGTGGTCAGGATTCTGGCTCATTGGCATAATCCCCCAATGATGTGCATCGCAACAAAGCCACATAACAAAATTCTATACCTTTGGTTGATGAATTTGCGCAGAAGGCTTGGCGTGCATGAATTACACGCGATTTCACCCCACCCTTGCGGGTAGCCTGAACCCGCTGCCGCGTTGCAAAATAAATCGTTCAAAATCAACTGTTTGACAACCGAAAGCGGTTTCGGATAGCGTTTTCGTGTTCCGAAAGCGGTTTCGGAACACCAAACACCGTCAAAAAGGCGGTGAAAAGCACAAGAAAAACACTCAGGGAGGTTCCGTGCCGCGCGTTCGGAAGCAAAACGAAACCATGTCGATTGCCCGGCTAGCCAAACATCTTGGCTTGTCCGAGGGAACCGTTTCGCGCGCGCTTAACAATTATCCCGATATCGCCGAAAAAACCGTCGCCCGTGTCCGCAAGGCCGCCGATGAGCTGGGCTATCGCCCGTCAACCACCGCACGGCGTCTTGCCCGTGGCGTGGTGGAAACCATCGGCTTTGTCCTGCCTGCCCGCGACGGTCATCAGATTGATCCGTTTCTGGCCGAAATTCTCGACGGTCTTGCCACCGAACTTGCCCTGTCTGACTGGGACTTGCTGGTTTCCGCCGTCCCTGATGGTCATGACGAGGTCGAAGTCATGGATCGTTTGATCCGCTCAGCCAAGGTTGGCGGCTTTGTTGTTGCCCGCACCAAACGCCATGATCCGCGCATTGATTTCCTGCGCACATCCCACATCCCGTTTGTGGCCCAAGGCCGCACCGAAAACTGCGACGACTATGCATGGCTTGATATCGACAATGAAAAGGCCTTTGTCGATGCGGTGAATTACCTGGTCGGCCTGGGCCATCGCAAGATCGCCTATCTCGGCGGCGATCCCGAACTTAATTACGCATGGCAACGGCGTGCCGGTTATCTTGCCGCGACCAAGGCCAATGGTTGCGACATTCTGCCTGGCTATATGCATGACGGCATCACCAATGAACTGGCCGCGCGCGAAGCCGTTTTGGAAATTCTCAAACTCCCCGATCATCCGACCGCCATTTTGTGTGTGACCGATGCGGTTGCCATCGGCGCCATCCATGCGCTGGCCCATGCCGGTATCGACGTCGGATCGGAAATGTCCGTGATTGGTTTTGATGGCCTACCGATGGGCGAGGCCATCCATCCCGGCCTGACCACCATGAGCCAGGCCAGCTATCAGATCGGCCGTGAAGTCGGGCGGATCGTTGTTGCGCAGGCGAACAAGGCAAATTCGCCTGCATCCGAATTTTCCCAAATCCTGTGGGAAGCATCGCTGACCGTCCGTGGGTCAGCCAACCCGCCAGCATTGAAGCTGGCCGCAAATGCCAAGGGAGGCATCTCATGAAAACAAGGTTTACGCGTGCTTTAACGCTTGCTGCCGCTGGTCTGCTGGTTTCCACCAGCATCGCCAGTGCGCAACTGCGGTTCTGGACCACCGAAGAACAACCCGAACGCCTGGCCAAGCAAGAAGAAATGGCCAAGGAGTTCGAAGCCAAAACCGGCACCTCTGTCGAAGTCATTCCGGTCACTGAAACCGAACTTGGCACGCGTGCCACCGCCGCCTACGCCGCCGGTGACTTGCCAGACGTCATTTACCTGACCCTGCAATATGTCCTGCCCTGGTCCGAGGCCGGCATCCTCGATACCGAGGCAAATAACGAAGTCGTCAACCAGCTGGGCAAGGATACCTTCGCCCCCGCCGCACTCAGCATGGCTGATTTCGACGGCGAAGTTGCCGCGGTCCCCTCTGATGGCTGGACCCAGATGGTGCTTTATCGCAAGGACCTGTTTGACGAAGCCGGTCTTGAGGCCCCCAACACCTATGCCAATATCGTCAAGGCGATCGAGGCCCTGCACAATCCGCCTGAAATGTATGGCTTTGTCGCTGCGACCAAGATCGATGAAAACTTCATGAGCCAGGTGCTTGAGCATGTCTTCCTGGCAAACGGCGCAACCCCGGTGGCCGCCGATGGCTCGGTCGGCTTTGACAAGGCAAAGCTCGTCGAGGCGCTTGAGTTTTATAAAAAACTCGCCGATGCATCGCCCCCCGGTGATCTGTACTGGAAACAGTCGCGCGAAGTCTATTTCGCGGGCAAGGCGGCCATGATCATCTGGTCACCCTTCATCCTTGATGAACTGGCAGGCCTGCGTGACAGCGCCCCGCCCACCATCAATAACGACCCGACCTCGGGCGAACTTGCCTCGAAAACCGGTGTTGTCACCCGCCTGATGGGCCCGTCCAATCCGAATGGGGCGGCCTGGGGTGACATTCGCTATTTCGGTATCACCAATGATGCCGATACCGACCCGGCAGAAGAATTCGTCAAATTCTCGCTCGGTGAAGGTTACACCAGCACCCTTTCCATCGCGCCAGAGGGTAAATTCCCGGTCCGTCATGGCACCGCCGACAATCCCGATGAATTTGTTAAGGCATGGGCTACGCTTCCGGTCGGTGTGGACCGCAAAAAGCCGCTGTCCGAGCTGTATGACCCGGCCGTCATCACCGATATCGTATCCGGTCTTGAAACCGCAAACCGTTGGGGTGTTGCCGAAGGTCAGCTGGCCAAGGCATCGCGCATCATCAACAGTCAGGTCATCAACCGCCGTGTGCGCGAATTCATCGATGGCGAACGTGACGCATCGGAAACGGCGGACCTGATCAACGAGGAAATCGCCGCTATCAACTAAGCGATCCTGATCCGGGGCGCTTGAACCAGCGCCCCGGACGCCGAATTTCACAACGGATAGCAAGACGATGACGATGTCCCGAACAACCAAGACATCCCCGGCAACGGCACCCCCCAACGGCCGAAAAGCCGGGCTCGGCCCGATGGCGCGGCGCGAAGCGCGGCTTGCGCTCTGGATGCTGGCCCCAACATTTCTGATTGTGATGGGCATCGTCCTGTTTCCGTTGCTTGCCAATTTCTGGATTTCGGTCAAGCCGGTCACATTGTCTGACTTGCGCCCGCCAACCCCTGTTGTGTCCGAACGCGTGCGGGGGGATTTCGATGTTGCCGGGCAGGAATTTGAAATCCAGTACCGCATGCGCAATTCATCGCGCAAAGGCGACATTACCGACGTCGTCCTGACCGATACATTGCCCGCGGGCGTTACGGTCATTGATCCGGGGGATGTTTGTACGGTCACGGGGGCCGAGGTCCGCTGCGCCCTTGATGGCCTTCCGGCCGGGGAACGCACCAGACTGAAAATGACCGCTGTGGCTGACGAAACGTTTGCCGCCAACCCCGTCTCGCCGCGTGACAGCGAACCAACCGTCACCGGCACGGCTGAAAACATTCTGACCAATAACGAATTCACCCTGGAAAACTTCGCGCGAATTTTTGATTCCCGCGAATTCTGGTCGGTGCTGTGGGTGACGATTGCCTATACGGTGTTTGGTACACTGGGGGCCCTCGTGCTTGGCCTTTTCGCCGCCCAGATGCTCAACAAACCCTTTGCTGGCCGCTCGATCATCCGGGGGCTTTTCCTGTTTCCCTATGTCGCGCCGGTCATTGCCGTTGCCTTCACATGGGTCATCCTGCTTGACCCGTTCAACGGCACCTTCAATGCCATCTTGCAGCGCATGAACATCACGGATGAAGGCGTAAACTTCTTTGGTCAGCGCGACATTCCCATTGATGTTTTCGGGCTCACCATCGATTTCCCGCTGGCACTGGCAACGGTGATTGCCTTTGAAGCGTGGCGGTATTTCCCGCTGTCATTCCTGTTCATTCTGGCCCGGATGCAGTCGATATCCTCTGACATGTACGAGGCCGCCGAGGTCGATGGCGCCACGCCCTTGCAACAGTTCTGGCACATTTCCCTGCCGCAACTTCTGGGGATCCTGTCGACGCTGTTCCTGCTGCGCTTCATTTGGACGTTCAACAAGTTCGACGACATCTTCCTGCTGACCGGCGGGGCGGCAGGCACGCGCACGCTCACGGTCGATGTCTATGAACAGGGCTTTGCCCTGTCCAATCTTGGGGCCGGGGCGGCGGTGGCGGTGGCCATCTTCATCCTGCTTCTGGTGTTTGCCGTGTTCTATTTCAAATTCGTCCATCGGGAGGATTCGTAATGCGTATCGGTACGGGTCTTCTTCTGGGTCTGCTGACCGGCTTGCTTTGGGGCACGATTGCGGTGGCCCTCACCGGCATTTCATTGACCCTGATCACCGGCCTTCCGGCCACACCGATCATATCAGCCGGTGCGCTTGGCGGGGCAGTCAATGCCGCCATCATCATGCTGCGCGCGCCCGCCGATCGCACACCGGGGCTTTATCTTGTTGCCTTTGCCGGCGTCATCGTCTCGATGATGCTGGTCTCCTTTGGCGCACCGTTCAGCCTGGCCTTCTCTGAAAGTTCGCTTATTCAGGCATTCGGCGTCGGGCTGATCGCGCTTGCCGTGACCTTTGCCAACCGCGCAGTCCTGATCGACATTCAGTCTGGCATGCTCAAACGCTATAAGATTGATCTGGTGATTGTCCGCACACTCAAGGGCTTTGGCTTTGTGTTCTTTAGCGTGATCGTCATCCTGCCCTTCTATGTGATGGTGATGACCAGCCTCAAGAACCAGCAGGATCTGTTCTTAAACCCGCTGGATCTGTCGATTGATCTGACACAGGGTGCGGCCAGCCTGTTTGACAGCTATGTCGAACTGTTTACCAAGTTCAATTTTGGCCGCTTCCTTCTGATTTCGACCATCGTGTCGGTCTGCACCGTTTTGATCACGCTGGCCTTTTCGATCCCCGGCGCCTATGCGGTTGCGCGTTTGAAGTTCCCCGGACAGACGGTACTTTCAAGCTCGATCCTGCTGATCTATCTCGTGCCGATGATCGTTCTGGTCATCCCGCTTTATGCCGTGTTCAGCCAGCTTGGCCTGCGCAATACGGTCGTTGGCCTTCTGATCGTCTATCCGGCAACCACGGTGCCCGTGGCGCTTTATATGCTGCAGGGTTATTTCCGCGGGCTTCCGGCCGAACTGGAAGAAGCCGGTCTGATGGATGGTTTGTCGCGCTTTGGCGTGATCTGGAAAATCACCCTGCCACTCGCCTTGCCGGCCCTGGCATCTGTGTCGCTTTATGTCTTCATGATCGCCTGGAACGAATTCCTGTTTGCCTTCATGTTCCTTGATGATCCCGACATCTTCACCCTGTCGCGCGGGGTGGTATCGCTCAATTCATCCGAAGTCCCGCGCCAACATCTGATGGCCGGTGCGGTGATCGCAACGGTGCCGATCCTGGTCATCTTCCTGTGGTTTGAACGCTTCCTTGTTCAGGGCCTGACCGCCGGGAGTGTCAAAGGATGAGGCAGATGAGGCAGATGAGCCAGATGCGCCAGATGCGCCTATCCCTCGATCAGCTTAAGGGTACCAACAGACGTGCGGCCGACATCCTTATCGGCAATGATCGCGGCGGCTATACGGTGCCAAGTGCCAAGCTCTATCCGTTCCAGTGGAACTGGGACAGTGCGCTGGTTGCCCTTGGCTTTTCGGTGTTTGATTCTGATCGCGCATGGCAGGAAGTCGAAAGCCTGCTTTCCGCGCAATGGGACAACGGCATGGTGCCGCACATCATTTTCTGGAAAGAGGAAAAAAGCTACTTCCCCGGACCGGAACAGTGGGGCACGACCGACATCGCCAAAAGCCCGCCAACATCGGGCATCACCCAGCCACCCGTTGCCGCAACCGTGATCGAACGGCTTCTGGCCGAAGACATTGCTGCCCATCGCGATCGCGCGGCAAAACTTCTGCCCAACCTTGATCGCTGGCATCAATGGTTCCTTGATGCCCGTGACCCGGAAGGCCGGGGTGTGGTTGCGATCATGCATCCGTGGGAAAGTGGCCGCGATAATCTGCCCGACTGGGATCGCCCGCTGTCGTTCATCGATACGGCGGGGGTTGGCACCTATCACCGCCGCGATACCGATATCGTCAACGAAGACGAACGCCCGAAAAACAACGACTACGATCACTATATGGCGCTGGTCCGGTTTGGCCGCGAATGCAACTGGAACACCGATATCATCGCGCGCAACTGCCCGTTCTGGGTCGCTGAACCGGGCATGAATGCCATCCTGCGCCGGGCCGAACGCGACCTGATCACGATGGCAAGGCTTCTGGGCCAGGATGATATCGCCGCCCGCGCCACCGCCCGCCTTGCCCGTCTTGATGCCGGGTTTGAGTTGCTTTGGTCAGAAACCGTCGGCGGCTATGTCACACTTGATTTGCGTCGTGATGAACACGCCACCGGCCTGACATCGGGAAGCTGGCTTGCAATGTTTGCCGGGCCTGTCGAACCGGCCCGTGCGGGCAAGATGGCGGCAACCCTGACCCACTGGCTATCACAGGTCAAACACGGCGTTCCCAGCTTCGATCCCAACCATGAACTGTTTGATTCCATTCGCTATTGGCGCGGTCCGGTCTGGGCCATGATCAACTGGATGATTGCCACCGGATTGTCTGAGCACGGCGAAACCGACCTTGCCGATCGCATCCGGCGCGATACGCAGTCCCTTATCGACCAATCCGATTTTCGTGAATATTTCTGCCCGGTGACCGGCCGTGGTGGCGGGGGCACGGATTTTTCGTGGACGGCATCGATGTCGCTTTACTGGGCGGCCCGTCCCGAAACTTTGCCCATCACCCCACACCTTTCCCAAACCGGCACCGTAGATCAGGAGAACACATAAAATGGGCCAGATCGAACTAAAAGGCATCCGCAAATCATTTGGCGGGATTGATGTCATCAAGGGCATCGACCTTCAAATCAACGAGGGTGAGCTGGTGATTTTTGTCGGCCCGTCCGGCTGTGGCAAATCGACGTTGCTGCGCCTGATTTCCGGCCTTGTCGAGGCATCCGATGGCCAGATCCTGATTGATGGCGATGACGTCACCGGCAAGCCACCGGCGGAGCGCGAACTTTCGATGGTGTTTCAGTCCTATGCGCTCTATCCGCACAAATCGGTTCGGGAAAATATGGGCTTTGCCCTAACCGTTGCCGGCATGCCAAAGGCCGAAATCACCCAAAAGGTCGATGAGGCCGCCGCCACCCTGAAACTTGAAGACTATCTGGATCGCAAACCCAAGGCACTGTCAGGCGGTCAGCGCCAGCGTGTCGCAATCGGTCGCGCGATTGTCCGCGAACCGCGCGCCTTCCTGTTTGACGAGCCGCTCTCGAACCTTGATGCGGCTTTGCGCGTTGAAATGCGTCTTGAAATCGCCCGCCTGCATCAGAAACTCGGTGCCACCATGGTCTATGTCACCCATGACCAGGTCGAGGCCATGACGCTGGCCGACAAGATCGTCGTTTTGCAGGCAGGTCAGATCGAACAGATCGGCACCCCGCTTGATCTCTATCGCCATCCGGGCAACCTGTTTGTCGCCCAGTTCATCGGCTCGCCGAAAATGAATGTGGTCGACTGCACGGGGACGGGCACGTCACTGACCTTTGGCAATGGCAACACATCCGACATCGCGCGCAATGCCGAAGGCGCCACCAAAATGGGCATTCGCCCCGAACATATGGCGCTTTGTGATGCCGCCAAGGCCATCCTGACCGGCCAGATCGATGTCATGGAACATCTCGGCTCTGACAGCTTCGCCTATGTCAATGTGCCCGATGTTGGCCTGTTCACGGTCCGCATCGTTGGTCATTCCGACGCGGGCGTGGGCGATACCGTCGGGCTGCATTTCGCATCCGGCGATGTGCATCTGTTCGACGCATCGGAAAAAACCATCCCGGCATGACGAAACCCGCATGCCGGATTTCCGAATTGGGCGTCATTGTAATTGTATGAGGATTAAAATGACGTCCAATATCGGGCTGTCAGCCTGCTGTCTGATTTTTCACCAATATTGAATAATGGGGCTGGTTATTCATTTTAAGTGAATACCGAAAAAGCCCCTTTTTGCGCTATTTCAGCGACCCCAGAACCGCCAGACTTTCATAGCGTTTGATATAGGGTTCATGAAACACCCGGTCGACAAAGGCGCTGTATTCTTCCATGTCACTGACCTGAATACGCAACACAAAATCATGCGCACCAGTCACATGGTGACACTGCACAACCTCAGGCATTCTGCCGAATTCTTCACGCATCAGCATATATCGATCCGGGCGATCACGTTCCATGGTCAGAAGCACGATCACCATCATCTTCTTGCCAAATACCTTGGGCGATACAATCGCGACATCGCGCTCAATCACCCCGGTTTCGCGCAGGCGCTGCACCCGGCGCAAACAGGCCGCCGATGAAAGACCAACTTTCGCGGACAGTTCATTACCTGTTAAGCGACTGTTTTCCTGCAATAATTCCAGCAGGCGATAGTCAAATTTATCGAGTTCCGCCAAGGTCCAATATCCCAAACGACGCTGTAACATCCTTCGGATCAACATGACCGAAGCAGCCAGCGAAAGAAAATCGTTTTTACAGATTCTTTGCGAAAATCTCGCACGGATTTGCGAACTTTGCGCGCCGTTTCACATAATCCAGACGTAAATTGTTTGTGGGTCCGAAGGAAACTTTGTCCCCTTATTAGCAAACAAACTAGCGAGCCAGCATCATGCCAGCACAGTTTACAAATGGATCCCTCGTCGCCACCACCAATGTCGCGCCGGTATCAGGCGTAACCATCTGGCGCTGGCTCGTCCTTTTCCCCCGCAAATGGGCACAAGCCTACAAGGTCGCCCGTGATGCGGAAATGCTTCGCAATGCCCCGCGCGAAGTGCTTGAAGACATCGGCATTGCCCGCAATGACGTTGCGTTCGTCTGCGAACATGGCCACCTGCCGAGATAACGAACTCCCTCATTAACGGTCATCAGGCGCCCCACCTGACGGACCAGCTTGAAAAGCCTGTCAGTGTCCCATGCACTGGCGGGCTTTTTGTTTTCATCATTTTTTCCTCTCCGACGGCCCGCGCCATCCGCCTTAAATCCCTTGGTAGACTGCCTGTATTGCCCTGCGACCAGCCGATCTGATGGCCGGAGATCGCCATCCCATCGCTACCAGATAACGCATTCCGGGCGTTTACCGCTTGGTTACCTGCCCCCACGCGATGATCAGGCATAACAAGCCAAAAGAGAGAGATGAGGCGGTCATGCAATATCAGCTTAAGATCAATGGAGAATCCCGTACCGTTGATGTCGAACCGGGCACCCCGCTGCTTTGGGTTCTGCGCGACGAACTGGAACTTACCGGCACTAAATTTGGTTGCGGCGTTGCCTATTGTGGTGCCTGCACTGTGCATGTCGACGGTTACCCGACCCGTTCCTGCCAGACCTTTGTCGAGGATGCGGTCGATAGCGAAATCACCACCATTGAAGGGGCAACTGACAAGATCGCCAAGGCGGTTCAGGCCGCCTGGCAGGAAAAAGATGTCGTGCAGTGCGGCTGGTGTCAGTCCGGTCAGATCATGTCGGCTATCGGCCTTCTGACCGAAAACCCCAATCCGACGGATGAGGAAATCAAGGATTACATGTACGGCAATGCCTGCCGCTGTGTGACCTATGTCCGCATCAACGAAGCCATCAAGCTCGCATCTGAAAAGCTGGAGGCCTAAGCCATGAACATCAGTGTATCCCGTCGCGGCTTCCTTAAGGGATCGGCCGCAGGCGCCACAGCCCTTTTCGTCGGTGTGAATGCCAAGGGTGTTCTGGCTGCCGGAAGCTCGGTCACTGCAAATACCGACCTGAACCCGTTTGTCAAAATTGATGCCGACGGTGTTGTCACCGTCATCATCAAACATTTCGAAATGGGTCAGGGTACGACCACCGGCCTGACCACGCTCGTCGCCGAAGAAATCGATGCCAACTGGGACAGTGTCAAAACCGATTTCGCACCGGCCGATGATGTCCGCTACAAGAACCTGTTCTTTGGCGCGCAGGGGACCGGTGGTTCGACCTCGATTGCCAATTCATTCATGCAGTACCGCGAAGCTGGTGCTGCCGCGCGTGACTTGCTTGTCCGTGCCGCGGCCCAAAGCTGGGGTGTAGATGCATCGACCATCTCTGTTGAGAACGGCGTCATTTCATCAGGGGGCAATTCCGGTCACTTTGGCGAATTCGTTGCGATCGCAGCAACCCTTGACGCCGTTGAAAAACCGACAATCAAAACCCCGGATCAGTTCAAGCTGATCGGCAACGAAAAGCTCCACCGCAAGGACAATCACGGCAAGACCACCGGAACCGCGATCTTTGCCATGGATGTCAATCTGCCCGGCATGATCTATGCCGCGATCATGCACAGCCCGAAATTCGGTGGCACCGTTGTATCGTTCGATGACAGTGCGGCAAAGGATGTCGGTGGTTTCATCGCCGCACAGGTCCTGCCAAACAAGGCGGGTGTGGTTGCCTTTGGCAAAAACACCTGGTCGGCATTCCAGGCCCGTGATGCGCTTTCGGTTGAATGGGATTTCAGCGTTGCTGAAACCCGCAGCACCGATGCCCTGATCGCGGCCCATCAAGCCCTGCTTGATGAAAAACCGGAATTCGAAATCGGCCACGAAATCACAACCGAGAATGTTGCACCCTTGATCGAAGGTGCGTCAAAAACCATCGAGGCTGACTTCACCTTCCCGTATCTGGCGCATGCGTCAATGGAATCTCTGAACTGCACGATTGAACCAACCGATTTTGGTGTGCGTGTTCATGACGGGTGTCAGTTCCCGACCATCACGCGGCCGACGGTTGCGGCGATCCTTGGGCTTAAGCCCGAACAGGTCGAAATCAAGACGCTATATGCCGGTGGTTCGTTTGGCCGTCGCGCCAACCCGACCGCCGACTACAATGCCGAGGCTGCCATGGCCTTTGCCGTGTCGGGTAAGAAAGTCCCGGTCAAACTGGTCTGGAGCCGCGAAGACGACATGAAGGGCGGCTATTACCGCGCCATGTCGGCACACCGGGCAAAGATTGGTCTGGATGCGGATGGCAAGATCGTCGGATGGGACCATCGCCTTGCGATCAAGTCGATCATGAAAGGCACAAGCTTTGAAGGCATGATGGTCCGTGACGGGGTTGATGCGACCTCTGTCGAAGGCGTATCCGAAAGCCTTTATGCCATCCCGAACCAGGCAATCGGTCTGACGGATTTCCATAACCCGGTGCCGGTTCTTTGGTGGCGTTCGGTGGGACATACCCACACCGCTTATGCCATGGAAACCCTGATGGATATGGTCGCAACCGAAAACGGTCAGGACCCGATCGCGCTACGTCTGGCCATGCTGGACGCAGCGCAGCCCAACCAGGCCCGCATGATTGAAGCCATCAAGCACGTGCGTGAAATTTCCGGATGGAAAGAAGGCGATAAGCGCGGCTTTGCCTGCCACTTCTCGTTCAATACCTGCGTCGCGGTTGTGGCGGATGTCTCGGTCGATGACACCAGCGTGCATGTCAACAAGCTGTTCATGGCGGTTGAATGCGGTGTGGCTGTAAACCCCGATGTCATTCGCGCGCAGATGGAAGGCGGGGCCGGCTACGGCCTGACAGCGATCTTGCGCAACCAGATCACCCTGACCGACGGTGAAGTCGATCAGTACAACTTCCCGGATTACGAATTGCTTCGTAATCCCGAAATGCCCGAAGTCGAGGTCGCCATCGTTCCATCGAACGGTGCACCGACCGGTGTTGGCGAACCGGGTCTGCCCCCGACCGGGCCGGCCGTTGCCAATGCGATCTTTGCGCAAACTGGCAAGCGGATTCTGGATCTTCCCATGACCAAGGCTGGTTTCGACTTCGTGTAAGAGATAACTGCTCGGGAAATCATTTTTCCCCCATCCCCCACCCCGTGGTTTCCCGGGCAGTTACCCTTTTGCTGAAAGGGCGAGGAATATGACCAATCAACTTTCTGCAATGCTTGGCACCTGGCAGGAAAACCGCGACAGCACTGAATGGGTGCTGGGAACGGTTTATCGCACCGAGGGATCTGCCTATCGCAAGGCCGGTGCCATGATGCTGATCAACGGCCACGGGCAACAGTTGGGACTGCTCAGTGGTGGCTGCCTTGAGGCCGACATTATCCGCAATGCGCGCCGGGCCATGGTGACCGGCAAGCCTGTGATGTTGACCTATGACGGCACTGACGAAGATGATCTGTCATTCAAACTTGGCGTGGGATGTGGCGGCACGGTCTATATCATGCTCCAGCCACTTGGCTCCGCGAATGATCTGGGCCTTGGCGATTTATATGAAGCCCTGCAAAAACGTCAAAGCGGCCTCTATTTCCAGAAAATCGATGCTGTCGAAGGCTATTTCGAGGCTGGTTTGCTTTATGGACAACGCCCGGCCCATATCGAAAACCGTGAAGACGGCAATTGGCTGGTGACACCGATCCAGCCTGAACCCCATGTTCTTGTCGTGGGCGGTGGCCTTGATGCTCGCCCGGTGATTGGCATTGCCCATCAGATGGGCTGGCAAACAACACTGGTCGATCCTCGCCCGGCAAATGCCCGGGCCGAGCATTTCCGGGCGGCAGGCACAATCCTGCGCAAGATTGATCGTGACTTGGCAACCTATGTGACCGATCACAAAGTCGATGCAGTTATTCTGATGGCCCATAGTGTTAGCATCGATGCCGCGGCCCTTGCGGTGCTTTGCGATGCACCGATCAAACATCTGTCCGCCCTTGGTCCACGCCATCGGTTTCGCGATGTTTTGAACGAAGCTGGCATTTCGCGGAATGATCTGGCATTTGATGTTTCAAGTCCGGCGGGTCTCGATATCGGCGGGCAACTTCCTGAAAGCATTGCTCTTTCGATGTTGTCAGGCATTCATGCCGCCCTGTTCAAGCAATCAGCGGCCCCGGCCTTGGCACAAGCCGCCGAATAATGCGACCATGATGATGACGCCACGCCCAGACATCCCGAAACCGAAACTGGCCACGCTTCTTCTGGCGGCCGGGGAAAGTGCGCGCTTTGGCGGGCGTAAGCAGCTTGCCGATATCAATGGCAAACCCATGATCGAACATGCGCTTGATGCCCTGTCGGGGATGCCAACATCTGACACCTTTGTGGTTCTTGGTGCCTATGGCGATGAAATCGCGCCGCGCCTTGATAACGGCGTGATCCTTATCACCAATGACAATTGGGCCACGGGAATGGGAAGCTCCATTGCGTGCGGCATGACGAAAATCGCGACCAACGGCGGGTATGATGGTGTTTTGATTGCCCTGTGTGATCAGGTCAATCTGACCAGCGAGGATTACACCCGATTGATCACGGCCTTTGACGGCAAACAGATTGTCGCAACCCGACATCAAGATGGGCTGGGCGTGCCTGCCATTTTCCCAAAGTCTGTCTTTGATGATTTGCAAAGCCTTGTCGGGCCGATTGGCGCGCGCAAAATCATCGACAGACATGCCGATAAAGTAACAGCCCTATCACTTGCAAATGCCGCACTTGATATCGATACCCAAGATGATCTGAAGCAAGTGAGAGACTAACCGGCCTTATGTGGCAAACAGGGCTGCGGGGTGTTTCCTGCTGACCCGTCGGCTGAATTGCGGCATGCTTGCATGTCTTGAAAAACGAGATGACGTGAATGAAAGCAACCGCCCACATCATGGTCCTTTTGGTCGAGGACAACATGGATATCGCCGCCACCGTCAGTGACTATCTGACGATTGAAGGCGTTGAATGCGACCATGCCTATGATGGTGAAACCGCCTATCAGATGGCGCTGACCGGCGAGTATGACGTCATCCTGCTTGATCTGATGTTGCCATTCCGCGACGGCATCAGCATCTGCAAGGCGCTGCGCGACGAAGGGGTGGACACCCCGGTTCTTATGTTGACCGCGCGCGATACACTTGATGACAAGATCGAAGGTTTCCACGCCGGGGCGGACGATTATCTGGTCAAACCGTTTGAGCTTGAAGAGCTTCTTTTGCGCACACGTGTTCTATCTCGTCGGCGCAGTGGCGAGGTCAGGCGTTTCTCGCTTGGTGACCTGCTTATTGATTTTGAAAACCGTTCCGTGGTGCGAGCTGGCCAGAATATCAGTGTATCGCCAACGGGTTGGACCATTTTGGAGGTTCTCGCGCAAAACAGTCCGCAGGTTGTAACCCGTTCTCGTTTGTCGATGGCGCTCTGGCAAGGTGATCCACCTGATACCAATGCGCTGAAGACACATCTTTACAAACTGCGCCATCGGATCGACAAACCGTTTGAGCAAAATCTGATTCACACCATTCCGGGCCAGGGCGTGGCCCTTCGCGAGTAGCCGCTATGAGCACATGTTGCGCACCCAAGACCCGATCCTTTTCCCGCTTTGTGCGCAATTACGTGCTGCTGGGTCTGGTGATTACGCTCGTGCTTTATACGGTGGTCGTCAATTTTTACATGCTGTATGGCAAGTGGATGGTGGCGTCCTTCCAGCTTCAAGTCATTGCCGAACAATATGACAATGAACTGGCCGAAAATCCCGAAGCCCCCTTGCCCAAGGGTTTCAATATTGAAACCTTCACCGGGTTTGATCAGCTGCCGGCAGAATTGCGCGCGCACGCAACACCGGACGATCTTGAGATTGGCGAGCTTTTCTATATCAACACCGACAAATATGCCGCCGAAGAAAACCCGGAAAATCCGGTTTTTCTGGTCTTCCCCTATCAGCTGCGCAATGGGGATGACATCCTGATCCTGCAGACCTATCACGCCGGGGATGAAGACAGCATCTATTTCGTGCGCCTGCATAAGCTGGCCCTGCTGTCGATCCCGTTTGCCATGGCGGTGGTAGGCATCTTTGCCTGGTTCCTGTGGGTGATTGGCAAACGTCTGACCAAGCCATCCGAGAACCTTCAGAACTGGGCCAACAATCTGACGGCAGATAACCTGCGCGAACCGATCCCGGATTTCGGGTTTGAAGAGCTTAATGACGTTGCCCACGAACTGCATCGATCAGTTGACCAGATCGACAAATTCGTTGCCCGTGAACGTGAATTCCTCCGTCAGGCCAGCCACGAGCTGCGCACGCCCGTTACCATCGTTTCGGGCAATGTCGAACTTCTGGAAAAAAGCCCGCTCAACGCAACGCAGGCACGCGTTATGGCCCGCATCAAACGCGCCAACCGCAATATGCAGCAATTGCTTGAAACGCTGTTGTGGCTGGGCCGTGACAATGCACCGCTTGGTCAAACCGAAACGATTAACATCAACGCGTTCATCGAACAGGAAATCAGTGATCTTTCCTATCTGATGGAGGGCAAACACGTTACCTGCACGTTTGAACCTGACAGCCGCGAAACCGAGATCGCGACCTCGCGCGCGGCACTGATGATTGTGGTGTCCAACCTGATCCGAAATGCGTTCCAGCACACCCCAAAAGGCGAAGTCAAGATCACGCTTTCCGGCACGCAGATCTGCGTCGAAAACGCCATCCTGACCTGCAATGGTCAATGCACGATGCCTCAGGGCGAAGGCATTGGCCTGCAACTCGTCCGGCGTATTTGTGAACGTCTTGACTGGACCTGCACACTTACGCATCTGCCCAATGGCGGCATGTCGGTTTGCCTGGATCCGGGCACAGCAACATTGGTTAAACCTGAACCCGAACTGGTCTAAGCAAACAGGTTATTGC
Source organism: Thalassospira sp. UBA4513 (assembly GCF_002388495.1). Classification (NCBI taxonomy): domain Bacteria; kingdom Pseudomonadati; phylum Pseudomonadota; class Alphaproteobacteria; order Rhodospirillales; family Thalassospiraceae; genus Thalassospira; species Thalassospira sp. UBA4513. Next base: position 97,852 of record NZ_DGMR01000038.1, read on the forward strand.
CAAACCTGTTATCGAAAAAACCGCGACAAGCGTTTTGCTATCACCTATCGTGATGGCATCATGGCTTTTACCATTCGACAGCTTCAGTATTTCGTCGCCGTGGCCGAACAGGGAACTGTATCGGGGGCGGCGCATATTCTGTCGATTTCGCAATCGGCCGTGACAGAGGCGATCAAGGAACTTGAAGCCGATCTGGGGGTCGCGCTGTTTGATCGTCATTCGCGCGGGCTTAACATCACCCATAACGGCCATCAGTTCCTGCGCCATGCCACGACCATCCTTGCCAATGTTTCAGACGCCAAACAGGCCTTTGAGGAAACCGCTCAAACCCAAAAGGGCGAATTGCATCTGGGCGTTACATCGCTGGTCGCGGGTTATGTGCTTTCTGACATTCTGGCACGCTATCGCCGTGCCTATCCGCAGATAACGGTAAGTGCGACCGAGGATAATGGCGATTATCTTGAACACCTTCTGATTGGCGGCGAGATCGATGTTGCCGTGATGGTGATTTCCAACCTGCGGGATCGTCTGGCATTGCAATCTGAAATTCTTGAAGTTTCGCCCTATCGGCTTTGGCTGCCGCTGGGTCACAAACTGGCCACCGCACAAAGCATCACGCTTGATGATGTCACATCCGAGCCGCTGATCATGCTGACCATCGACGAGATCGAGGAAGCAACCGGCAAATTGCTGGGTGCGCTTGGCACTCGTCCCCGTGTTGCCTTCCGGACAAGGTCGGTTGAGGCGGTGCGAAGCCTTGTTGCCACCGGGGCCGGATTGTCGCTTTTGCCTGATCTGGTCTATCGCCCCTGGTCGCTTGAGGGCGACCGGATTGAAAGCCGCGATGTATCGGGTACGCTTCCAATGGTTCAGGTCGGCGTTGTCTGGCGAAAAGGCTCCCCGTTGTCCCAGGCGGCACGTGATTTTATCGGTCTGGCACAGGCCCATCGCGCCACCCGCCTGCGTTAAACACGCACATATCATCACCAGTGAAACAAGAAAATCGCCATGTAACAGACCGTTACGCTGCGCCGCAACAGATATCGGAAAATCCGATAACGTATTTCTGTTAAATGAAATTGTGAATGCTCCAGATCAGCGTAGGCTTGCCGTCGGGAAATAAAAGTCACGCGAACTGACGTCCTGCAACTGGGAGACATCACAATGAAATCACTATTGAAATCAGGCACGTCCGTGATGGTCGTGCTTGCCTTTGCCGCCAGTCAGGCGGCTGCCGCTGACATGATGACCGAACTTGGCACACCGGAAGGTTCCGTGAATATCGTTGCCTGGCCGGGCTATATCGAGCGCGGCGAAACGGATGCCAATTTTGACTGGGTAACCGCCTTTGAAAAGGAAACCGGATGCGCGGTGAATGTCAAAACCGCCAACACATCCGATGAAATGGTCGCGCTGATGAACGAAGGCGGCTTTGATCTTGTCACCGCATCGGGCGATGCGTCGCTGCGCATGATTGCCGGCAAACGCGTTCAGCCGATCAATACCGACCTGATCCCAAGCTGGAACACCGTCGATGACCGCCTGAAAAGCGCGCCATGGCACACGGTTGACGGCGTGCATTACGGGACGCCCTATCAGTGGGGTCCGAACGTTCTGATGTACAATACCGACGCCTTCGCCGAAGCACCGAAAAGCTGGAATGTCGTGTTCGAGGAAATGACCCTTGCTGATGGCAAATCGAACAAGGGTCGCGTTCAGGCCTATGACGGACCGATCCACATCGCCGACGCCGCGCAATATCTGATGGCGCACAACCCCGAACTTGGCATCAAAAGCCCCTATGAGCTGAATGCCGATCAATATGCCGCAGCACTTGATCTGCTGCGCGGGCAGCGTGAACTGGTGTCACGGTACTGGCATGATGCCTTCATCCAGATGGATGATTTCAAGAACGAAGGCGTTGTCGCATCCGGTTCCTGGCCGTTCCAGGTCAACCTTCTGAAATCGGAAGGCCTTCCGATTGCATCGACGATCCCCGAAGAAGGGGTTACCGGCTGGGCTGATACCACCATGCTCCATGCCGAAGCTGAAAACCCGACCTGTGCCTATCTCTGGATGGAACATTCCCTGTCTCCGAAAGTTCAGGGCGACCTTGCGGCATGGTTTGGTTCCAACCCGGCTGTTCCGGCAGCCTGCACCGGCAATGCCCTGTTGGGCGATGAAGGTTGCGCCACCAACGGCTTTGATGATTTCGACCGTGTCAGCTTCTGGCAGACCCCGGTTTCGAAATGCGAAAGCCAGGGTGAATGCGTGCCTTATTATCGTTGGGTTTCCGACTATATCGGCGTGATTGGCGGCCGCTAAGCGATCCTGCGATCAGGTTCCCCACCCTTGTGAACCTGATCGGGCAAGGGGATGCGCATGGCGTGTTGTCACACCCGGCACGAAATGCGCACCCCATTCTGATCGGCGGCAATGTCACGGCACTTCCGGGCTCCGGGGGACCCGAAAGGTGTCATTGCCGCTGATCAACCGCCAACGCCAAATACACCACACCCGCCACCATTCCTTACGAAACGAAATCCGACTTATGTGCGGGTTTCAAACAACTGGTTGACCCATGACGACTGCAGTTTCCTTCGCAAAGGTTTCAAGACATTTCGGCGCGGTTCGCGCTGTGGATAATGTCGACCTGTCGATTGCCGAGGGCGAATTTTTCGCCATGCTCGGCCCGTCAGGATCAGGCAAAACCACCTGTCTGCGCCTTATTGCCGGGTTTGAACAACCCACCAGCGGCCATATCGAGATTTTCGGCACCACCGTCGAACATGTGCCGCCCTATCGCCGCAACGTGAACACGGTGTTTCAGGACTATGCCCTGTTCCCGCACATGAACATCATCGACAACGTCGCCTATGGCCTGATGATCCGCGGCATGAACAAAACCGATCGTCATGCGGCTGCCAACGAGGCGCTCGAACTGGTTGCCCTGCCGGGTTACGGCGAACGTCGCCCGGGGCAGCTTTCCGGCGGTCAGCGCCAACGCGTGGCGCTTGCCCGCGCATTGGTCAACAAACCCAAGGTGCTGTTGCTTGACGAGCCGCTTGGCGCGCTGGACCTCAAACTGCGCGAACAGATGCAGGAAGAGCTCAAAATCCTGCAACGCAAACTTGGCATTACCTTTGTTTTCGTCACCCATGATCAGGGTGAAGCCCTTTCGATGGCGGATCGGGTCGCGGTTTTCAACGACGGTAAAATCCAGCAGATCGGAAGCCCGCAAGACATCTATCAACGTCCGGAAAGCCGCTTTGTCGCCGATTTCGTTGGCTCGTCGAATGTGCTTGAACCGGGTTTTGTCAAACAGCTGACCGGCAGGGAAAGCTATGCCAGCCTGCGGCCCGAGGCGATCCGCATCGTTTCCGCCGATGGCCATAGCGCCAAAGTCACCGGCAGCAGTTATCTTGGTGGCACCACGCGCATCAGCCTTGCACTTGGCGATATGCGGATCGGCGCGCTGATCCCGGCCGATCAGGCCGTGCCGGAGAACGGCACCACCGTTCAAATCAGCTGGCAGGAAAATGACCTGCATCTGATGGAGGGGGCGCAATGACCGCCACCAGAGCCACCAGCGCCACCAGCGCCACCAGCGCATCCAATGCCACAACGGTTCAAAGCGAAAGTGCTGTTCTGCCCGGAGAGGGTGGGATCACCGGCGCCTTGTCTGACAAGTTCTGGCGCAATCCGAAGCTTCTTTTGATCCTGATGCTGACCCCGCCGGCCCTTTGGCTTGGCATCATCTATCTTGGTTCGCTTTTTGCGTTGCTCGCGCAAAGCTTTTTCTCGATCGATGAATTTTCCGGCTTGGTTCAATATGAACTGACGCTGAAAACGTATGGCGAACTGTTCCGCCCCGCCAATCTCGACATCATCATCCGCACGGTTTCGATGGCAGCCATCGTGACACTTGCCGCGGCCTGTGTTGCATTTCCGATTGGCTATTTCGCTGCGCGCTATGCACGCGGCAAGTGGAAGGCGTTGTTTTACATCGGCGTGATGTTGCCGCTTTGGTCAAGCTATCTGGTCAAGGTCTATGCCTGGAAACTAATCCTGGCCAAGGAAGGCATCCTGACCTGGATTTTCACCAAGCTGCACCTGACCTGGCTGCTTGAAGCCTGGCTGGCGATCCCGATCATTGGCGGTTATTCGCTGTCGGTCAGCTATACCGGGACTTTCCTTGTTTTCCTCTATGTCTGGTTGCCTTTTATGGTTTTGCCGGTGCAAGCAGCACTTGAACGCGTCCCCGGCAGCTTTATCGAGGCATCGGGCGACCTTGGTGCGACGCCAGGCCAAACATTCCGTCACGTGATTTTCCCGCTGGCCTTGCCGGGCATTGTTGCCGGCTCGATCTTTACCTTCTCACTCACGCTGGGCGATTACATCATTCCGCAGATTGTCGGCTCCTCACGGCTGTTTATCGGTCAGGCGGTCTATGCCCAACAGGGCACGGCGGGCAACATTCCGCTGGCGGCTGCCTTTACGGTCGTGCCGATGGTTATCATGGGCTTCTATCTTTGGGGTGCCAAACGGATGGGGGCTTTCGATGCGCTCTGATGGGAAACAACGCGCTCCTTGGGGCCTGAAACTTGCCGCCGGTCTTGGCCTTGCCTTCATGCATTTGCCGATTGCGCTGATTTTTGTCTATGCCTTCACGACAGAAGATAAATCCTATCAGTGGCCACCGCCCGGCTTTACCCTGAAATGGCTTGAGGTGACGTGGAACCGCCCGGATGTCTGGGAGACGTTGAAACTGTCGCTGCAGACCGCAACCATTTCGACCCTGATCGCGATGGTTCTGGGAACACTTTGTGCGGCGGCGGTATCACGCACCAAATTTTTTGGCCGTGAAACCATCTCGCTTCTGGTGATCCTGCCGATTGCGTTGCCGGGTATCATTACCGGTATTGCGCTTCGTTCGGCATTTAGTATTGCCGACATTCCGTTCTCGATCTGGACGATCATTCTGGGTCACGCGACCTTTTGTGTGGTGGTTGTCTATAACAACGCGGTTGCGCGGTTCAGACGGACCTCGGGGTCGCTGGTCGAAGCCTCGATGGATCTGGGGGCCAACAGTTTCCAGACTTTCCGGCATGTCATTTTACCCAATATTGGCACGGCGCTTCTGGCCGGTGGCATGCTGGCCTTTGCCCTGTCCTTTGACGAAGTGATCGTCACGACCTTTACCGCCGGACAGCAGTCGACCCTGCCGATCTGGATGCTTGAAGAACTTGTCCGACCCCGCCAGCGTCCGGTCACCAATGTGGTGGCGATGGTGGTGGTTCTGGTCACGGTCCTGCCGATCCTGGCTGCCTATTACCTGACACGCGATGGCGATCAGGTGGCCGGATCGGGAAAATAACAGCACGCGATAACGCTACCAACGGGAGAGCTTATTATGGATACCAAGATGCTGATCGGCAGCAGCCTTGAAATGGGCATTGAGGCCGAAGAAAACATCATCAATCCCAAGACCGGCGAAACCATCATGATGCTGCCCGAAGCATCGATGGAACAGATCGACCGTGCGGTCAGCGCGGCCGAGCACGCCTTCCAGTCATGGTCGCGCACAACCCCGGCAGAACGGTCAAACTACCTTCTGAAAATTGCTGATCGGATCGAAGCCGAGGCCGAAGAGTTCGTCAAACTGGAATCGCTTAATTGCGGCAAACCGATCAATGCGGTCCGCGATGATGAAATTCCGGCCATTGTCGATTGCTATCGCTTCTTTGCCGGTGCCGTGCGCTGCATGCAGGGATCGATTGCCGGGGAATATATGGCGGGCCATACCTCGATGATCCGCCGCGATCCGATCGGGGTGGTCGGTTCTATCGCGCCGTGGAACTATCCGATGATGATGATGGCCTGGAAACTGGCCCCGGCGATTGCCGGGGGCAACACGGTCGTTTTCAAGCCATCTGAACAAACGCCACTGACCGCGCTTAAGATGGCGACCATTCTGGCAGATATCCTGCCCGAAGGTGTGGTCAATATTGTTCTTGGTCGTGGCGCCACGGTGGGCAATGCCCTGATCAATCATCCCAAGGTCGATATGGTGTCGATCACGGGTGATGTCGCGACGGGCAAGAAGGTTCTTCAGGCTGCGGCGAAATCAGTCAAACGCACGCACCTCGAACTGGGTGGCAAGGCACCGGTGATTGTCTTTGATGATGCCGATGTCGATGCCGTTGTCGAAGGATTGCGGGCATTCAGCTACTATAACGCCGGTCAGGACTGCACGGCGGCATGCCGGATTTATGCTGGCCCGAAAATCCATGACAAGCTGGTGGCGGACCTGTCATCTGCGGTTTCCAGCATCGCCTATGCCCGTGCGGACGACAGCGAAAACGAAATCGGCCCGCTGATTTCCGAACGCCAGCGTGACCGTGTGGCAAGCTTCGTCGCGCGTGCGTCCGAACAAAAACACATGGAAATTACCACCGGTGGCAAGCTGCATGATGGACCTGGCTTCTTCTATCAGCCGACCGTGATTGCCGGTGCGCTTCAATCTGATGAAATCGTCCGGCGCGAAGTGTTTGGTCCGGTGGCGTCGATCACCCGCTTTACAGATGTGGATGAGGCCGTCGCATGGGCCAATGATTCCGATTACGGTCTGGCATCTTCGATCTGGACCAAGGATATTTCGCGCGCCATGCAAACAAGTGCCCGCCTTCGTTATGGCTGCACCTGGATCAATACCCACTTCATGCTGGTCAATGAAATGCCCCATGGCGGTCTGAAACAGTCCGGCTATGGTAAGGATATGTCGCATTACGCGCTGGAGGATTACACCGCCGCCCGTCACATCATGATCGCGCACGGTTAAGCCAAAAAATCCAATCATCAGACAGAAAGGGCAGCCCATCCGCTGCCCTTCTTTATTGGTCTGACTTATGGCCGAAACAGCCTTGCCGCCGGATGTTCGAACGTTACCCGACCATCCTTCATGCCCCAGATCGGGCGACTGATTTCGGAGACCACTTGTGCGCGGCTTTGGGCGGGCAGGACGATGAAGCTTGCGGCTTTGCCGACCGCGATCTTGCTGGATCGGCCGAGAAGTTTGGCCGGGGCGTCGGACACCATGGCAAAGCAGTTTTCAAGTTCGGCCTCGGTCGCAAGCTGACTGACATTGGCATAAAGATTTGCCATGCGCGACAGCGAACAATCACCATAAGGCGTAAACGGATTCAGCACATTGTTGGTCGCAATCGTGCAACACACACCATGGGCGGCGAGCTTGTGTGCGGGCGCGACACCACAGGGGACTGAATGGTCATGATCGCGCCCGGTCAGGAAAAGGTCGGTTGCGGGCAACACGGTCAGGCCGATCCCGGCATCGCGCATGATGGCAATCGTGTCTTCAAGTTCGGGTTTGGGCAAAACCGACAGTTTGGTCACATGCCCGATCATCACGCGGCCCTGCCAGCCAAAGGCGGTGGATTGTTTGGCAACTTCATCCAGATGGCGCCAGCTGGCATCAAGATCGAAATCAAGATGGAAATCCAGATCAACATCATAGTCGCGCGCCATTTCAAACAGACGCAGGATCTGGCCATGTGGATCGGTATCCATATAGGGACAGCCGCCCAGCAGATCGGCACCGTTATCCAATGCTGCGCGCAACAGCTCCTCGGTGCCGGGATAGTTGAACAGGCCTTCCTGCGGGAAAACGCAAATCTCGATATCCATTGCCCAGGCATAGTCGGCCTTGAGCCGCTTGATGGCATTAAAACCGGCCAAGCCAATGCCCGGATCGATTTCGACATGGGTGCGGACCGCATTGGTGCCCTCGGTAATTGCCTTTTCAATCACGCGGGCACCGCGGGCGTAAATGTCATCCTCGGTAAAGCCGCTTTTGGCGTTGGCGACGGCACTGATCGCGCCCTTTAACGTGCCGGTTTCGTTTTTGGCCCGGTCAAGAATGCAGGCCTTATCAAGGTGAATGTGGCTTTCCACAAAGCCGCAGCTGATCAGCTGGCCCGCTGCATCAAAGCTTGGCGCATCACCCGTAATCGACTGGGCAATTTCAACAATTTTTCCATCCGCCACGGCAAGATCGACAAGCGCATTCTCGCCATTCAGGCAGGCGTTCCTCACCAGATAATCAAGCATTCTCGTGTGTTTCCTGTTTTGGTTTCTTATCGCCTTGTTCAGAGCCACCCAAATAGGCAGCAATCAGGCGTTCATCTTTTCTCAGCTCGGATGCCTTGCCCTTGGCAACCACCTGCCCCTGTTCAAGGACATAAGCATAATCAGCTACCGAAAGCGCCATGGTCGCCATCTGATCGACCAGAAGAATGGTCACCCCTTCGTCACGCAATTCGCCGAGAATGGCATAGAGTTCCTCGACCATGGCCGGGGCCAGACCAAGAGATGGCTCATCAAGCAACAACGCCTTTGGCTTGGCCACCAGTCCACGGGCAATTGCCATCATTTGCTGTTCGCCACCTGACAACAATCCAGCCGGGCTGTTGATACGATCGCGCAGACGCGGGAAGCGATTGAGGATGGCTTCAAGTTCATCCGAACTGACAGGTTTGGGTTGCTTATAGGCCCCCAGTTCGATGTTTTCGCGCACGGTCAGTTCCGGGAAGACCTGACGGCCTTCGGGCACCAGAACCAAGCCCTGTTCGACGATCTGATGCGGGGCAAGATCATGGATATATTCGTTATTGAGAACGATCTTGCCATCCACGGGGCGGAGCAACCCGGCCAGTGCAGTCAGGAAGGTCGACTTGCCCGCACCGTTTGCCCCCAGAAGCGCAACCATTTCGCCCTGCCGGACCTTAAGATCAATGGAATGCAGAACCGGTGCGGCGCCATACCCGGCTGTCAGGCGCAGGGTTTCAATCACCGGAGAGTCCCCGGCCTCAAACGGGATCGGCCGCGGGCGAGCCTTCATTTCGCCGTCACCAAGGTAGGCCGCGATGACCTGCGGGTCGTTTTGCACGGCCTGCGGGGTGTCAAAGATGATCGGGGTTCCGGCATCCACGGCCAAAATCTGATCGGAAATGCCCATGACCATTTCCATGTCATGTTCGACCAGCACCACCGTAATCCCGGCATCGGCCAGTTGGCGCAGCAATTTCGCCAGCGACACCTTATCGGCATGCATCAGGCCAGCAGCCGGTTCATCGAGCAACAACACACCGGGTCTGGTCGCCAGCGACCGGGCAATTTCAACCAGCCTGCGATCAACATGCGGCAGGTCACCGGCACGGGCATCAATATCACCGTGATAGCCGCAAAATGCCAGAAGCCCGGCGGCATGATTGCGGTTGGCATCCGACGCAATCGCGCTGAACGGCTTGCCAAACCGGCCAACCGGAAGACCGGCAATGACGTTGTCGATCACCGACATGTTTTCAAACAAGCGGGTCGCCTGATAGGTGCGCGCAATGCCATTGCGGGCGGCAAAATCGGTGGGCTTGCCTGCGATGTCCTGATACCCGATGCGCACCACACCTTCGGTCGGTTTGTAAAAGCCGCTGATGATGTTCAAAAGCGTCGTTTTACCCGCCCCGTTAGGCCCGATGATCGATGTGACATCGCCCGGCTTGGCGGTGAAGGAAACGGCATTGACCGCCTTCACCCCGCCAAAGGCGATGGACAGGTTTTCCACCATCAGGCCGTCTGATTTGGCGTAATACTTAAGGCCTGCCTCGATCTCGGCCGCCGGGGTGGCGGTGACACCACGCTTGGTCAGCGGAATAAACCGTTCGATCACGCCAACAATGCCGCGCGGTGCAATCAGGAGAACGACAATTAGAAGCCCGCCAAAAATCAGCAGGCGATATTCGGCAAAGTCGGCCAGCAGTTCGGGCAACAAGACCGAAACCGATGCCCCCACCAGTGGCCCCAGCACCGTGCCCGCACCGCCCAGAATGACGGCAAACAGATACAGGATCGACTGGCTAAGCGGGAAGTTTGACGGTGCGATAAACATCATAAGTGGTGCAAACAACGCCCCGGCAAGACCCGCCATGGCAGCCGCAATGGCAAAGCCGGTCGCCTTGACGGCAAAGGCGTTATAGCCAAGCGAACTTGCGGCGATTTCGGCATCGCGCATGCTGGTCATTGCCATGCCCCAGCCACTTGTTGCCAAACGACGGAAGGCAAAAAGCGCGACCCCGGCCAGCACGACACACAGCATCACAAGATCACGTTCGCTAAACATATAGCCAAACAGTTCGGGCATCGGGAAACCCATCAGGCCGTTTTGCCCGCCGGTCAGTGCACGCCATTCAATCGCGCCATGTTCGACGATAAAGGCAAAGGCAATCGTCACCATGGCAAGGAACGGCCCCGCCATCCGAACCGCCGAAAGTGCCAAAACACAGCCCGCCAACCCGGCAATCACGGTCGATGCAATCAGCGCCATCCAGAAGTTAAGCCCGGCCAGGGTGAGGATCGCACTGGCATAGGCCCCGATGGCAAAGAACCCGACCTGCCCCAGCGACACCAGCCCGGTCAGGCCATACAAAACATTCAGCCCCACGCACAAAACGGTGGTGATGGCGACAAGGCCGATGACGAACTGGGTATAGCCGCCCGTGATCGTCACACCGATCAGACCGGCGATGATGGCGGCCAGGATGGTGGCATCAAGGGCGATGGGTTTATTGAGTTTGGGCATCGGATTTTTGAATTTAATTTCGCGTTTCATCATCAGACCTTCTTGATCGCAGCACGGCCAAACAGGCCGCTTGGTTTGACGGTCAGAACCGCGATCACAAGCGCGAAGACGACGATGAAGGTGTAGGACGATCCGAGATAGGTGGTCACACCGGCCTCAACCAGACCATAGATAAAGCCGGCCAACATCACACTATAGGCCGACGTCATGCCGCCCAGAATGGCAACCGCAAAGGCCTTGAGGCCAAAAAGCGTGCCCATATCCGAATGCACCGAAAACAGCGGTGCAATCAGAAGCCCGGCACAGCCGGCCAGCATCGATGAAATGGCGAAGGATCCGGTCACCATCAAGGTGGTGTTGATCCCCATCAGCTTGGCGGCCTGAAGGTTCTGCACCACGGCCAAAAGGGCGCGGCCCTGACGGGTATGACGGAACAGGGCATGGAGTGCGAGCGCCACACCAATGGCCGCCACCGGGATCAGGATTTGTTGCGGGTAAACGCCGGTGCCAAAGACATTCCAGCTTTCACCGACAAGGGCGGATGGCAGGGTGCGGGGTTCGTTGCCAAAGGTAAACAGCACCGCGTTATCAAGCAAAATACCGCCCGCGACAGTGGCCATCAGCCAGGCTTCGGAATTGCGAACGGCAAACGGACGGACAAGGAAAAATTCAACCAGAATACCGGCAAGCCCGCAGCACAGAATGGCCAGCGGATAACCGACAATGACCGGAAAACCGTATCGTTCGCAGAATACAAAGCCCAGAACAGCGCCCAGCATCACCATCGATCCTTGGGCGAAATTGACCTTGGAGGACACCGAATAGGTGATCTGGAAACCAAGCGCGATCAGCCCGTACATACTGCCCAGACCGATCCCGGTTATCAGAGCTGCGATTAAAAGTGTCATTGCCAGCCGCCTGCTTATGCCGTGCACGTAAGTGCATCATTTAAAATGAATAAATCCCCCGTCGGCGTGCATTGGGGAACACGCCGATAGGGTTAGTTAAATCGCTTATTTGATCGGAATGATCTGGCCTTCGACGAAATGCGCGAAGGTGTAGTCTTCCGGACCAAGCGCATCCTGATCGTCCGGGGTGAACGGCTTGTCATAGGTTTTGATCATGCCTTCGACACCGCTGATTTCGTACATGGCTTCACGGATGGCCGGACCTTCGGTCGAACCGGCCTTTTCAATGGCGGCTGCGAGCAGAAGGGTTGCGTCATAGGCGTTGGCAATGCCGGTTGCCGGGGTCACGTCGGCAAGGGTTTCGATCTCCGGGAACTTTTCCTGAAGTTTGACGAACATCGGATTTGCCGGATCGGTAAACAGATAGGTCTGGATGAAGTGGACTTTCTCGCCCGACTTGCCAGCAAGTTCAGTGAAGCGGCCACCAGCCGGACCCCAATGCGATGAAATCGGAACATCCCAGCCCATGCGATCAAGCGACTTGATCACCTGTGCGGTCGGGGCAACGTTGGCAACCACAAACAGGGAATCTGCACCGTTTTCCTTAAGACGGGTCAGCTGCGGGACAACATCGACATCGTTTGATTCAAACTTTTCGATCCCGGCATGTTCCATGCCACGCTTTTCAAGCGCCTTGAGCAAGCCCTTTTCATTGGACTCCCCCCAAGGGTTGTTGATCAGGATCATGCCCGGTTTCTTGGCACCGTAATTGGCGATCAGATATTCCGTGATGGCTTCGTCGACATATTCATCAACCGCCGAAACGCGGAAAACATAGTTTTCCTCTGCACCGTTTTTGGTGATCCCGGTCCCGGCAGCCCACGGGCCGATGAACGGGATTTTCTGCTGATTGACATAGGGCACGATGGCAAAGGATACCGGCGTATCAAGGCCACCAATGATTGCCGCAACGCCTTCGCGCTGGGCCAGTTCCCGGGCCGCGACCAGACCCTTGCCCGGGTTGCTTTCATCATCACGCGATACAAGTTCAAGCTGCTTGCCAAGAACACCACCCTCGGCATTGATCTTGTCAATCGCAAGGGTGATGCCACGCGTAATGGCTTCGCCCGATTTGGCCGACTGACCGCTGAGTGCGGCAACAAGGCCAAGCTTCACAGTGTCTTCTGCATGGGCATCATGGGCCGGCAAGGCGGTGGCGAACATCAGCGCAGCAGCAGCCCCGAGAAGGGCGGCACGCCGCGTTATTTTCCGGAAAGGCGAAGAAATAGGCATGTGAGACTCCCTGATTATGTGTCTGCGTCGTCCGGCGTCGCAAATTCGGCATGCGCACCAAATCGTCACCGCACTGCAGCAAGCGACATGCCAAGAATCACAATCATTCAAAATCAGGAACTTAGCCGGTTTCCCACCGCTTCGGAAAACAGAATTGCCTCATGTATACGCAGATTGCATGCAATTTTTGCATAAAATTAGTGCATGCAAAATTTCTGCACAGCGTTTATGCTGATGCCAGATCAATTCCCGAAAACAGAGGCCTTCCAAATGAGTGACCAAACCGTGGAAAATGTGCTCGATACCCTTCCGCCAGAGGCGCAGACGGTGCGTGATTTTCTTGATGCATCCATGAAGCCCGACCCGGAACTGGCGGCGACATTCATGTCTGATGATGTCGTCATCACCTTTACCGATGGTCAGAAATACGATCATCCGTCGGGCACCACGGCGTTTAACGCTGCGCGTTATAAATGGGTGAAAAAGAAGTTCGGTCAGTTTGATGTCGCCCATACCAACGGCCAGACTGTTGTTTACAGCACCGGCTGGCTTTACGGCGAATGGCCGGACGGCACCCCGTTTGAAGGCAACCGTTATGTCGACCGTTTCGTGATTGAAAACGGCAAGATCATCAAAATGGATGTCTGGAATGAAAGTGCGGAACGCATTCTGATCCGCAAGGGCATCAAGGCCTGAGCCAGACGGAAACCCGAATGATGCAGCCCAAACCAGCCATTTGCCATCCGCACGCCACGCGCGAAGTCCCGCGTGCGGCTGTTGATATGGCGATGGGGCGCCCGGGCTTAGCTGGTGCCGTCACGCACCTTTTTGGCATAGGGTTCCAGCGCATCCAGATACAAAAGCGGCCCGCTTTCCTTGGTCGTGAACAGGGCGCGGTCGGCAACCGCCGTCAGATGATGGCGCATCAGTTTGCGCGCCGCATCTTCATCGCCCTTGGCAAGGGCCTCGATGATCTGGCGGTGTTCCTGAATGCCACAATCGGTCGAATGCGGGCGGGCATAAAGCGACAATGTCAGGCCACAGCGATAACCGATTTCCTCGACATAGCGCAGCAAGACCGGGCTTCCGGCAAGGCGGGCGAGCAGGATGTGGAATTCGGTGGCAAGACGGATCGAAATCGGTTCGGACGCGTTTTCGGCTTCGACTTCCTTGGCAAGATGGGCTTCAAGTTCGCCGAGAATTTCCGGGCTCATATTCTTGATCACCCGACTGATGACAAGGTCTTCGATCTGGGTGCGCAGTTCAAACAGATCACGCGCCTCTTCAAGGCTGGGCTTGGCAACCGCAGCCCCCTTGTTACGGCGAAGCTCGACCAGCCCTTCGGCGGCAAGCCGTTCAAGCGACTGGCGAATAAGGGTGCGGCTGACGCCGAAACGTTCGCCAAGGGAGTCTTCGGGCAGCTTCATGCCAGGCATCAGAACACGTTCGAGGATTGCCGAACGCAGTGCCGAACTGATCATGTCTGTGCGATGCTTTGCCTTGTCCGCTGCTTTCATCCCGGTCCGCCAAGTTTCTTGTTTCGATCACTTTATTGCCTGCGCCTGTATAAAGGATTGCATGCAATTTCGCCACAACTGATGCACGCATAACGCTAACCTATTTGAAATCAATCCTTTTGGCTGAAAGAACCAAGCCCATGACCGACCATCAAACTGCCCCCGAACATCGCGCCATGGTGACAAGCCCGAGCACAGCGGCCAGCGAAGCCGGTGCGCAAGTCTTGCGCGATGGTGGCACCGCGATTGAGGCCGTCGTCGCCACCGCGGCAATGTTGGCAGTAACATACCCGCATTTCTGCGGCATTGGTGGTGATGCGGTCTGGATGGTTTCAGACAACACGGGCAAGGTTCAGTCCTTCCTGGGTATTGGTCAGGCCGCCGAAAAAGGCGGCGACACAATCACGCCCGGCAGTCCCATTCCGCTGCGCGGTCCGGGCTCGACCCTGACCACGGCCTGCACGGTGGATTCATGGCAACATGCGCTTGATCATTCGGCAAGCAACTGGGGCGGGACCAAAAGCCTTTCGGAGCTGATCGCGCCTGCGATTGCGCTTGCGGAAAATGGCTTTGCGATCAGTCCGTCACAGTGTTTCTGGCTTGATTTCCGTAAAGAGGAAATCGCCAATTGGCCGGGCTTTATGGATGTCTTCACCCCGAATGCGCGGATGCCACATGTCGGCGAGACATTTCATCAGCCGCACTTGGCGCAAAGCCTGAAACGCATTGCCGAATATGGCGCACGCGATTTCTATGAAGGCGGCCTTGCTGATCAGATCGTCAAAGGCCTGTCAGCCGTCGGATCGCCGATCACCAAGGCGGATCTGGCAAAAACCCGCACCCGCACGGTCGATGCGGTGTCGCTTGATTATGGTGACGTCACCCTGTTTGCCCCGCCCGCGCCCACGCAAGGATTGGCGACGCTCATGACCATGGGGGTGTTGCGCGAACTGGGTCAAAAGGACTGGGCCGAGGGAACAGCGGATCATTACCATCTGGTGGTCGAGGCCATCAAACGCGCATTCCTGAAGCGCGATCAGATCGCGGATCCCGCTTTCACTGATACCGATTTTGCAGCCCTCCTCGACCAAGCCGAGTTGGCCGCAGATGCCAAGGACATCTCGCCCAGCAAGGCGCTTGATTGGCCCCACCCGTTCCGCCATGGCGATACGGTGTTTCTGGCCGCCAAGGATGCCAATGGCAATTGCGCCAGTGTGCTGCAAAGCACCTATTTCGATTGGGGCAGCGGCGTTGTCGCCGGCGATACCGGCATTGTCTGGCAAAACCGCGGGGCCGCATTCAGCACCGATCCAATCCACCCGAATGCCTTCGCACCGGGCAAGCTTCCGTTCTATACGCTTAATCCCGGCATGGCACTTAAGGGTGGCAAGCCGCATCTGCTTTATGGGACGCAAGGGGCCGATGGGCAGCCGCAAACCCTTGCCATGCTGTTGACCCGCCTGCTTGATTTCGGCCTGTCGCCGACGGACGCACTCGCCAAACCGCGCTTCCTGCTCGGCAAGACGTTTTCGGACACCAATGACAGCCTAAAACTGGAAGTCGATGCCGGGGATGACGTGTTTGACGAACTGGCCGCGCGCGGTCATGTCCTGCGCGCGATTGAACCGCAAAGTGCGCTTGCCGGTCAGGCGGGGATCATTCGCATCGATGACGATGGCTTTGTCGATGGCGCGCATGATCCGCGCAGTGACGGCAAGGCGATTGGGGTTTAAAGTCTTCGTTCGCTTGGCCTAGCGCGGGCACTGGTCCGGGTGGGCGTTGGCGAAGGCTGCAATCGCGTTACAGCGTTGTTCTATCGCGCAAATCCGCGGAAGGTGAGAAAAGCTCACATTCCAGCGGCGCGCATTATAAAGCTGCGGGATCAGGCAGATGTCGGCCATGGACGGGCGGTCACCGTGGCAGAAATCGCCATTGGTGCCGTCCCCGTCACCGGCAAGCATGGCTTCAAACCCGGCCAAGCCCGATCCGATATATTTCGCCATCCATTCCTGTCGTGCGGCATCGGCGTCATCACCATGCGCCTCGGCAATATCCATCACATGGCGCACCACACCCAGATTACAGACCGGATGGGTATCCATGGCAATCGCATGCGACAGCGCCCGCACCCGTTGACGGGCCAGCGTTTCGGTCGGCAAAAGCCCCTGCCCCGGCCGGGTTTCATCAAGATATTCAATGATCGACACCGACTGGGTCATCATGACCCCGTCGATTTCAAGGGCGGGGACAAGACCTTGCGGATTGCGCGCCAGATGCTCGCCGATTTTGTGGCTGCCAGCCAGCAGGTCAACCGGCACCGTCCGGTACGGAAGGTCGAGCAACCCCAGCGCAATCCGCACGCGATAACTCGCCGAGGATCGCCAATAGTCATACAAAACGATCTCGCTCATGATCTCGCTCATAGTTGGGGGGCCTTATGGTTTGTATTGGCGAACAGTTTGTTCAATCGCACCAAAGATCGATTGCCCTTTGGCATCGCGCATTTCGATTTTGACGCTGTCGCCAAATTGCAGGAAGGGCGTTACCGCCGAACCATTTTCGATGGTTTCGATCATGCGGATTTCCGCAATGCAGGAATAGCCCGCACCGCCCGCAGCAACCGGTTTGCCCGGTCCACCATCCAGCTTGTTGGATACCGTGCCCGACCCGATGATCGACCCGGCACAGAGCGGACGGGTGCGTGCCGCATGGGCGACAAGCTGGGCGAAATCAAAGGTCATATCGATCCCGGCATTGGCACGCCCGAACGGCTTGCCATTCAGGTCCACACAAAGCGGCAGGTGAAGCTTGCCACCATCCCACGCATCACCCAGTTCATCGGGGGTCACCGCAACCGGGGAGAAGGCCGAAGACGGTTTGGACTGGAAGAAACCAAATCCCTTGGCCAGTTCACCCGGGATAAGACCACGCAGCGACACGTCATTGACCAGCATGATCAATCGAATGGCATCGCGCGCCTGATCAAGGGTTGCACCCATCGGGACATCATCGGTGATGACGGCAATTTCGCCTTCCATGTCGATGCCCCAGGCGGTATCGGCCATCAGGATATCATCGCGCGGACCAAGGAAGCTGTCCGAGCCGCCCTGATACATCAGCGGATCGGTCCAGAAACTTTGCGGCATTTCGGCACCGCGGGCTTTGCGGACCAGTTCGACGTGATTGACATAGGCCGATCCATCGGCCCACTGGAATGCGCGTGGCAAAGGTGAATGTGCCTTGGTCTGATCAAATGCAACGCGTTTCGCCGGACCTGATCCGGCTTCGACATCGCCTGCCAGATCCTTGAGACGCGGGGCAATATCGGCCCAGTTATCAAGGGCTGCCTGAAGGGTTGGCGCAATCGCGCTGGCATCGACATATTCCGACAGGTCCTTGGAAACCAGCACCAGCTGGCCGTCGCGGGTACCATTTTTAAGGGTGGCGAGTTTCATTGTTTTTGTGCCTCCGGCATTCTTTTCGTTAAGTCCTGAGTGATTGCTTTTTGGGGTCGCGGTTACGGGCGACCTTCGGGGGTGCCATCGAACTTGCGTTCCAGCCCCGACCAGCAATCAAGATAATCGTCCTGAAGCGTTTCCAGTTCGGCGGCGAATTTTGTCAGTTGTTGCGGATAGCGGGTCTCGAACATGAAGGCCATGGTGCCATCGAGTTTTTGCGGCCCAAGTTCGGCGTTCGATGCCTTGTCAAACCCGTAGGCATCCGGCCCATGGGCCAGCATCATGTTATGCAGGCTCATGCCGCCGGGGACAAAGCCCTCTTCCTTGGCGTCATATTGGCCGCAAATCAGGCCCATGAATTCCGACATGATGTTGCGGTGATACCAAGGCGGGCGGAAAGTGTTTTCAGCCACCATCCAGCGCGGCGGGAAGATCACGAAATCAACATTGGCGGTGCCGGCCTCGTCGGTTGGCGCGGTCAGCACGGTAAAGATCGACGGATCGGGATGATCAAACAGGATCGCGCCGACTGGCGAGAAGGTCCGAAGATCATATTTGAACGGTGTGTAGTTGCCATGCCATGCGACGACATCAAGCGGCGAATGGCCGATTTCAGTGACATGGAACTGCCCGCACCATTTGACCAACACCCGACACGGGGTTTCCTTATCCTCATAGGCGGCCACGGGTGTTTTGAAATCACGCGGATTGGCAAGGCAGTTGGCCCCGATCGGCCCGCGTTCGGGCAGGGTGAATTTGGCCCCATAGTTCTCGCAGACATAGCCGCGTGCGCCGCCATCAACCCCGGTCTCAAGGATGCTGACCTTAAACAGCATGCCGCGCGGAATAAGTGCTATTTCAAGCGGGGCGACATCCATCATGCCAAGTTCGGTGAAGATGCGAAGCGTGCCGCTTTCCGGCACGATCAGAAGTTCGCCATCAGCATTGAAGAAATAGTCATCGACCATGTCAGTGTTACAGACATAGACATGGCTTGCCATGCCGGTCTGGGTCATGGCATCGCCCGCAGTCGTGACCGTGCGCATGCCCGATATGAAATCAACTGCGTCCTTGGGCATCGGCACCGGATCCCAGCGCAACTGACCCAGCGCAAGGCTGTGATCATTCTGGCACGGCGCTGTTTTCCAAAACGGTCGATCAAGGGCGGCGAAGCGCCCGTTATGTTTGACACTCGGGCGAATGCGATACAGCCAGGACCGTTCATTGGTGCCGCGCGGGGCGGTGAAAGGCGATCCTGAAAGCTGTTCGGCATAAAGCCCATAGGCGCATTTTTGCGGGCTGTTTTGCCCTTGCGGCAACGCACCCGGAAGACTTTCGGTTTCAAAATCATTGCCGAAACCGGGCATGTAACGCAGATCGTTGGCACCACCTTTTTTGGCATTTTTGGTCGGCTCATTGTGATCCGTCATTGCCTTTTTCCTCCCAATCTTTGATATAGTTACATTCGTAACTGTAATTTTTGTAACTATCAAACAGCCTTTTGAAGCCAATGAAATCCGAATTCGATCTTCACAGTTTCCTGCCGTTCCTGATGCATCACGCCAGCGAAAAGCTCAGCCTTGGCTTTCGCGATATCTATCGCGACCGATACCGGATGACGCGGTCCGAATGGCGGGTTCTGGCAACGCTCGGCCAGTATGGCGCCTTAACTGCGACCGAAATCGTGACACATACCGGACTGCATAAAACCAAGGTTTCGCGGGCTGTATTTTCCATCGAGAAACGGCGTTGGCTGAAACGGTTTCAGGATGAAAATGATCGCCGCGTGCATCGCCTTGACCTGACTGCGCAGGGAAAATCGGCCTTCACGTCACTGTGTGAGACGGGTGTCGCCTATGACCGGAAAGTGCGCGACTTTCTAGGCGAAGATGAATTCAAACGTCTTTCTGACCTCCTGAAACGGTTTAACGACCTGTGATCTCAGCCCCCTTTAGCCTGATCAGATTCCGCACGCGGCGTACCGCCCCAACTTTGCGTGAAATCGGCAATGGCACGGGTAAACACATCGAACGCGGGTTGGCCGGGCTGAAAGTAATTGGCATTGGGGTTCATCAGCGTGACGCAACAGGCCACCGCTCCGTCGAGATTATAAACCGGCGCACTGATTGCCGATAAACCGGGCACGATATCGCCTTCAATCACGGCTGCGCCGCGTTGTTTGGTGTCGGCAATCAGCCGGTCCACCGTGGCATCATCCCAATGCAGGATTTCCTGTTCGGCCGAAATGACATGTTCGATCGCGCTGCGCGGCATGCTGGCCAAAAAGGCCTGCCCGGTTGCAGAGCGCAAAAGCGGCATCACCGTACCAAGCCCCATGGTCGATATGATCGGCGGGCCACCATGTTCGGTGCGTATCAGGACCGGACCACGTTCACCCCAGATCGCCAGATGCCCCGATGATCGCAACTCAATCGCCAGATTGCGCAACAGCCGACCGGCGCGCATCACCACATCATTGCGTTCAATCGCCGAAACACCCATGCGCAACGCCATCGGGCCAAGGCCATACAGCCCCGTCTGGTCATCCTGCCAGGCAAGGCCGATGCGCACCAGACTGGCAAGATAGCGATGGACCTTGGCCGCCGGCATAGAAACCGCGTCTGCAAGGTCCTTTAGCGGAACCGGGAATTTGAAATCGCACAAGGCAGCAATAATGACGCCACTGACCTCCACCGATTGGATGCCTTTGCGCTTGTCAGCGGCATCAACCACGTCGGCGATGTCATGTTCGGTTTCGCGATCCGGGATATTTTTGGGCGAGGCTTTGGTCAAAATTTACCTGCATAAATTTCATATTGCGTAATTGATTATATATATCATAATTCCAATTCAAAGAAAAAACAGCATTCCAGTCGCGATCCCAGACTGCCATCCCGGACACGCACAGGCTGATGGCAACTGCACAGCAATCGCTTGGCCCGAAGCTGGTCAGACGCAAGACCAAATGAACGACTTAAAAAAATAGGGAGACATCCGTGAAACATCCTAATCTTCGTAAAACGCTGCTTGGTCTTATGGCCGGCGCAACCATTCTGGCCGGTGCCGGTATCGCGCATGCGGCCGACATCACCCTTAAAGTCAGTCACTATCTGCCGCCAAGCCACGGCTTCCAGAAAGACTTCCTTGAAAGCTGGGGACAGCAACTGTCGGAAAAAACCGGCGGCAAAGTCGAAGTCGAGATCTATGACGCCACGTCGGCCTTTGGCAAAATCGACCGTCAGGCCGATCAGGTCCGCGCGGGCGTTACGGATATGGCCGTGGGCCTGAATGGCATTCCGCGTGACCGTTATCCGGCTGCCTCGGTGATTGAACTGCCGTTTTTGGTGAAATATGCCGATTCCGGGTCGGAAACCCTGTGGCAGCTTTACAAGGAAGGCCTGCTTGGCAGTGACTATCAGGACTTCAAGGTCCTTGGCCTGTTTACCCATCCGGGTGGCCTGATCCACACCCTTGATACACCGGTCAGATCGCTTGATGACCTCAAGGGCCTGCGTCTTCGCACGCCAAGCCCGGCGATTTCGGCAATGCTGGAATCCTTTGGGGCATCCCCGGTCGGCCTGCCGCCCTCGGCCATCTACGAAAACCTTGAAAAAGGCAATATCGAAGGTCTGGTTGCCACCTGGGACCTGGTCAATGCGGTCAAGGCCAATGAACTTTTGAAACATCACACCGATGCCGCGGCCTATACCGCAGGCTTCTATTTCGTCATGAATCAGAAAAAATATGACAGCCTGCCCGACGACGTGCGGGCCGCAATTGACGAAATTTCCGGCGATGTCCTCGTCGGAAAATTCGGCGACTGGTGGGACAAATGGGAAGCCGTTGGCAAGGCCGATGCGGAAAAACACGGCAATGAAATCATCACGATTGATGACGCCACCCGTGCGGAATGGCAGGAAGCATCCCAGCCGATGATCGAGGAATACCTTGCCAGCCTGAAGGAAAAAGGCGTTTCAGATCCTGAGGCGATCTATGCGCGCGCGCAGGAACTTATCGCGGAATTTGATGCCAAATATCACGCTGGCGACAAATGACCCAGCCGACTGAAAACTTTGGTGGATCGCGGCTTTATGCCGCGGTTCACCGCACTGACCGCTTTATGAACAGACTGACCGACATTCTGGCTTTTGTCGGCATGGCCGCCCTGATCGGTGCGATTGCCATTGTGGTTATCGACATCATCTGGCGCCGCATTGGCGGCCAATCGATGGTGGGCGCGGTTGACCTGACCCAGTTTTGTGTCATGGCGGCGGCATCCTGGGCGATCCCCTATGCGTTTAGCGCCCATGCCCATGTCACGGTCGATCTGGTCGGCAAGAACCATCTTCGCTTCCTGTTTCGCATCATAGACACCCTGATCCCGCTTCTGTGTGCCGGGTTAATGGCGTTCCTGTTTTATCTGTCATGGGGACGCGCGATGGAACAATGGAGCTATGGCGACGTGTCGCAGAACCTTGAGATCCCGATGATCCTGTTCTGGGGCTTCTTGCTGAGCGGCATGGCGATATCGACAGTGGTCTGTCTTGTCCATTTTCTGAAAATGCTTTTAACGAACGAGAATAACTGATGGCGACGGAATGGGCGGGATTGATCGGGTTTGTTGCTGCACTGGCACTGGCCCTGTTGCGCGTACCGGTCGCTGTCGCAATGGCGGTGGTTGGTATTATCGGAACGCTGCTTTTGACCGACTGGATGTCGGCAAGCTATGTCATGGCAAGCCTGCCGTTTGAGGCGATTTTCCCTTATGGCCTTTCGGTGGTGCCGCTGTTCATTTTCATGGGCGTGTTCGCCTCACACTCCGGCCTTTCAAGTAACCTGTTTCGCGGGATCACGGCCTTTTCCGGACATCGTCCGGGTGGACTTGCTGCATCAAGCATCGGGGCCAGTGCGGTGTTTGGCGCGATTTGCGGATCGTCGCTTGCGACCTGTGCGACCATGGGGCGCGTGGCACTTCCTGAAATGCGTCAACGTGGCTATGCCAAAAGTCTTGCCGGGGCATCGATTGCGGCGGGCGGCACGCTTGGCGTTCTCATTCCGCCATCGATCCTGCTGGTGATTTACGCGCTGATGACCGAACAATCGATTGGCGCATTGTTTGCCGGTGCGATGATCCCGGGTCTTTTGGCGACGGTTCTTTACATTGCCTCCATCCGTATTCAGGTGATGCGCGATCCATCGCTTGCGCCGGTCAGCACCTATGTGCCCTGGTCGCAGCGTTGGGGTGCCTTGTTGCAAATGTGGGATGCGGTCCTTTTGATCGCCTTGGTGATTGGCGGGATTTATGCCGGCCTGTTTTCCCCGACCGAGGCCGCGGCCGTTGGCGCGGGGGCAGCGTTGCTGTTTGCCTTTATGCGCAAACGCCTGACCTGGAGCGTTTTGCGCACCGGCATTCGCGAAACGGCCGGCATGACCGGGATGATTTTCCTTATTCTGGTGGGGGCAGCACTTTTCAACTTCTTCATTGAAACCAGCGGACTGACCCAGACCTTGGTCGACTGGATCACCACACAGGGCTATTCGCCGCTTGTCGTTTTGATCGCCCTTCTGGTGTTTTATGTCGTGCTGGGGTGCTTCATGGATAGCCTGTCCATGATCCTTTTGACCGTGGTTCCAGCCTATGGCGTGATTACCGGGGTCGGCTATGACCCGATCTGGTTTGGTGTTGTTCTGGTATCGGTTGTTGAAATCGGCCTGATCACCCCGCCGATCGGCATGAACCTGTTTATCATTCAGGGCGTTTCACCGGACATGAAGATCACGACCCTTGCGCGCGGTATCCTGCCGTTTCTTGCGGCTGACTTTGTGCGGGTGATCCTGATGATTG
The DNA here is from genome assembly GCF_002388495.1 of Thalassospira sp. UBA4513. NCBI lineage: Bacteria > Pseudomonadati > Pseudomonadota > Alphaproteobacteria > Rhodospirillales > Thalassospiraceae > Thalassospira > Thalassospira sp. UBA4513. Next base: position 121,524 of record NZ_DGMR01000038.1, read on the forward strand.
CAATCCCGGGGCTGGTTTTGTGGTTGCCGCATTTGCTGGGATTTGGTGCCTATTGATTGGTCCCACAGTTAAAAACGAAGCCCCGGAACAGACAGAACCTGTTCCGGGGCTTTTGCGTTTCTGACTTCAATGGCGCTTATTCGGCGGCATCAACCTTCAGCACGCCGCGGCGGATCTGGTCTTCTTCGATACTTTCAAACAGGGCGCGGAAGTTGCCCTCGCCAAAGCCTTCGTCGCCTTTGCGCTGGATGAATTCAAAGAAGATCGGGCCGATCACGGTTTTCGAGAAGATCTGAAGCAAAATCTTGGTCGTGCCGCCGTCAACCACACCTTCGCCATCGATCAGGATGCCGTGGGTTTTCATGCGTTCAATCGGCTCGTCATGGCCGTGCACGCGTTCGTGGGATTTCTCGTAATAGGTTTCGGGCGGTCCTGGCATGAATTTCAGGTCATTGGCGGCAAGCTTGTCGGTGGCGTCATAGATGCCGTCGGTGCCGACCGCGATATGTTGAATGCCTTCGCCCTTGTATTTGCGCAGGTATTCTTCGATCTGGCTTTTGTCATCGGTCGATTCATTAAGCGGAATGCGGATCTTGCCACAGGGGGACGTGATCGCACGGCTGACCAGACCGGTGATTTTACCGGCAATGTCAAAGAAGTGGATTTGCTTGAAACCAAACAGGTCGCGATAGAAGTCCCACCATTTATCCATATTGCCGCGATAAACGTTATGGGTCAGGTGATCGAGGTAATAGAAACCGACCCCTTCGGGTTTCGGATCGCGTTCGCCCAGCCAGTCAAATTCCGCGTCATAGGCCGAACCGGTTTCACCATATTTATCGACGAAATACAGCAACGACCCGCCAATGCCGACGATGGCCGGGACATCAAGCGTCTTGTCATCCCCGGTGTAGGGCTCCGCCCCCTTTGATACTGCATGGTCAAAGGCATGCTTGGCATCCACCACGCGCCATGCCATCGAAGGTGCACAGGGGCCATGTTTCTCAACGAATTTCATGCCATGCGATGATGGCTCGGCATTGAGGATGTAGTTGATATCGCCCTGACGCCAGACGGTGATATTTTTGGTCTTGTGTTTGGCAACCGGGCTGTATCCCATGCGGGCAAACAGGGTTTCCAGTTTGTCGGCGTCTTCATGGGCGAATTCAACGAACTCGAACCCGTCGGTTCCGGCCGGGTTTTCATCGCTAATGGTTGCGCGCGGGGCATCATGCGGGAACGGACCCATCGGAAGTCTCCTTTGATTGGCACATTCGAATGATTGGAATTATTCGAATTCTTGTTATGTCCCAATCGTGCGCCAAACCGCGTGCAACGTGCGTGCATTTACGCTTGCTTTTCGGAATTCTTTGCATACATCATGCATTAAACAATCATTTAGCGCGTGAAACATGCAACTGGACCGACTGGACCTTAAACTGCTGGCGGAACTGCAAAAGGATGGCCGCCTGACAAACAATGATTTGTCAGGGCGCATCGGCCTTTCGGCGTCACAATGTTCACGCCGCCGTGCGCGCCTTGAAGACGACAAGGTCATTCGCGGATACCGTGCTGATATTGACCGGCAAAAGATGGGCATGGGCTTGCTGGTGGTGATTTCGGTGACACTTGCCACCCATAACCGCGACAATGCCAAACGGTTTGCCAGACTGTTGGCGGATTTGCCCGAAGTGTTGGAGGCGTTTTCGCTGACCGGGGAGATGGATTACCATCTTAAGGTCGCGACCAAGGACCTGGCCGCACTTTCGCATTTCGTCAATGAGGTGTTGTTGCCCCATGACTCGGTCCAGCATGTGAAGACATCGATTGTGCTGAATGTGCTGAAGGATTTCGAGGGGCTTGCCGTCGATCCGGATCTTTAGAGTACGTTGCGTTCAAGCCATAAAAAGGGAAAAGGCCGCGCCCCGAAGGCACGGCCTTACCTGTCCCGAAACTCCCCTTACAAAAAAGTTTCGGTGACGCCCCCCTGTCTTTAGATGGCAAGGTACTGATCGCGCAGCTCCTCGTTATCGAGAACAGCCTGCGCGGTGCCGTCAAAGACGATCTCGCCGCTATCCATGATAATCGCGCGGTCGGCCAGTTTCAGGGCTGCAATTGCATTCTGCTCGACAATAATCGTCGTAATGCCAAGCTTCTTGACGTTTTGCAGGGTCTTTTCAATTTCCTGAACAATGACCGGCGCCAGGCCTTCATAGGGTTCATCGAGCAGCAAAAGCTTGATGTCACGGGCAAGTGCACGCCCGATCGCCAGCATCTGTTGTTCGCCACCGGAAAGCGTGATGGCTTCCTGTTCCGCCCTTTCACCAAGACGCGGGAACAGTTCATAGATGCGCTGGATCGACCAGCCATGCGGCTCGGCAATCTGGGCCAGTTCAAGGTTCTGCTGAACCGTCATGCCCGGAATGATGCGCCGATCTTCGGGCACAAGTTGCAGACCCAGACGGGCGGCCTGCCATGCCTTCATTTCGTGCAACGGCTGGTGATCAAGCCAGATTTCACCATGCTTGAGTTCCGGGTCACCCATGCGCGCAAGCGTGCGGAGTGTCGATGTCTTGCCCGCCCCGTTACGCCCCAGAAGGGCCAGAATTTCGCCTTCACGGACATCAAAGGACAGCCCCTGAACGATATAGCTTTCGCCGTAATAGGCATGGATGTCATAGACCGAGAAAAACGCCGGATCTCCACCCTGTTTACGGACGGGTTCCTGTTTTGGCAAAGCGTTCATACCGTTTCCCCTCCGAGATAGGCTTCCTTGACCCGTGGGTCGTTACGTACTTCTTCCGGCGTGCCTTCACAAATGATGGCACCCTGGGCCAAGACGCTGATGCGATCGGCAAGACTGAAGACAACATGCATGTCGTGTTCAATGATCACCTTGGTCATGCCGCGTTCCTTGATCCGTTTGAGCAGATCAATCGTGCGGTTGGTGTCATGGCGCGACATGCCAGCAGTCGGCTCATCCAGCAGGAACAGTTTCGGCTGCTGGCCAAGGCACATTGCAAGTTCAAGACGACGTTTGTCACCACGCGACATCGAACCGGCAAGATGATCCTTATGCTGAAGCAAACCGACATCTTCAAGAAGGTGCTCGGCATGTTCGCGGACTTCTTTTTCCGCAAACAGGCTGCTGAGGAAGTTCATCTTGAAAATGCCTTCGCGCTTGGCAAAGGCCGGAACCATCACGTTTTGCAAAAGCGACAGTTCCGGGAAGATTTCCGGCGTCTGGAAGACACGCGCGACACCAAGCTGGTTGATCTCGTGCGGTTCCTTGCCGGTCAGAACCTGATCGCCAAGCAACACACGACCGCGGCTTGGTGCCAAGCGTCCGACAATCACGTTCAGCAATGTCGATTTGCCCGCACCGTTTGGCCCGATGATCGCGTGCACGGTGCCTTCCTTGACCCGAAGGTTGATATCGGAAAGCGCCTGCAGACCGCCAAAGTTCTTGTCGACGTCGGTGACGTCAAGAATGTATTCGGACATGGATCAGACCTCCCCCGCCGATGTTTGTTCTTTTTCTTTGGTTTCGTGGGCTTCGGACTTCGGCTCGGCCTTATCACGTTTGGTAACCAGGCGCGTCAGGCGCGTGATACCTTCCATGATGCCACCGGGCAGGAAGATCACGATCAGCATGAAGACAAGACCAAGGGTCAGGTGCCAACCTTCGCCGACAAACAGGCCGACCACCGATGCCACCGGATGGGCCAGCCAGTCGGGCAGGAAGGAAAACGCATTGAGCAACACGGTATCGTTAAAGGCCGAGAAGATGTTCTCGAAATACTTGATGATACCAGCGCCCAGAAGCGGACCAATCAACGTACCGACACCGCCAAGGATCGTGATCAGAACGACCTCGCCCGATGCGGTCCATTGCATGCGCTCGGCACCGGCCAGCGGATCGGTTACCGCCAAAAGCGAACCGGCAAGACCGGCATACATGCCCGAAATGACAAAGGCAGTCATCAGGTATGGACGGGTGCTGAACCCGGTATAACCCATGCGGTTCTGGTTCGACTTGATCGCGCGCAGCTTAAGCCCGAACGGTGAGCGGAAGATGCGCAGATATATGAAGAACGAGATCAGCATCAGGGCGGCACAGATATAGAAGCCGGAATAACCGATCCCCTCGATCCCGAACAGGTTCGGGGTCGGAAGCGATCCGTCATCGACGATGCCCGACATCCGATCGAGAACGCGCGGGTCGGCCTGTTCAAGCTGAAGCCCGGTTTCACCATTGGTGATCGGGGTCAGAACCGAATAGGCGAGGTTATAGGACATCTGCGCAAAGGCCAGCGTCAGGATCGAGAAGTAAATCCCCGAACGACGCAAGGACACAAAGCCGATCGCGAGCGCAAACAGCCCTGAGAGCACCGTGCCAAAGATCATGGCCGGAATAACGTTCATCGACAGCAATTTGAACGACCAGACGGCGGTGTAAGACCCCACACCCAGGAAGGCTGCGTGACCAAAGGACAGATAGCCGGTCAGACCAAACAGAATGTTATAGCCGATGGCAAAGATGCCAAAGATCATGAACTTCTGCATCAGGTCAGGATAGGCCGCCCCGAAGGGTTGCAACCAGATCGGCATGGTCAGAACCACGACCGACAGGATGGCCATAAAGATCATATCTTTCTTGGGCGAGACGATTTTTGTATTTGACATTATTAGCTCTCCATCACGCCCCGGCGTCCCAGCAGACCACGCGGACGGGTCAGCAGAATGACGACGGCAACAAGGTAGATGATGATCTGGTCAATGCCCGGGAAGATGTCTTTTACCTCGGTCATGGACGAGAAGGACTGCAGGATCCCCAGCAGGAAGCCAGCGGCCACCGCACCGGGCAAGGAGCCCATGCCACCCACAACAACCACGACAAATGACAGCACCAGGAAGTCCATGCCCAGATGGTAATCCGGGGGCAGAACCGGCGTGTACATCACGCCTGCCAGACCCGCGACCACGGCCGCGATGCCAAACACAATCGTAAAGCGACGTTCAATATTGATGCCCAGAAGTTCGACCGTTTCGCGGTCGGCCATCCCGGCGCGCACCACCATCCCGTAGGTGGTGAAATGCAGGAACGAGAACACAAGGCCAATGGTGATCAGCGAGAACGCCAGATAAATCAGACGCCACCACGGATAAACCACCGCTTCGCCCAGACCAAAGATCGCACCAACGGCAGCAGATCCGGAAACGATATCCGGTGCGCCCTGCGGGATCGGGTTTGCGCCAAAGGCGGCCTTGACCAGTTCCTGAAGCACGATGGCCAGACCAAAGGTCACAAGAATCTGTTCGGCGTGAGGACGCTTGTAGAAATGCCGGATGAGAGAGCGTTCCATGACAATGCCGATGAGCAACATCACCGGTATTGCCAGAATGATCGATAACGGTACCGACCAGTCAATGATCGCCGTGCCGGTATCGCCAAACCACAGTTCGAGGTAGGGCGTTTCCTTGTAGGCGTCGAAGAAGGTAACCGACTCATCCTTGACCTTGACCGAAAGGGTCAAAAGTTTTTCGAGAGTTACCGCGCAAAATGCGCCCATCATAAAGATGGCACCATGCGCGAAGTTCACCACGCCAAGCGTGCCGAACACCAGGGTCAGGCCAAGCGCAATCAGTGCATAGGCACCGCCCTTGTCCAGACCATTCAGGATTTGAAGAAATATAGCGTCCATCAGATATCCGCCGCGTATTCGTAAGGGACTTAGTCAAAAGTCGTACAGGCCGAGGCCAGAGGGCAAACGGGCCGACCATTGGGAGATGGCCGGCCCTGCTTGCATCAATTTGGGTGCATCAGACTTGATACGGACCCAGTTCACCGCCGAACATGTCGGCCGGATACTCGACCTGTGACCGCGGCACTTCCTTGACGACTTCAAGAAGGTCGAAGTTGGACTGCGGGTTTTCTTTACCACGCACGACCAGAACATCCTTGAAGCACTGATGGTCTTCTGCACGGTACAGGGTCGGGCCATTGCCCGCGCCATCGAACTCGAAACCTTCGAGCTGTTTGATAACTTCCCAAGGTGCGAACGTACCGGCCATTTCGCAGGCGTTTGCATAAAGCAGCGTCTGGACGTAGCAGGTATGTGCAGCCTGGGACGGCGGGAAGCCGTATTCCTGACCGAACGATTTCACGAAGGCCTGCGAACCGGCATCCTGAAGCGACCAGTGCCAGTTGGTGGTCCCAAGGATACCTTTTGCAGCTTCGCCAGCACCCTGTGCCATCAGGCGGGAATAAAGCGGAACAACGATTTCGAAGTTCTTGCCATTCACCTGCTTGTCACGCAGACCGAACTGAACGGCCTGGGTCAGGGAGTTGACCATGTCCTTACCATAGTGGTTCAGGATCAGGACATCTGCGCCAGAGTTCAGAACCGGGGTGATGTACTGGGAGAAGTCACCCGCACCCACCGGGGTACGCACCGTGTTGACGGTTTCCCAACCGATATTTTCGGTCGCGGCCTTGATCGATTCTTCCTGGGTCCAGCCCCAGGTGTAATCGGCCGTTAGGTGATAGGCGCGGCGTTCTGCGCCATACTCGTCGAGCAGAACCGGCGCGATCGCCTGACCGGACATGTAAGCGTTGAAGAAGTGGCGGAAGCCATAACGCTTTTTGTCTTTACCGGTGGTGTCGTTCGAGTGGGTCAGACCCGCCATGAAGATGACGCCCATTTCCTGGCAAAGACCCTGCACGGCAATTGCCACACCAGAGGACGAACCACCGGTGACCATCGCCACATTGTCTTTTTCAATCATACGCTTGGCAGAAGCACGCGCAGCATCGGACTTGGTCTGGGTATCACCGGTCACGAACTCGACTTTCTTGCCGAGGATGCCGTTACCCTTGAGCTCAAGCGGCTTGATGGTATTGAGCATACCGCCGTCGCCTTCGCCGTTGATGTGCTTGACCGCAAGCTGATAGGCACGCAATTCGTCAGCACCCTCATCGGCATACGGGCCGGTCTGCGGCACGTTGAAACCGAGTTTGACGCTGGCAGCACTGCCCGGATCACCCCGGAAGGTCTGGGCATGCGCGTTCTTGATGAAATGCATCGGGAAAGTGCCGCCGATGAGGGCTGCACCCGTGGTTGCCGCGGATCCCTTCAGGATCGTACGACGAGATACATTTCCGATAAGCTTAGTCTCCGACATGGTTTTCCTCCCCAATGTCTTGGGATCTGTTTCAGAGAAATCTGAGGCCTGTTTTTTGGTTCGTTTTTTTATCGACCTGACAAAACAATGAGGATCATCTGAAAATGAATCAACACCTAGTTGATATAAAAGAACTTTTTTGTAAATATATAGATGAGCTTTGTGAAAATTAGTAAATTCTGTCAACATGTAAGACTTTAGTATGGCGCGTCAGGCCCCCATCGGACACCGCATTCGCGGACGGAGAAAAGACATCGGAATGACCCAGAATGCGCTGGCGAAGGCGGCGGGTATCTCGGCGTCCTACCTTAATTTGATCGAACATAACCGCCGCTCGATTGGGGGCGGATTGTTGATGCGGATTGCCGAGGCACTGGAAATTCATCCTCACAGCCTGTCAGGGTCCGAGGAAAGCCGGTTGCTTTCGGATCTGGCCGAAGTTGCATCCGACCCGGTCTTTCGCACCACCCCGGTCGAAAGCCGCGAATTCCCCGCAATGATTGCCGCCTCACCGGGCATGATCACAGCGTTCTTGTCGCTGTATCGGGCCTACCGCAGTGGTCTTGATGATATTGACGCGCTGTCCGAACGGCTCAGCCATGACCCGTTCCTGACCGAGGCCAGCCATTCGATCCTGACCCGGATTACCTCGATCCGCACAGTGGCCGAGATTTTCGATGATTATGATGATCTGTCACGCGACCAGCGCGCACGCTTTAACGCGACACTGGTGCGCGAATCCCAGCGCCTTGCCGAATCCGCGACCGAAATTTTCAACTTTCTTGAACGTGGCGAAGCCGGCCGCCCGGCCGCCAGCCCGGCCGAGGAAGTTGATGATCTGCTGTATGACAATGCCAACCACTTCCCTGCCCTTGAAGACCACGCCAACAAGATGCGCCCGGTGATTGATCCTGATGGCGGGCTCTATCTGACCGATCTGATCAATTATCTTGAAGACACTCACAACACCCGGATCGAACGCCGCCCGTCCGAGGACTTCCTGACAAGCGGCTATCAGTGGGATGCCAAGAACAATACCCTGCGCATTTCCCGCGCCCTTCCGATCACCTCGGCGCGTTTTCAGGCGGCACGCACCATTTGCCGGCTTGAAGCCGCCGACCCGATCAATGAGATCCTGGATCGCGCCCAGATTGGCAGCAAAGCCGGACGGGTTCGCGCATCCGAGGCATTGATTTCATACACTGCTGCCGCACTGCTGTTCCCTTATGACCTGTTTTTGGATGATGCACGCAGCATGCGCCATGACATCGAACTTTTGCAGCAACGCTACGCGGCAAGTTGGGAACAGATTTGCCACCGCCTGACGACGCTTCGTCGCCCGGGGGCCGAAGGCATTCCGTTCCACCTGGTGCGCACCGACATCGCCGGAAACATTTCCAAACGGTTCTCGGCATCGGGCCTGCAATTGCCGCGCTATGGCGGGGCGTGCCCGCGTTGGGTGGTGCACGAAGCCTATACCGCGCCCGAACGCGTCATTCCGCAATTTGTTCGCCTGCCCGATGGCAGTGAATTTCTGTTTGTCGCGCGTGCCTTGCGGTCCGGGGCCGGGGGATATGGCGTTCCGCGTTCGGTTCATTCGGTAATGATCGGCTGCGACACGGCCTTTTCAAATGATGTGGTTTATGGCGACCGATTGTCGCTTGATCGTCCTGAGTCGGCGGTGCCGGTCGGAATTTCATGCCGCCAGTGCCCGCGCGATGATTGTGCACAACGGGCCTATGAAATGGCCGATGGCACGCCGAAAACCGCCAAAAAATGACCCAATGAGGGCTTTCAAGCAACGTCTTATGTATACCACCCCAAAGTAGCATTATCATTCAGCCCGTAAGTCGTTAGGATTGGGAATATAAAAATCCAAAAAATCGGGGAGAACGTCCTTGAATGAGAGACCAAAGGTCTTGATTGCCGAAGACGAGGAAACCATTGTCGAATCACTCAGCTTTCTGATGGAAAAGGAAGGCTATGACGTCAGTGTTGCAACGGATGGCCGTACGGCGATTTCGATGATTGCGCGCGATATTCCGGACATGGTTTTACTTGATGTCATGATGCCCGTTTGCGACGGGTTTGAAGTCGTGCGCGCAGCGCGTAACGATCCCAACACCCGACAAATGCCCATCATGATGCTGACTGCCAAAACCCGCGAAGTGGACCGCCGCAAGGGGCTTGAACTTGGAGTGGATGATTTTGTCACCAAGCCGTTTTCCACACGCGATGTTGTGTCCCGGGTCAAAGCCCTGCTGAAACGTGCGGAAAACTGACACGCGCGTTTGCGTTCCCCATCAATGCGCAGGAGGCCCCCATCACACCACCACGCAAACTTACCGAACGCGCCCTTGTTCTGATGCTGGTGGCGCTGTTTATCTGGCTGCCGCCGATTGTGGGGATGTTTTCGCTTGATGGCACAATCCTTGGCCTGCCGATCCTGTTTGTCTATTTCTTTGCCGGGTGGGCCATCCTTATTGCGCTGTGCGCCGTTCTGACACGTGCGCTGCGCAGTGCCGCCCAGATCGAGAGGAAATAGCCCATGCTATCCTCGGAACTGGTCATCCTTGTGTCGCTTATTTATGTCGGCCTGCTTTATGCGATTGCATGGTGGGGCGACAAACGTGCGCGTGATGGCCATTCCTGGGTCCGCAACCCGACGGTTTATACCTTATCCATCGCGGTATATTGCACGTCATGGACGTTTTATGGCGCAGTCGGAACAGCCGCGCGCAACGGGCTTGAGTATCTGACGATTTATCTGGGCCCGACCGTGATCTTTCTCGGCTGGTGGTTTTTGCTGCGCAAGATGCTGCGCATTTCCAAGGCCCATCGCATTACCTCGATTGCCGACTTTATCTCGTCACGCTATGGCAAAAGCACGCAGCTTTCTGTCCTTGTGACCCTGATCGCGGTGATCGGCACCACGCCCTATATCGCGCTTCAGCTCAAGGCGATTGCCACCAGTTACACAGTGCTGACCGGCTGGGAATTCGGCATGGTCGAACCGGTCCGCGAAACGGTCAGCATCTTTTCCGACAGCGGCTTTTGGGCCGCCGTTGGCCTGACGCTGTTTGGCATTCTGTTTGGCACGCGCTTCATTGATGCTGATGAACATCACGAAGGCATGGTTGCCGCCATCGCCTTTGAAAGTCTGGTCAAGCTGTTTGCCCTTTTGGCCGTTGGTTTCTTTGTCTCGTTTGTGATGTATGACGGGCTTGGCGACCTGTTTGCCCAATCAGCTGAAAACGCCGATACGGCAAAGCTTCTGATGCTGCCCGAAGGGGGCAGTTCGCGCTGGCTGACGCTGATGATGCTTTCGATGGCGGCCATCCTGTGCCTGCCGCGCCAGTTTCAGGTGATCATTGTTGAAAATGTCGATGAACGTCACCTTGCCACCGCAAGCTGGGCCTTTCCGCTTTATCTTCTGGCGATGAACCTTTTTGTTCTGCCGATTGCACTGGCCGGGCTGGGTGCCCTTCCGGTGTGGTCGGACCCGGACTTCTTTGTGATTTCCGTGCCGCTGTTCGAAGATCAATCGATGCTGGCGTTACTCGCCTATGTCGGCGGCCTGTCGGCCAGTACCAGCATGGTGATTGTTGCGACCATCGCGCTTTCGACCATGGTTTGTAACGACCTGATTGTGCCGGCGCTGTTGCGTATTCGCCCACTCCGTCTGACCGAACGTGATGATCTGACCGGGCTTCTGATTTTTATCCGGCGTGCGTCCATCGTCGTCGTGGTGTTTATGGGCTTTGCCTATTACCGGTCTGCCGGGGCCAGTGATGCGCTGGCCGAAATCGGGCTGATTTCCTTTGCCGCCATTGCCCAGTTCATCCCGATCATGATTGGCGGACTGTATTGGAAGGGTGGCACGCGCACCGGCGCGCAGGTGGCCCTTACCATCGGCTTTGCGGTTTGGGGCTATACCCTGTTGCTGCCATCGCTTGCCGATAGTGGCTGGATGGATCCGTCACTTATTCTGAACGGTGCGTTTGGTCATCCGTGGTTGCGCCCCGAAAGCCTGTTTGGTCTGACGGATTTTGCACCGCTGACCCATGCGCTGATCTGGTCGATTTCACTCAATACCGCGGCCTATGTTCTGATCAGCTTGTTTACCGAACCAAGTGCGCTTGAACGTATTCAGGCAACCCTGTTTGTCGATGCCTTTTCACGCAAGGGGCAGGACACCGTCATCTGGCGGTCATCGGCCTCGGCCAATGATCTTTATGAACTGGTCGAACGGTTTTTGGGACGGGATCGCGCCTATCAGTCGTTTCGCCAGTTTGATCAAAGCATCGATCCATCCTGGCGCGGCAAGGGCGAAGCCGATGCCGACATGATTGCCTTTACCGAACGGCTTCTGGCGGGCTCCATCGGGGCGGCATCGGCCCGTGTGATGGTGTCTTCTGTTGCCAAGGGCGAGATGGTCAGCCTTGATGAAGTGCTTGAGATTCTCGAAGAAACCTCGCACGTCATCGAATATTCCCAGCGCCTTGAAACCAAGTCACGCGAACTTGAAAAAGCCGCAGCCGAACTGCGTGCGGCCAACGAACGGCTCAAGGAACTGGACCGGCTCAAGGATGAATTCCTGACCATGGTCAGTCATGAATTCAGAACGCCGCTGACCTCGATCCGTTCATTTTCGGAAATTCTGGTCGACTCCCCGAACCTGGACCCGAAACAAGCCGATCACTTCCTTGAAATCATTGTCCGCGAAAGCGAACGACTGACTCGCCTGATTGATGACCATCTTGATCTTGCCCGTCTTGAAGCCGGTCATTCCGATTGGCGCGCGGTCGAAGTCGATCCGCGTACGGTACTTGATGAAAGCATCGATGCGGTCAAAGGCCTGTTTGATGCCAAGGGTGTTGTTCTGACCAAGGAATATTCACGCAATTCAGCCCTTTTGAACGTTGACCGCGATCGCCTGACACAGGTCTTCATCAATCTGCTATCGAACGCTGCCAAATTTTCCGCCCCAGATCATCCTGAGGTATCGGTGCGCGGGGAAGCCATGGATGGCGGCTATCTGGTTTCGATCACTGATAACGGCAAGGGCGTTGCCCCGAACGAGCTTGAAATCATCTTTGACAAGTTTTCGCGCGGCGGCAAATACGCAGATGACAAACCAAAGCCATCCGGTTCGGGTCTTGGCCTTGCGATTGCCAAGCATGTTGTCGAACATTGTCAGGGCAAGATATGGGCCGAAAGCCCTGCGGGACGCGGGGCAACCTTCCGCGTTTTCATCCCCGGCACCATCATGGAGGCCATCAAGCCCGCCAAACCGGCATCCTTTGGCAGCTAACACCCCCGAACAAATAAGGGCGCGCAAATTTGGCTTTGCGCGCCCTTTGATACTGCGATGAGTGCAATACTTATTTCATCGCTTATTTCATCGCTTATTTCATGGTGGGCATGACGAACTCAGCGCCCTTGCGAATGCCGGTCGGCCAGCGGGTAGTGATGGTTTTCAGCTTGGTATAGAACCGTACACCTTCCGGGCCATGCATGTGATGGTCGCCAAACAGCGATGCTTTCCAGCCACCGAACGAATGGAAGGCCATCGGAACCGGAATCGGCACGTTGATGCCAACCATGCCGGTCTGGGTACGTGCGGCAAATTCACGGGCGGTATCACCATCGCGGGTGAAGATCGCGGTACCATTGCCATATTCATGATCATCAACAAGGTTGGCAGCGGTTTCGAAATCATCGGTACGCACAACCGACAGAACCGGGCCAAAGATCTCTTCCTTGTAGATGCTCATATCCGGGGTGACGTCATCAAACAGGGTACCACCGACGAAGTAACCGTCTTCATAGCCCTGAAGCTTGATGTCACGGCCATCGACCACCAGCTTGGCACCTTCTTCGACACCCTTGTTGATATAGCCGACAACCTTGTCACGGTGCGCAGCGGTCACAAGCGGGCCCATTTCGGCCGCCGGATCAATACCCGGTGCCACACGCAGTTCATTGATGCGCGGAACCAGTTTTTCGATCAGGGTATCGGCCGTTTCCTTGCCAACCGGAACAGCAACCGAGATTGCCATGCAACGCTCGCCAGCCGATCCGTAAGCAGCGCCCATCAGGGCATCAACCGCCTGATCCATGTCGGCATCAGGCATAATGATCATGTGGTTCTTAGCACCACCAAGGGCCTGGCAACGTTTGCCCTGCGCGGTTGCGGTTTCATAGATGTATTTTGCAATCGGGGTGGAGCCGACAAAGCTGATAGCCGAAACATCCGGATCAAACAAAAGCGCATCCACTGCTTCCTTGTCGCCCTGAACAACGTTGAACACGCCATCGGGAAGACCGGCTTCGGTCAGCCATTCAGCCAGCAGAAGCGAGGCGGACGGATCACGCTCGGACGGCTTGAGGATAAAGCAGTTACCGCACGCAAGGGCGACCGGGAACATCCACATCGGCACCATGGCCGGGAAGTTGAACGGCGTGATGCCGGCAACGATGCCCAGCGGCTGACGGATGGAATGGCTGTCAACCTTGGTGCCGACATTCTCGGTGAACTCACCTTTCAGCAACTGCGGCGCGCCGGTGGCAAATTCAACAACCTCGATCCCGCGGGTGACTTCACCCAGCGCATCGGACAGAACCTTGCCATGCTCCGCCGTGATGGCTGCAGCCAGTTCTTCGGAGCGATCTTCGAGGATGCCGAGGAACTTGTTCAGAATACGTGCACGGCGCAGTGGCGTGGTTGCAGCCCATTCGGCGGCAACGGCGGACGCGGATTCAACAGCAGCACGGACCTCGGCCTTGGATGCCAGATCAACCGTCGCACTCTGTGCGCCAGTTGCCGGATTGAAAACCGGTGCCGAACGGCCGGAGTTGCCGGCAACGCGTTTGCCGTTGATGTAATGGGTAAGTTGGGTTGCCATTGGGTTTCTCCCGATAAACCTGATGATCAGTGGGACGATCTTAATATAAGTGGGGGTCTTCCCCCTTAATAACCTGCACCCATTATGACTATGCACAGGGATGCACATCAATTATCATTTCCGCAAATTCGATGTGCAAAAATTAAAGTCATGACAGGATCACACCCACCATGGATTGGGATCGCTTCCGCATCTTTCTGGCTGTTGCCCGCCAAGGTCAGATCCTTGCCGCTGCCCGGCAGCTTGGTCTGAACCACGCAACGGTCGGCCGCCAACTGACCGCACTTGAGCAGGAACTTTGCACCAAACTGATCGAACGGCGCACCACCGGATCGGACCTGACCCCGGCGGGACGGGAATTGATGCAGGCAGCAGAGGCCGCAGAGTCGGCTTTTCTGCGGGCCGGCACCGCCGTTTCCAACCAGTCAGAGCTGATCAGCGGCACGGTCCGCGTCGGCGTCCCCGATGGATTGGGCAACTATTTTCTGGCAAGTGAGTTGGCTCACTTTGCGTCCAATTACCCAGATCTCGTGATCCAGCTTGTGCCGCTGCCACGCACATTCTCGCTATCGCAACGCGAAGCCGATATCGCCATCACGCTGGATCGCCCCAAGCAAGGGCGCCTGGTGATAAGCAAACTCACCGACTACACGCTCAGTGTCTATGCCAGCAAATCCTACATCGAACGTTTTGGTGCGGTCAAAACCGAGGCCGATCTGACAGACCGCCTGTTTGTCACCCATATCGAGGATCTGATTTACAGTCGCGCACTGGATTACGCCGCCCGCCTTGGCAAACTGATGAAACGCCGATTTGAATGCGGCAGTGTGGTGGCCCAGATGGAGGCCGTGCGCAACGGATATGGCATCGGTATACTGCACGACTACGCCACCGAGGGCATCCCCGACCTCGTTCGCCTGCTGCCTGAAATCCGCTTCACCCGCAATTACTGGATGCTCCAGCACCCGGACACCAAGGATACGCGAAGTGTCGCGGCCATTGTCGATCATATAACGCGCGTCGTGCGCGGGGCCCGGGACCGCTTTATCATGAGCTGAGAACACACAATTACCGTCAACGGCAATGACCGGATTGCGCAAAGCGGATCGCCATCACATACCCGTTGTGACCAGGCAAACAAAACAAAAGCCCGTTCAATGCTGAACGGGCTTTTTGATCACAAAAAGGTGACAAATGGTCATTTATTTCGCCAGTCAATTTCGATCTTGGTTTGCGGCGACAGGGTCCGCAGCTTGTCTTCGAAATAAGCCTGCATGTCTGCAAGGCTGTGTTCGTCGGCCGCTGACATCGCAACTGTCAGAAACAGCGGCGTCGCCGTCAGCTCGCACGCACCATTTTCAAATGCCAGAACACCAGCATCGGGTTTGCGCAAGGTGCCCTTGACGTCTTCGCCACGGGCTTGCAGCATCATCCCCTTGAGAAAGCAAGGCGCGCCGCGCAAATAGATATCTGCAAACGCAAAGCTACCGACACCATCCTGTGCCTTTGAAGTCCGAGACACAGGGCCAGCCTCATCAACTGAAACATCCATCGGATTGACCGAAACCGGCCAAGACTCGTTCACTTTGATCGCCAGATTAGACATGTGCATCACCAATCCTGTAAGGGCGCTTTATGCGCACGGTATCCCCATACCCCTTGGACACGCATTTCACATTGCTTAAGCACTGAACAATAATGACTACTAGTCATTTATCGCACATCACAGAAGAACGTCAATGCACTTTGTCCTGACAAAAATGTCCTGAATCGGGCAAAGCGCAAGTCTGTCGGCAAAAATTTCTGAAATATTGGCGTGACGATCCGCCAGATCACGCAGATCATCGTAAAAAATCGTTGTTTAACAACGGTATGCAGCAGAGATCACATTGCTGTGACGAGGTCTCGATTGCTGCATCCCGATATTTGCATGGCAGCGTTGCCTAGCCCTGAACGACTTCCTGACGCTGCGCGCCCAAACCATCGATTCCCAGTTCCATCACGTCGCCGGGTTCGAGGTACACCGGCGGGTTTTGCCCCATACCCACACCCGGCGGGGTGCCGGTCGAGATGATGTCACCGGGTTGCAGGCTCATGAAACGCGACAGATAGCTGACCACGAATGCAACACCATAGGCCATGGTTTTCGTACTGCCGTTCTGATAACGCTTGCCATTCACATCGAGCCACATGGAAAGATTCTGTGGATCGGCAATCTGATCGCGAGTGACAAGCCACGGACCAATCGGGCCGAAGGTATCGGCACTTTTGCCCTTCACCCATTGCCCTGAATGTTCAAGCTGAAACGCGCGCTCGGAAACGTCATTGATCAGGCAGTAACCTGCGACATGATCAAGCGCATCGGCCTCGTCGACATATTTGGTGTGCTTGCCGATCACCACGCCCAGTTCGACTTCCCAATCGGTTTTGGTCGAGCCACGCGGAATTTCGATCGTATCATTCGGACCACAAACGGCCGAAGTTGCCTTGAGGAAAATGATCGGTTCAGGCGGTAGTTCCATACCTGCTTCTTGCGCATGGTCAGAATAGTTCAAACCGATGCAGATAAATTTGCCGGGCCGCCCGACACAGGCGCCAATGCGCGGATCACCCGACACGACAGGCAGGCTTTCCGGGTCAAGTGCGGCAATACGTGCAAAAGTTTCATCGGAAATCGTGGTTGGATCAAGATCATCAATCACGCTGGAAAGATCGCGGATTACGCCATCCGCATCACAAAGCCCCGGTTTTTCCGCCCCGACCGGGCCATAGCGCAAAAGCTTCATGAATTCTCTCTCCTGATATCGTCACGCGGGTTCTTTCTGCGTCCTAGACCAAGCCAAGTCTTACAAAAAGAACGATTTATTCCTCATACCTTAGTGATGTCACATCATGATCCCAAAGGGCAAGCCAATTGAGGATACATTATCCGCAGTAACCATGATGATTGTTCTCGCCCCGCAATTCGATATCATCACCGAAAAGACCATTGCGCCGAGAAAGGAAACGACAGGACATGATGGACACCCTTACCGCAGCCGACGGGCATGAGCTTGATTGTTGGTTTGAGCCACCCGTTGGTGCAAGACGCGGCGCGATTGTAATCCTGCAGGAAATCTTTGGCATCACCGAACAGCTCAAGGGGGTTGCGCGCAAATATGCCGCCCTGGGTTACGAGGTTGCCATCCCTGCCCTGTTTGACCGGGTGGAGCGTGGGGCGGTTGTTGACTTCAACGATTTTGATCGGGCGCGTGCGTTGATGATGGCGTCCGAGTTGTCAAACACCCTGAGCGACATCGATGCCGCCGCCCGCGCCCTGTCTGCCAAGGGCGGCAAGGTTGGTGTGATCGGCTTTTGCTGGGGCGGCGGGTTGGCACTGCGCAGCGCCCAATGTCTTGATATCGCGGCAGGTGTTTCATTTTATGGCACACGTATCGACCAATACCTTGATAAGCCGCTGCAAACGCCATTTCTGGCACATTTCGGCCTGTCTGATGGTCACGTCCCGGTGGAGATGATCGAAGACGCCAAGGCAGCCCTGCCCGGCATGGAAGTGCATATGTATGAAGCCGGTCACGCCTTTGCCAACGAAGCACGCCCATCCGCCTATGTCGAAGCGGCCGCCGAAGTTGCACATGCCCGCACAGCCGAATTTCTTGCCCTTCATATCACAGCCTGACACGACAGAACCCCTGCCCTGACCCATTGGAAACACAGCCCAGATGCGTATTGCCATTCTTGATGACTATCAAAACATCGCCCTGCAATCGGCCGACTGGACAGACGTCCAAAATCACGGCGAGATCACCGTATTTAACGATCATGTTTGCAATACGGGCGACCTCATCAGCCGCCTTGAACCATTTGACGTCCTGTGTGTCATGCGTGAACGCACAGCTCTTACGGGCGACATTTTGCGCGCGCTTCCGAACCTGCGGCTGATCGTGACCACCGGCAAACGCAATGACGCCATTGATGTCGCGACTGCAAGTGAGCTGGGCATCACGGTTTGCGGCACAGAATCGCCTTCCACGGCAACGCCGGAACTGACCTTTGCCCTGATGCTGGCATTGGCCCGCAACCTCATGGCGGAAAACGCATCGATGCGCGCCGGCGGCTGGCAAGTCGGGATCGGTCAGGACCTTGCAGGTTCGACCTTGGGAATTATCGGGCTTGGACGGTTGGGCGCAAAGGTCGCGAAAATGGCACAGGCCTTTGACATGCATGTCTGCGCCTGGAGCGCCAACCTGACGCAGGAACGCTGCGACGAACTTGGCGTAACCCATATGGCAACCAAGGAAGACCTGCTGCGCGCGTCGGATTTCGTCACCATCCATCAACGCCTGTCTGATCGCACCCATGGCCTGATTGGCACGAATGAGCTCAAACAGATGAAGCCAACCGCCTATCTGATCAACACATCACGCGGCCCGATCATTGATGATACTGCCCTGATTGATGCGCTCAACAGCGGCGAGATTGCCGGTGCGGCACTCGATGTTTACGACAAGGAACCACTGCCCGTATCGCATCCGCTGCGCCATTGTGATGGCCTGTTGCTAAGCCCGCATCTTGGCTATGTCACCCGCAACACCTGGAACGTGTTTTACGGCCAGACGGTCGAGGCCATTCTGGCTTGGCAAAACGGCAAACCGATCCGGGTCATAGAACCTTAAGAAGCGCATTTAACCATTTTCTGAGCTCTACGAGGCTCGATGCCATGGGAAAACCAGCCACCGCCAGACGCCGAAGAGACGACTTGGAAAGACAGCGAAATATGTGATCTTGGTAACGCCAATCTCGCAGGTAGCACGTTTGTGATTTGCGAATTCTCGAACTTCGTTGAAAATAGAAATCAGATCCAAATCAGGATGCAGCGCGACAAGCTGGTCCCTGATTCAGGCTGACAGTTCAATCCGGATAATCAGATATTCGTCACCAGCAAGCCCCAAAATCTGATGTGTAATTTCACAAGGATCGCATGATGGAACGTTTGACTGCCAAGGATTTTTCTCCGGAGCTTCTCGAACTTTATGATTTCTATGCCCACGGCATGATTGATCGCCGTGAGTTTCTTGATCGTGCGGGCCGATATGCGGTTGGTGGAATGACCGCCCTTGCGATCCTTAATGCCATGAGCCCAAACTATGCCATGGCTCATCAGGTCGACTTTACCGATCCCGATATTGTTGCTGAATACATCATGTACCCGTCGCCCAACGGTCACGGTGAAGTGCGTGGCTATCTGGTCAAACCGGCCAATGTGACCAGCAAGGTACCCGGTGTTGTGGTCGTGCATGAGAACCGGGGTCTGAACCCCTATATCGAAGATGTCGCGCGGCGTGTGGCCAAGGCAGGCTTTGTCGCACTTGCCCCGGATGGATTGACATCGGTTGGAGGCTACCCCGGCAATGACGACAAGGGCCGTGAATTGCAACGCACAGTCGACCCAACCAAGCTGATGAACGACTTTTTTGCCGCCATTGAATTCCTCACCGCCCACGAGGCCACCACGGAAAAAACCGGTATCACTGGCTTCTGCTATGGTGGCGGTGTCGCCAATGCCGCCGCAGTTGCCTATCCGGAATTGGGGGCCGCCGTTCCGTTCTATGGCCGTCAGCCCGCGGTCGAGGATGTCCCCCGTATTCAGGCACCGATCCTGTTGCAATACGGTGAACTTGATGAGCGTATCAATGCCGGGTGGCCTGCCTACGAAAAGGCATTAAAGGCCAATGACAAGGTCTATGAGGCCTATATCTATCCGGGCGCCAATCATGGTTTCCATAACGATTCCACACCACGTTATGACAAGGACGCAGCCGAACTGGCATGGCAACGCACCATTGACTGGTTCAACAAGTACCTGTCCTGAAGCATTTTGCCTTTAATCTACATAAAAGGGCTAGCCGAACGTGTTTTACGACAACCCGGCGCGCCCTTTTTGGATTGAAAATCAGATCGCAGAATGCTTGCGATAGCCCGGCGCAAACAGAAGCCTGGCCGATGTGATGCCAGTGTTATTTTCCCAGGTGGTACGTTCCATCAGGAAAAGCGATATGCCGGGATCGGTGCGCAGCACCTTGGCCTCAGCCTCGCTAGCACTGATGGCGGAAAAATAGATGTCGCCGCGCGTATAGGGCGCATGCAAAACCAGCCATTCATTGGCACTGATTTTCTCAAGATCGGCATCAAGGATCGTCGGCGTTGCGGCAATCGATACCCAGCGATCTTCAAACATGAACGGTTTGCCATCGGCCAGATGAAGCGAGGTGATATGCAGCATATCGCTTTCGGCCGTGACACCAAGATTGGCGCAAATTTCCGGCGGCGGGGTGCGACGTTCGCTAAACAGCAGGCCATAGGCATATTTCTGCCCGCGCCCCTCGATCTCAAGTCGGATGACCGGAATATCAAGTTTGGCGCGCCGCACCGGGTGGGCAGCGACCCGCGTACCCGCCTTGCGCCTGCGATCGAGGAAGCCTTCGGATGCCAGTTCACGCAATGCACGGTTCACGGTGGCCCGCGCACAGCCAAGTTGTTCGGCAAGTTCGACTTCCTTGGGGATCAGGTCACCGGGCTTCCACTCACGGGTATGAATGCGGCGCAAAACCTCGTCATGGACGGATTGCCAGCTTTGCTGTTCCAGGCTGTTCACACTGCTTCCTTGAGTTGTTCCATCACCTTGCGATACCGGTTGGTGATCGCGTCATGGGCGATGTGGCGGCCCTCGGTCACAACATGGCGACCGGCCGACCAGACATCACGCACCATGCGATCATCTCCGGCAAAGATATATGTGTCGAGGATCGTATCGCTTGTCCGACCGATCAGGTCAACCGCCGAACCATCCAGCGCCATCAAATCGGCCAGCGCGCCAACTTCAATCCGGCCCGCATCGCGCCCGGCGGCCTGTGCGCCACCCTTGGCGGCCGCGTCATAGATACGACGTGCGGTCGATTTTTGTTCGGTCGCCAAAGCCGCGCGGGAGTTATCGCGCAGGCGCTGGCTGTATTCCAGAGTTCGCAATTCTTCCGAGAGCGAAATACGAATATTGGAATCCGATCCCACACCAATCACGCCACCGGCATTGAGATAGCGCACGCCATCAAAGATACCATCGCCCAGACTGCTTTCGGTGATCGGGCAAAGGCCTGCCACCGCACCGGTTTTAGCCAACTCAAGCGTTTCATGCTCTTCCATCTGGGTACAGTGGATCAGGCACCAGTTTGCATTCACATCGGCATTTTCAAGCAGCCATTCTGTCGGGCGCTTGCCCCAGCTGTCGCGCACTTCATCCACCTCGGCCAGTTGTTCGGCGAGATGCATGTGGATCGGGCCATCTTTCGACAGCAGGCTTGTAGCAAGCAAATCTTCGCGACCAACGGCACGCAGGGAATGCGGCGCAACCCCCATCACCGTATCGGCGGGAAGGTTTTTGATCGCGCGAACGGATTCCTCATACAACTTGGTGAACTGGTCGGGATCATTGCCAAAACGGATTTGACCGGGACCGAGCGGGCGCTTGTCACAGCCGCCATATTGATAATGCACGGGCAGAAGCGTCAGGCCGATGCCGGTGATTTCGGTGGCCGCCGCAATACGTTCGGCCATCTCGGCGATATTGTCATACAAATGCCCACCGGGGCGGTGATGCAGGTAATGGAACTCTGTATTGTTGGCATAGCCGGCTTCCAGCATTTCCATCTGAACGAAGGCCGCGATCGCTTCGACATGGTCCGGGGTCAGCTGATCGAGGAAGCGGAACATCAATTGCCGCCAGGTCCAGAAGGTATCGCGCGGGTCGGGGCCGCGCCGTTCCGTCAAGCCAGCCATGGAGCGCTGGAACGCATGGCTGTGCAGATTTGAAATCGCCGGAAGAAGAATATCGGTTTTGCTGGTGGCATCGGATGGCGCAGCAGAATCGGCCTGAATCGCAGCAATTCTGCCATTCTCATCGATCTCGATCCGGACATTGCGCTGCCAGCCTGATGTCGTAAGTGCCTGATTTGCCCAAAGAACCTTCATTGCCTCTACCCGTCTTGACAGAAATATTATGTACGTACATATTATCTTTAATAACAAACTTATCAAGGGGTGATGCTTCGCGATGCTGCTTCGAAACGCAAAAATCGTCACGATTGAGGATCAGGACAGTTATGGCCTGATCGAGTGCGGCGCGATTGCCATCAAGGACGGCCTGATCGATTGGGTCGGTGCCGATGACGCCATCCCGGCCGAGTATCTTGACGGTCCAGCGCGGGACCTTGAAGGTCGCCTGATCACCCCGGCCCTGATTGATTGCCACACCCATGTTGTCCATGGTGGAGACCGTGCGGTTGAGTTTGAAATGCGCCTGAAGGGTGCAAGCTATGAAGAAGTTGCGCGTGCGGGCGGCGGAATTGTTTCGACCGTTAAGGCGACCCGCGAAGCATCAATAGAGGATCTTCTGGCATCCGCCCTGCCTCGCGTGGATGCGCTGCTGGCAGAGGGCGTGTCGGTGATCGAGGTCAAGTCGGGTTACGGCCTTGATCGCGAGACCGAGCTTAATATGCTGCGCGCAGCCCGGCAAATTGCCGATCATCGTAATGTACGGATCAAAACCACCTTCCTTGGCGCCCATGCGGTGCCGGTTGAATATAAATATAACCCGGACGGCTATATTGATGATGTCTGCATCCCGGCCCTGAAAGCCGCCCACGCTGAAGGGTTAGTCGATGCGGTTGATGGATTCTGCGAAGGCATTGCCTTTAACACCGACCAGATCAAACGCGTGTTTGACGTTGCCCGCGCGCTTGGCATTCCGGTCAAACTCCATGCCGAACAGCTATCGAATATCGGCGGCACCAAACTGGCCGCCGAATATGGGGCGATGTCGGTCGATCATATTGAATACGCCACCGAAGAAGACGCGATTGCCATGGCCAAGGCAGGTTCGGTCGCGGTACTTCTGCCCGGTGCGTTTTATACCCTGCATGAAACCCAGCTGCCGCCGATTGACGCATTCCGCAAGCACGGCGTGCCGATGGCGATTGCGACCGATTGCAATCCCGGCTCGTCGCCACTGGCATCAATCCTTTTAACCATGAACATGTCCTGCACGCTGTTCCGCCTGACGCCCGAAGAGGCGCTTGTTGGCGCAACCGCCCATGCGGCGCGCGCGCTTGGCCTTTCTGATACCGGTCGGATCAAACCGGGACTGCGGGCTGATCTTGCCATCTGGAATGCCAAACACCCGGCCGAGCTTGCATACCGCATCGGGTTCAACCCGCTGTTCGAACGCATTGTTGGCGGTGAAAGCACCGCCGCCTGAGCCCAAAGATAACCGCGCCACCGCATCAACATATGCCCTTAAGGATAGATTATGACGGTCACCCTTATCCCCGCTTCGGTCAAACTGGCAGAGCTTGAACGCATCTGGCGTGATCAGGTCGCAGTCAAACTCGACCCCGCAGCCCGCGATGGTGTTGAAGCGGCGCACGCAATGGTGCGCAAGGCTGCCGACGGCAGCGATGCGGTATATGGCGTGAATACCGGCTTTGGCAAACTGGCCTCGGTCAAGATTGCCCCGGAAGATACCGAAACCCTGCAACGCAACCTGATCCTGAGCCATTGCTGCGGCGTGGGTGAGCCGCTTGATATCGCGACCACCCGTTTGATGATGGCGTTGAAATTGCTGTCGCTGGGGCGCGGTGCATCTGGTGTGCGCTGGGATCTGATCGAACTGATCGAAGGCATGCTGGCCAAGGGTGTTACCCCCGTCGTTCCATCGCAAGGATCGGTTGGCGCATCGGGCGATCTGGCCCCGCTGGCGCACATGGCAGCCGTCATGATTGGTGCGGGCGATGCCATCTATGAAGGCACGACGCTTCCGGGTGGCGAGGCACTTGCCAAGGCTGGCCTGACGCCGGTGGTGCTGGGTCCGAAAGAAGGCCTGGCGCTGATTAACGGTACGCAGTTTTCCACCGCCTGCGCGCTGGTCGGCCTGTTTTCGGCCTGGCGCAATGCGGCGAGTTCGATTGTGACATCGTCGCTTTCGACCGATGCGATCATGGGATCGACCGCGCCGCTGGTCGATGAAATCCATACGCTTCGCGGTCATCCGGGCCAGATCAATGTCGCGCGTGCGATGCGCGATCTGATGAATGGGTCGGAAATCCGCGAAAGCCACCGCGAAGGCGATACCCGCGTTCAGGACCCCTATTGCATCCGCTGCCAACCGCAAGTCACCGGGGCGGCGATGGATTTGCTGCGCTTTGCCGGTCAGACGCTTGAGATCGAAGCCAATGCCGTGACCGACAACCCGCTGGTTCTCAAAGAAGACGGCCGCATTGTTTCAGGCGGCAACTTCCACGCCGAACCCGTGGCCTTTGCCGCCGATCAGATCGCGCTTGCCGTTGCCGAGATCGGCGCGATTGCCCAGCGCCGTGTCGCGCTGATGGTCGATCCGACCCTGTCGCACGATCTGCCACCATTCCTGACGCCGGAACCGGGCCTGAATTCCGGTCTGATGATTGCCGAGGTGACGACGGCAGCGCTGATGAGTGAAAACAAACATCTGGCCAACCCGTGCTCGACCGATAGCACGCCGACCAGCGCCAATCAGGAAGACCATGTGTCGATGGCCGCGCACGGTGCGCGCCGACTGGCACGGATGAATGCCAACCTTTCCTACATCCTTGGTGTCGAGCTGATCTGTGCCGCACAGGGTGTTGAATTCCGTGCGCCGCTTAAGACCAGCCCGGGTCTGCTCAATGTTCTGAAATCCGTTCGTGCCGACATCCCGACCGTCAAGGAAGACCGTTACATGGCGCCGGATCTGGCGAAGGCCGCCGAACTTGTGACGGGTGGCAGCCTTGTGGCTGCGGCCAAGCTTTCGGGCTTTGTCGTTGGGGAGGCAGCATAACCATGACCGATCCGGTTGAAATCAAACGTGGCGATAGCCCGATTGTTCTGGGCCTGCCCCATACCGGCACTTATGTACCGGACGACATAGCGGCGAAACTGAATGATCGTGGCTGTGAACTGGCTGATACCGACTGGCATATCCATACCCTTTATGACGGGTTGCTCGATGGTGTGACGACGGTGCGTGCGACGTTTCATCGTTATGCGATTGATGCCAACCGCGACCCCGAAGGTGTCAGCCTTTATCCCGGTCAGAACACCACCACCCTTGTGCCGCTGACCGATTTTGACGGCGAGAATATCTGGGACGTTGCCCCGACCGAGGATGACATCGCCTATCGGGCCGCAACCTTCCACGCGCCCTATCATCAGGCACTGGCGGCCGAGCTTGAACGGGTGCGCGCCAAACACGGTGTGGCGATCCTCTATGATTGCCATTCGATCCGCTCAAACATTCCGTTCCTGTTTGACGGGACCCTGCCGGACTTCAATATCGGCACCAATCTGGGCGCGACATGCGATCCGATGATCGAGACGCTGACGTCGGAAATCTGTTCGCAGGCCCAAGGATACAGTGCGGTTCTGAACGGTCGTTTCAAAGGCGGCTGGACCACCCGCCATTATGGCCGCCCGGAGATCAATCAACACGCCATCCAGATGGAACTGGCGCAATCCACCTATCTAACGGCCGAGGAAGCCCCTTGGTCCTATGACGAAAGCCGTGCAGCAAAATTGCGCACGCATCTTACTGAAATCCTGAAGACACTGGCCGATTTGGCCCCAGCACTAAGAGGCAAGTCATGACCAACAATCCGCGTCACAACCAGCGTGATATTTATCCCGACACCGGGAGCAAGATTTCGGCGAAAAGCTGGCTGACCGAAGCACCGATGCGCATGTTGATGAACAACCTGCATCCCGATGTTGCCGAAAACCCGCATGAGCTGGTTGTCTATGGTGGCATTGGCCGGGCTGCGCGCACCTGGAAGGATTTCGATCAGATCGTTGCCAGCCTGAAGGAACTTGAAGATGACCAGACCCTTCTGGTGCAGTCGGGCAAGCCGGTTGGCGTATTCCGCACGCACAAGGATGCGCCGCGTGTTCTGATCGCGAACTCCAACCTTGTGCCGCATTGGGCCAACTGGGACCATTTCAACGAACTCGATAAAAAGGGTCTGGCGATGTATGGCCAGATGACGGCGGGCTCGTGGATCTATATCGGGTCACAGGGCATCGTTCAGGGCACCTATGAAACCTTTGTCGAGGCCGGCCGCCAGCATTATGACGGCGACCTTACGGGCAAGTGGATTCTGACCGGTGGCCTTGGCGGCATGGGTGGCGCACAGCCGTTGGCGGCTGTGATGGCCGGTGCGTGCTGTTTGGCAGTTGAGTGCGATGAAACCCGTGCGGACTTCCGCCTGCGTACGCGTTATGTCGACGAGAAAACCCATTCGCTGGACGAAGCGCTTGAGATGATCGAGCGTTGGACCAAGGCAGGCGAAGCCAAGTCCGTTGCCCTGATCGGCAATGCGGCCGATGTCTTCCCGGAACTGGTCAAGCGCGGCGTTCGCCCGGACATCGTCACCGATCAGACATCCGCGCATGATCCGGTACATGGATACCTGCCGCAGGGTTGGACCGTGGCCGAATGGCGCGAAAAACAGGAATCCGATCCCAAGGCTGTTTCCAAGGCGGCGCGTGCATCGATGCGCGTTCAGGTCGAAGCCATGGTTGCCTTCCACGAGGCGGGTGTCCCGACGGTCGATTACGGCAACAACATCCGTCAGATGGCGCTTGAGGAAGGGTTCGAGAACGCCTTCGCTTTCCCGGGGTTTGTTCCGGCCTATATCCGCCCGCTGTTCTGCAAGGGCATTGGTCCGTTCCGCTGGGCGGCCCTTTCGGGTGATCCCGAGGACATCTACAAGACCGACCAGAAGGTCAAGGAACTGATCCCCGATGACCCGCACCTGCATAACTGGCTGGATATGGCGCGCGAGCGCATTTCCTTCCAGGGCTTGCCGGCGCGTATTTGCTGGGTCGGTCTGGGACAGCGCCACCGTCTGGGTATGGCGTTCAACGAAATGGTCAAGAATGGTGAACTGAAAGCCCCGGTCGTCATCGGGCGTGACCATCTTGACAGCGGTTCGGTTGCAAGCCCGAACCGCGAAACCGAGGCCATGAAAGATGGCTCGGATGCGGTCAGTGACTGGCCGTTGCTTAATGCGCTGCTCAATACGGCGTCCGGGGCAACCTGGGTATCGCTGCATCATGGCGGCGGTGTCGGAATGGGCTTCTCGCAGCATTCCGGCATGGTGATTTGTTGTGACGGCACAGAAGATGCCGCACGCAGGGTCGAACGCGTCCTTTGGAACGATCCGGCAACCGGTGTGATGCGTCATGCGGATGCAGGATATGACATCGCACTGGATTGCGCCCGGGAACACGGGCTGAACCTGCCCGGGATTCTCGGCAAGTAATTAAAACTCACGCGTGGGGGCAGTGACGACTGCCCCTGCATCGCCCTATCAGGGTACAATCAAGGAGGCTTCTTAACATGAAAAGACGTGAATTTCTGACCGCCGGTGTTGCCGGTGCAGGTGCAGCGGCCGCTGCAACATTCGCAACCCCTGCCATCGCACAGGACAAGCGCCAGTGGAACATGGTCACCGCATGGCCGAAAAACCTGCCTGGGCCGGGTGTGGCTGCGCAGAAACTGGCAGACCGTATCACCACACTTTCGGGCGGTCGTCTTGAAGTGAAACTTCATGCCGCGGGCGAACTGGTTCCGGGCAATGGTGTGTTTGACGCCGTTGCCGAAGGAACGGCCGAGATCTATCACGCGGTTCCGGCATACTGGGGTTCGAAATCCAAAGGTATCCTTCTGTTCGGGTCGCAGCCGTTTGGCCTGCGCGCCGATGAACAGGTTGGCTGGCTGAACTATGGTGGCGGTCAGGAACTGTATGACGAAATCTATGGTCAGTTCGGACTGAAGCCGTTCCTGTGCGGTAACTCCGGCCCGCAGTGGGCAGGTTGGTTCCGTAACGAAATCAACTCGGTCGATGACCTTAAGGGGCTGAAGTTCCGCACCACCGGTCTGGCATCGGAGATGTGCTCGAAACTTGGTATGGCGGTTCAGGCCATGGGCGGTCGTGACATGTTCCAGGCACTTCAGTCTGGTGCGCTTGATGCCGGTGAATTCATCGGCCCGTGGAGCGACAGTGCGCTTGGCTTCTATCAGGTTGCCAAAAACTACTACTGGCCGGGTGTTGGCGAGCCGTCCTCGGCCGAGGAATGCGCGGTGAACGCCAAGGCCTATGCCGATCTTCCTGATGATCTGAAAGCCGTCGTCAAGTTCGCGGCAGACAGCCTTTATAACGAAGTCTGGACCGAGTACGAGACCAAGCATGCCATGGCCCTTAAACAGCTTGTTGCAGAACAGGATGTGAAGGTTCGCAAGCTTCCGGACGAGGTTGTTGAAGCCATGGCCAAAGCCGGTGCCGAGGTGATTGCTGAGCTTCGCGAAAGCGACGATGCACTGACCAAAAAAGTCACCGAAAGCTTTGTTGCATATCGTGACCTGATCGGCGGTTACATGACCTATGCCGATAACGGTCAGATGAATGCACGCGCCAAAGCGCTTGGCTTCTGATAGACGTTATGACCGGTGCCGGAAATATTCGGCACCGGTTTCTTTTTTCAGGCGTGCCTTTCACGGGGAGATGTCATGCAACGCCTTGCTGATGCACTTGACCAGATAAATCACTGGACCGGGATGACCGTGCGCTGGTTCGCACTTCTGATGGTTCTGCTGCAGTTTACCGTGGTCTTGCTGCGCTATGTTTTCGGGTTCAGTTCAATTGCGCTGAATGAAAGCGTTCTGTATCTGCATGCCGCTTTGTTCATGTTGGGGGCGGGCTATACGCTGTTGGTTGATGGCCATGTCCGGGTGGACATTTTTTATGCCGCAGCCACCGACAAGACCAAGGCGCGGATCGATGCGTTTGGCTATGTGGTTCTGGCAATCCCGTCGATGGCAGCACTGCTGTATTGGACCTGGCCATCGGTGATCAATTCGATCTCGATGATGGAAGGGGCGATTTCGGTGGGGGGCATTCCGGCCGTCTGGTTTTTGAAATCCCTGATCCCGGCCTTTTGTATTCTGTTGATTATCCAGTCCGTCGCCTGTCTTCTGAGGCAGGTGGTTTTGCTGCGCGGCAATGTTGAAGATCAAGGCGGTGCGAAGTGATGGAATATCTTGATCTTTTGATGTTTGCCGCCCTGATGGGCTGCATCCTTTTGGGTTTTCCGGTGTCGTTTTCGATTGCCGGAACGGCAGTGATTTTCGGCTATCTCGGCTGGGTCACCGACACGATGAATATCGGCCTGATGGGGGCGTTCGGGCAGCGCGTGTTTGGCACGCTGACCAATGATGTCCTGATCGCCATTCCACTGTTTGTCGTCATGGGTGTCGTCCTTGAACGATCCCGCATTGCTGAAGATTTGCTCCATACCATGGGGCGACTGTTCGGGCAGTTGCGCGGCGGTTTGGGGATTTCGGTGGTGCTGGTGGGGGCGTTGCTCGCGGCCTCAACCGGCATCGTTGGCGCCACGGTGATTGCCATGGGCATGATCGCGCTTCCGACCATGTTGCGCACTGGCTATAACCCGAAAATGGCATCGGGCCTTGTTTGCACCGCGGGCACATTGGGCCAGATTATCCCGCCCTCGACGCTTTTGATCATTCTGTCGGATGTGATGTCATCGGCCTATCAGCAGGCGCAATATGAACAGGGCAAGTTCACCATCGAAACCATTTCGGTCGGGCAGATTTTTGCCGGTGCGCTGATCCCGGGTCTGACGCTGGTGGCGATTTATATCATCTATATCCTTCTGCGCGGGCTGATACGCCCGGCCGATATGCCACCGGTTCAAAGCGATGATGGCCGCCCCAGTGCGGGCGAAGTGGTGGGTGCGGTTTTGCCGCCTGTGCTTCTGATCATTGCCGTGCTGGGTGCCATTCTGGGCGGGGTTGCCACCCCGACCGAGGCGGCATCAGTCGGTGCAATCGGTGCGATCCTGATGGCGGGTGTCCGTCAGGGGGCGAACCGCAATCTGGTTCTGACCGGGACCGTCGCACTTTTGATCCTGGCGATCATGGCAGGTGTCGCGCCGGTGCGTTTCCAGCGCAGTGACCTGACCGGTGTTGATTATGCCCTGGGCGCTGGTTATGTGGCGCTGGCTGTTATCGGGATTATCGCGATCCTCGCCTGCCTGCGTCAGGCATGGAAAGCCGACATTCTGAAATCGGCCCTGACATCGACCATGACGGTCAGTTCGATGATCTTTGCTACGATCCTGACAGCCAGCATGTTCTCGCTGGTGTTTATCGGGCTGGGCGGTGAAGACCATGTGGAGGAAATCCTTGAATCGATGCCCGGTGGTCCGACTGGGGCGCTGATCTTCTGCATGGCGTTGATCTTTGTGCTGGGCTTCTTCCTTGATTTCGTGGAAATCACGGTGATCCTGCTGCCGCTGATTGCGCCGGGGCTGATCATGATGGGCCATGATCCGGTGTGGCTTGCGATCCTGATTGCGATCAACCTGCAGACATCGTTCTTAACGCCACCATTCGGCTTCTCGCTGTTTTATCTGCGCAGTGCCGCCCCGCCGGAAATCACCACCGGCCAGATTTATCAGGGTGTGGTGCCGTTTATCGCGCTTCAGCTGTTTGGCATTTTCGTGATCTGGCTTTGGCCGTCACTGGCCAACTGGCTGCCAAGCGTGGTGTTCTAGGCAAAGAACTCAAAATGAAAAAACGCCCCCGATTTATTGGGGGCGTTTTTGTTTGGGGCTGCGCTTTAAGTCCCCAAAGCGGCTATTACAGGACTTCGTAGACCGAGACATAGACCGTGCTTTTTTCACGCTGTCCGGATCCGACAAAGATCCGGTGATTAAGCCAGCTATAGCGTTCATCGCCGGTTTCGAACCGGGGCTGGGTGCGCATGTAATATTTCGACGGATCGACATGTTCACCGCGTGCAAGCGCGTCCAGAACATCCTTGGGCCCATGCCGGAACCCGAAATTGCGGATATCAATCAGCGCCCCGTCATGGGTTTCGATGCAATATCGGGTATCAAGTTCGGCCACTCCGTTGTCAAAAACGGTTTGCCAGTCCGCGCCCAATGCCAGAACGCGGCCGTTCAACGATTTGCCTTCGACATGCCCACCAATGATCGGAATGATCCGGCGTGTGCCGCGCATCGAATTGCCAAGCTCCATCGGGGCTTCCAGCTCGACCGTCAGATCGCAAAAATGTTCAAGTTCAAGCTTCATATCGGCCTCTTTAATTCATGGTCGTCGGCAGGAAAAGAACGATGGAAGGCACCAACACCAACAGGATCAGGCGAATGATGTCGACCGCAACAAACGGGATGACACCCTGAAACACCTTTTGCAGGGGCACTTCGCGGGCAATCGAATTGATGACAAACACGTTCATCCCGACAGGCGGTGTGATCAGGCCAAGTTCGACCGTCATGACAACAATGATGCCAAACCAGATCGGATCAAACCCCAACTGGGTGACCACCGGAAACACGATGGGCACCAGAAGAATGATCATCGCCATGGCATCAAGGATGCAGCCCAGCAACAGGAAAAACACAAGGATCAGGGCAAGTGTCGGATAGGCCCCGATATCGAGCCCGACCAGCCACGCGGTGATCTTTTGCGGGGTCTGGGTGATGGCCAGGAAATAGCCAAACAGGATCGCACCGATCAGAATGGTATAGATCGCAACCGAGGTGCGCAGGGCCTCGACCAGACTATCAAGAATGCTACGCCAGCCAAGCCGCCCCCGGATCACCCCGATCAGGGCGGTCAGGACAGAGCCAACCGCCGCGGCCTCTGTTGCGGTGACAACACCTAAATAGATGCTGCCGATAATGGCGATGAACAGGGCCAGAACCGCCCAGACATCGCGCAAGGACCGAATGGCGTTGCGTAAATCAAACGGTTCGCCCGCCGGCAATCCACGGGCATAGGTCACCCGAAAGGCCAGCATATACATCACAATCGCCAAAAGGCCCGGGATGATCCCGGCAATGAAAAGCTTGCCGACATCCTGTTCGGTGATAAAGCCATACACCGCCAAAACAACCGATGGCGGGATCAGGATGCCGAGCGTTCCGCCCGCGGCAATCACCCCGGTCGCCACATGATCGCGATAGCCACTGCGCTGCATTTCCGGCAATGCGACCTTGGTCATGGTTGCCGCCGTTGCGACCGATGATCCCGATATGGCGGCAAACCCCGCACAGGACGCGATGGTCGAAAGCGCCATGCCGCCCCGAAATGATCCCAGCCACGCCTGCCCTGCGCGAAACAGTTCGCGCGACATGCCGGAATTGGTGGCAAGAACGCCCATCAGAATAAAGAACGGAATGAGGCTAAGGTTAAAGTCGGTGATGGTGCGGATCGGCGATTGCGCCAGAAGGTTGAGTGCAGGCGTCGGGCCAACGATTGCGGCAAAGCCGCCGACACCGACAATCCCCATCGCAATGCCGATTGGAACCCGAAGCAGCATCAGGGCAAACAGCGCAACAAACCCGCCAAGTGCGACAAAATCGGCTTCAGTCATCAGTTCCCCCTGAACCACC
This sequence comes from Thalassospira sp. UBA4513, assembly GCF_002388495.1. Lineage (NCBI taxonomy): Bacteria > Pseudomonadati > Pseudomonadota > Alphaproteobacteria > Rhodospirillales > Thalassospiraceae > Thalassospira > Thalassospira sp. UBA4513. The sequence continues at coordinate 154,181 of NZ_DGMR01000038.1, forward strand.
AGTTTGCTTTTGTTTTTGCGGGTCGGAGGCAATATGCGGCTCTGACTCGGCGGGTTCAAAATCATCCAGACCCGCATTGGTCAGCGCGATCATCAAGGCGCGCGCCAGAATGGTCAGCATGCTGACCGCAACGCCAAGCCAGATCAGCCCCATGACCGGCCAGACGGGTACTTGCAGATCAAATGTCGTCTCACCACTGTTATAGGCGCTGGTGACACGCGCCAGCATCTTCCAGCACAGCAAGCCGGTGAAACCCAGCAAGACCATCCAGGCAAAGAAATCCGTCCATCGGCGAACACGCGCGGGCAGCATCAGGGCAAACAGATCGACCTTGATGTGCGATCCGCGATAGCCCACGCAGGCAAAGCCCCACATGATGACCACGCCCAGAAACAGGCGCGAAAAATCAAATGCATCGGGGATCGGCCATGCAAACAGGTAGCGACCAATTGCAGAGGCCAGAACCAGCAACGTAATCACCGCAAGCAAAATGGCCGAGACCATTTCGACCTTGCGCGAAAAGGCTTCGAGATATGTCAGGGAGCGATGAAGAACCCGCATGATTTATGCACTTTCAGAGGTATCGGCAGCACCGAGATGCGATGCCGCCGATACAGGGAGTGTCATCAATATTTGGCGTTCTCGGCTTCGAGCGCGTCGATGAAGGCCTTGTAAATGGCATCGGCATCACCGCCCTTGGCCGTAACACTCTCGCGCCATTGAGCAACAAGCGGTTCGGCGGCATCGCGCCATTGTTGCAGTTCATCGGCGGTCGGCTGATACAGTTCGTGATCACCCGATGCCATCATCTTGTCACGGCCCGATGCCTCGTTCTCGGCCCAACCCTTGGAAAAACGACCGGACCATTCCGGCGTGCAGTGATCATCCATGACTTTGCGGTTTTCGGCCGACAACCCGTCATAGACACCACGGTTGATCACAAGGATCTGCGAAGAGACATAGAACGGCATATCAAGGTGATATTTGGTTTCCTGATCAATCCCGAAGATATAGATCGAGTTCCACGGGAAGGTGATCGCATCTGCCGTGCCCTTGGCGATGGCTTCGCGGGCCTCGGGTGCAGGGACCTGAACACTTGCCCCACCCAGCAGGTTTACAAACCGTGCCATGGTCGCGTGCGCCGGACGTACCGCATGGCCGTTGATATCTTCCGGCACGCGGACCGGCATTTTTGAATGGATGGTGCCGGGGTCATGCGGGTTGACCAGACAGAGTTTGACTTCCGGCATTTCCTGTTCGGCGTAGTTCGCATACCACTTGTGAAGGGCGACCGATCCATTGACCGCATCCTTCACATTGAAGGGCACCTCGGTCAGGCCATAGATCGGGAAACGCCCGGCCTGATAACCCGGATTGATATAGCCGATATCGGCAATGCCATCGCGGGTCATGTCATAGTGATCCGGTGCGGAGCCCAGTTGCTGGGCCGGGAAAATCGTGAAGTCGATGTTGCCGCCGGATGCCTCGCGGATGGAGTTTGTCCATTCTTCAAGCCCCATGGTTTGTACCGGATGGGTTGGCGGCAACCAGTGGGCCAGACGGAAATTCACTTCCTGGGCAGACGCACCGGAAATGGCAGACATGGCGGCAACTGACGCCAAGGCAATCACTGAACCAAGTTTAAGTCGTTTCATTGTTTCCTCCCTGAGAAAACCGACACCGGCAATTTTGTTTTTGTTACCTTGTCTGTCGGCTCCTCGATTTGATCAGACCACCCTTGGAAGCCTTTACCCCATGGGTTGGGCTGATCGCCAAACCGGGCCCAAAACCAATGTCCCGGCTAAAAATAACGTCTCCGTTTGTCGCGACCCGGCGCAGTTGATGGCGCCCTGGATCGTGCCTATGCCAATTTCGTGTTTTCGATCAGAACAGCAATGCCCTGCCCGCCACCAATGCACGCCGATGCGATGCCATAGCGACCGCCGGATTTGACCAGTTCGCGCGCCAGCGTATTGGTGATCCGAACTCCGGTCGCACCCAGCGGATGACCAATTGCAATCGCGCCGCCATTGACATTGACCTTGTCTTCATCAAGGCCAAGTTCGCGGATGCAGGCCAGTATCTGCGCGCCGAAGGCTTCGTTGATTTCGATCCGGTCAATCTGATCAAGGGTCATACCGGTTTGATCGAGAACGGCTTCGATGGCCGGGACTGGGCCAATACCCATGATTTCCGGCGGCACACCGACAGCTGCGCCAGCGATGATGCGGGCACGCGGTGTCAGGCCGTGTTTGCGGGCATAATCGGAACTGCCCAGAACAACGCCCGCCGCGCCATCCACCACGGCTGATGAATTGCCGCCCGTCTGGACCCCGCCAAAGGCAGGGCGCAGCTTTGCCAGAATGTCATAGGGCGATGGCCGGATGTGGCTGTCGCGGTCGACCTGATCGATCTTGCGCGGCAGGCGGATGGAGCGCGGATTACCATCGGCAAATTCAAAGGTTTCGTTGGTTACTGTGGCAATTTCACCGGCAAGGAAGCCGTTTTCGTGCGCAGCGACGGCACGGGCAAAACTGCGTTCGGCAAAGCGATCCACTTCTTCGCGGGTGATGTTATATTTCTTGGCAAGATTTTCGGCCGTGTCGCCCATGGTGCAACTCACCGCCGGATCCAGAAGCGCTTCCCACAGGAAGTCCTTGAATTCGACCTGCCCCATGCGAAAACCACTGCGATGGGTGTAGGCGGCAATCGGATTGCGGCTCATGGATTCAGTGCCAACACAAAGTGCCAGATCCCCACGACCAAGTGAAATATGATCAGCGGCCTGCAGGATGACTTCGATCCCGGTACCACAGATCCGCTGCACAAGATGGGCGGGGCGATCCACCGGCACCCCGGCGTAAATCCCGATATGGCGAGGCGTCATATAGGCATCATAGGATGCCTGGGCCATCGATCCGGCGACGGTGAAATCGATATCGTTCGCATTCACCCCGGCGTCCTCGATGGCCGCGCGGGCGGCCTTGATGCCAAGATCAATCGGGGAGACCAGCCCGAACGCCCCGGTATAATCGACAAACGGTGTGCGTTTTCCGCCCAGCAGCCAGACATCTTCAAATTCGGTCCGAAGACCTTTGGCGTTCGCAGTCATTCTGCTTATCCCTTTTTGGCAATCATGACCCCGGCGGGTGACGGGTCGGTATAAAGTTCGGCGACCTTGTCAGCGCGTTTGGTCAGAACCGCGCGCTGATTGATCGAGCCCTTGTCGGTGACTTCGTGCGCATCAAGTTCCGGCGAACTTTCCAGCAGGATCGCGCGCGCGACAAAGTTCGAACTGCCGGTCGATTTGGTCGCCAGCTCATTGAGGCATTTCTGGAAATGCGCCTGCACGGCCGGATGGGTTGCGATATCGCGCTCCGACGCGTTGGCGGGCAGATCCGGGCAAAGCTTTTTGCAGGCGGTGAAATCGGCAAAGATCAGCGCACCGACATAGCCTTCGTTCAAACCGGTCAGCACCGCATCACGCACATAGGGCGCAAAGGTCTGGGCAATGGCCGTCCGGATAGCGGCGACATGCACCCACGTCCCGGTCGAGAGTTTGAAATCTTCGCAAACCCTGCCATCAAACAGGAAGCCGCGTTCGATATTATCCGGATCAACAAATTTCAGGGCATCACCAATCAGGTAATAGCCTTCATCGTCAAAAGACTCGCGGGTTTTATCAGGTTGCTTCCAATATCCCGGTGTAATGCTCGGTCCCTTAAGACGGACTTCGAGCTTTTCGGCATTGGGCACCAGCTTGATATCAAGCCCGACGGCCGGAAGGCCGACACTGCCCGCCTGATCAACCGCCCAAGTGGTGGTAAAGGCAAAGGGGGCCGTTTCGGTGGAGCCATAGCCGGTGACGATGACGATCTTTTCGCCAACCGTGTCCTCGGCGATCTTTTCCAGATTGTCCCAGACATATTGCGACAAACCGGCACCGGCGTATTGCATGAGTTTGAGCTTGGCAAAGAACATCTCGCGCAGTGTTTTGTTTTCGCGCAGATGATGGACAAGTGCCTCGTACCCCTTGGGAACGTTGAAATAGATGTTGGGCGATACTTCGCAAAGATTGCGCACGGTTTCATGAATACCGTCCGGGGTCGGTTTGCCCTGATCGATATAGAAACTGCCGCCGTTATAAAGCGCGATGCCGAAATTATGGTTGCCGCCTGCGGTGTGGTTCCAGGGCAACCAGTCAACCATCACCGGTGGTTCATCCTGCAGGAATGCCAACGCGTGACGCAGCATCATCTGGTTAAAACACAGCATGCGCTGGGTATTGATCACGGCCTTTGGCATCCCGGTGGAGCCGGACGTGAACAGGAATTTGGCAATTGTGTCCTCGGTGATTTTGCCATTGGCAGCATCGACCGCATCGGTCGGCGTGGTCTGACGGACATCTTTGAAAACATCGCAGTCATATTGCGACAGCGGGTTTTCCAGAACCAGCAGACGGGCATCCTTTGGCATGACGGCGGCCAGTGCCTTGGCATATTTGGCACCATCATCGACAAAGATCAGACCGGGCTTCAGCAGATCACAGATATGGCGCAGCTTGGCGAAATCGGACGACACCAGCGAATAGGCCGGTGATACCGGCGCATAGGGAATACCGACATACATCGATGCCAGCGCAAGAAGCCCGTGTTCAAGACTGTTGCCCGACAGGATCAGGACCGGGCGATCTTCGGACAGGTCCTGTTCGATGAGGTACTGCGCAAGACTGCGGACCTCGTTTCGGGTTTCAAGGAAGCTTCGTTTTTGCCAGCCGCCGGTTTTGTCACGGTCGGCCAGAAACAGATGATCGGGTGTTTGTTGCGCCCAATGGTCAAGCTTGTCGGTGATGGCGCGCGGATAGTCATCCGGCGTTTCCGTTGATCGGATATAGATCGTGCCGTTGTCCTTTTTGGACATCGAGACACGCGTATCTCCCATGCGAACCGGACGGAGTCCGGGTTCAGCAATCATAGGCATGAGACGAAACCTCCAGTTTTCATTTTCTTATTTGTTATAATTCATAACAATCATAATTCATCACATCAAGCGCAATATCTTTATGCGTGTACGTGGACCCAACAATTTGACCTTGAGTATATGTATGCTCGCGCGCGAGAGGCGTGAATTTCGATGCGATTTCAGTTGACTAATGACGATTGACGCCGCTCTTTTACTGTGTAAACATAATTGTTATAAAACATAACAAACTTTGGGTAAGGAAATGCAGCTCAATCAGGTTCCCGCCATCATTACCGGCGGCGGCAGCGGCCTTGGTGCCGCCACCGCACGCACATTTGCGGTTGCAGGCGCGAAGGTCGCGGTGTTTGATCGCAACGGCGATGCCGCCAAACGAGTCGCCAGTGAAACCGGCGGAATTGGCCTGGAAGTCGACGTCTCTGACCGAAGCTCGGTCGAAGCTGCATTCAAGACCGTGAAACAAAATCTTGGCCTGCCGCGCATCCTTGTGAATTGCGCTGGCATTGGCACCGCCAACCGCATCTTGCCACGCGATGGCAGCCTTCCGATTGATGATTTTATCAAAACACTGAACGTCAATCTGACCGGCAGCTACATCACCATGAGCTATGCCGCGCAGCTGCTGTCGGAAGCAACCCCGGTAAATGACGATGGCGAACGCGGTGTTATCATCAACACATCATCGGTCGGGTATGAAGACGGGCAGATCGGCCAGTGCGCCTATGCGGCATCAAAGGGCGGGATTGCGTCGATGACGTTGCCAGCCGCGCGCGAGTTGGCGCGGATCGGCGTGCGGGTTATCGCGATTGCGCCTGGACTGTTTTCCACCGCAATGACCGACACCCTGCCTGAAGAAGCCCGTCAGGCGATTGAAGCCAACATTCCGTTTCCCAAGCGGCTGGGCAAGGCACAGGAATATGCCGACCTTGCCCGCCATATCGTCGAAAATACCATGCTGAATGGCACCGTCGTTCGGATCGACGGCGCGGTTCGCCTGCAGGCAAAATAAAGACCAGATTGCTTTACGTAAGGAACAAGAACATGACCAACGGCGCGAATGACGTATTGAACGTCGCAATCAACGGATCGATTGCCCGTTTGACCATCACGCGACCTGAAAAGCGTAACGCGGTCAGCGATACTTTGATGGCAGCACTCGAGGCGTTTTTTGCCAATCCGCCCGAAGGGGTGCGGGTTGTTATCCTGGCCGGTGAAGGCGGGCATTTTTCAGCCGGGCTTGATTTGGCCGAGCATGTTGCACGAAATGCCGCCGATACCATGCGTCATTCACGCAACTGGCACCGCATCATGGATATGATCCAGTATGGTGGATTGCCGGTGATTTCCTTGCTTAAGGGGGCGGTCATCGGTGGCGGCCTTGAACTGGCCAGTGCGACCCATATTCGTATTGCCGATGAGACCGCCTTTTTCCAGCTTCCCGAAGGGCGACGTGGCATTTTCGTTGGCGGCGGTGCATCGGTCCGGGTTGGCCGAATTCTGGGCGCGGATCGCATGATCGAGATGATGCTGACCGGGCGCAAATACAACGCCGAAGACGGCCTTCGCCTTGGCCTGACCCACTATGTCTGTGACAGCGAGAAAGCCGCCGAAGCAAAGGCCATCGAGCTTGCAAATACGGTTGCCGAAAATGCGCAGCTTTCGAACTATGTCATGATCCAGGCCCTGTCACGGATCGAAGACATGGCGAAAACCGATGGCCTGTTTACCGAAAGCCTGTGTGCCGCCCTGACCCAAACCAGCGAAGATGCACAGGAAGGATTGAAGGCGTTTCTTGAAAAACGTGCACCGAATTTCAAGTAACCGCCTATAACAGAGCCGCAGATAATTGCGTCCATCAGATCGCATAACATAAGATCAAGGATCGGCAAGAAACCGCACAAAGCGGACGCCAGAACAATCAGGAAGGAACAGGGCCACCCCACAAAACCGGTGCGCCCATAATGTGAGGAGACGTTCGATGTCAGGATTTTCCGTTAATCGCCGCCAGATGCTCGGCATCATGGGCGGCGCACTTGCAGCGCCTGCAATCATTGGCAAGGCACGCGCAGCCGAAGTCACCCTTCGTCTGCATCATATGTTGCCGCCGGTGGCACCGATGCACAAAGCGTTCTTCGAACCGTGGTCCAAGACCATCCGCGAACAGTCCGATGGCCGTATCGATATTCAGATTTTCCCGGCCATGCAGCTTGGCGGCAAGCCGCCGCAGCTTGCCGAACAGGTGGCAAACAACGTTGTTGATATTGCCTGGACCTTGACCGTGTACACGCCGGGTCGCTATCCGATTTCCGAAACGCTGAGCCTGCCCTTCATGGTGACAACCGCCGAAGCAACATCGGTTGCCATGCACAAGTTCATGGATGAGTTTGGTCAGGACGAATACCGTGGCATGAAGCCATTGGCCTATCATGTTCATGCCGGCGGCAAGTTCCACATGCGCGACAAGGCGATTGAAAATCAGGCTGATCTTGACGGCCTGCAAATCCGCGCCCCGAACCAGAATGTCGGTAAAGCCCTGTCCATTCTGGGCGCCGAGCCGGTCTTCTTCCCGGTCACGGAAATGGCCGTAGGCCTTGCCAATGGCGTGATTGATGGCACCTGTCTGCCCTATGAAGTGGTTCCGGCCTTCAAGCTTCATGAATTGACATCGGTGCATTGCGCCCCGGCAGAAGGCGGACGAGGTCTTTATGCCAATTCGTTTGCGCTTTTGATGGCGGGCAATGCCTATGACAGCATGCCAGATGATCTGAAAGCAGTGATTGATGCCAATTCCGGTATCGATCTGTCACGCCAGATCGGCAAACAGTTCGATAGCTTTGAATCGGTTGGCTACAAAATGTGTGCCGATCGCGGCAACAAGTTCGTCGAGATTCCCAAAGATGAAATTGAACGCTGGCAGTCTGCGACCCAACCGGTCGTCGATGAATGGATCGAGACCCTGAATGATGCCGGACATGATGGCAAGGCGATGATTGATCGCCTTAATCAGCTGATCGACGCCGAGACCGCCTGACATGTCAGGAGCCACCCGTGATCACAATGGGCGCGGCAATCGCGCTGCGCCCATTCATTTTCTTGGTCAGTTTGTTGATCGTGCCTGCATTGTATCCGCTACTGTTGCGGGTGCCGTCATGCTTGCTGTCGCCGTCACGGTAACGCTGTCCGTGACGATGCGATATATCGGCATTGGCGGCATTCGTGGTGACTTTGAAATTGTCGAAATGGGATGCGGGATTGCCGCGTTTCTGTTTTTGCCGTTGTGCCAACGCAAGGGCAACCACGTCATGGTCGACATATTCAGCATGGCCTTCCCCCAACGCACCCGCACCATTCTGGATCAACTCTGGGAGATCCTGTTCTGTTGTGGCTGGGTGATTATTTCCTGGCGGGTCGCTTACGGCCTGATTGATATGTTTGATTACAACGACCGCAGCATGCTTTTGAGAATGCCCACCTGGATTATCTACGGCTTCGCACTGTTCGGACTTGGGCTTTCAGCCCTGACCGCGTTGTCGAACGTCATCGAACAGTTTGTTCGCCCGACCACCCCATCGCAAACGGATGCCCCACAATGAGCCCGGTTGAAATCAGCATCATTATGGTCGTCGTCCTGCTGGCGCTTATTTTCCTGCGCATGCCGATTGCATTGGCAATGGCCGTTGTCGGGGCGGGCGGATATGTCGTCCTGTCGGGATGGATGCCGCTGTCGGCCTATCTCAAGACCGCGATTGTCGATAAATACATTTCCTATGACCTGGCGGTCATTCCGCTGTTTATCCTGATGGGGCAGATTGCCACCAGAACCGGTATCAGCCGCGCAATCTTTACCGCGTCCAATGCCTGGCTTGGTCATTGGCGGGGTGGACTTGCCATGGCATCGGTTGCCGGCTGTGCGGCATTTGGGTCGATTTGCGGATCATCCATTGCGACCGCAACCACCATGGGCCGGGTGGCCCTGCCCGAAATGCGGCGCCACGGATATTCCGGCGCACTGGGGGCCGGAACACTTGCCGCGGGCGGCACGCTTGGCATCCTGATCCCGCCGTCGGTGGTTTTGATCATTTACGCGCTTCTGACCGAACAGAACATTGTCAAACTGTTCCTGGCCGCGACCATTCCGGGACTTCTGGCCGTGCTTGGCTTTATTCTGGCGATTGGCGTTTATGTTCGCCTGTTCCCCGAAGAAGGCCCGGCCCATGCGGGGCTTCCGATGCGCGAACGCATCAGGTCGCTTGGCGGGATCTGGCATGTTGCGCTTGTTTTCATCGCCGTTCTGGGCGGGATTTATGGCGGTGTCTTCACCCCGGCCGAAGGGGCATCTGTTGGTGTGGTCCTGATTGCGCTGACCGGTTTTCTGATGCGCAGCCTGTCGATTAAGGGCCTTTTTGAATGCGTGATTGAGACTGCCGGGACCACGGCGATGATCTTTGCCATCATTTTTGGCGCGGATCTTTTTAATGTCGCGCTTGCCCTGACCCGGGTGCCGACCATGGCCGCCGAATGGGTCGGTACGGCCGGGATCGCACCGATGACGGTTTTGATGGTGGTGATCCTGTTTTACATCGTCATGGGGTGCATCATGGACAGCCTGTCGATGATCCTTTTGACCGTGCCTGTGTTTTTCCCTGCCTTCATGGCGATGGATTTCGGGATGGATCCGACCCATCAGGCGCTGTGGTTTGGTATCATCACCCTGATTGTTGTCGAACTGGGGATGATCACACCCCCGGTCGGGCTTAATCTGTTTATGATATCGGCGATGGCACCCGATATTCCGACGCGCAAGATTTTCCGCGGGGCGGTGCCGTTCCTGCTGGTCGAGTGCCTGCGCATCGCGATCATTGTCGCGTTCCCGGTACTGACATTCTGGCTGGTGGATATCGTCACAGGATAGCCGCGCCCAAAAAGATGGAGACACCGTTGCAAGCAAACAAAAAGAAGAAAAACGATACGGATACCGGTATTGCGGGATTGTCGCCCGACAGTCCGCTGCGCGGCTTTGTCGGCTATAACCTCAAGCGTGCCTATATGTCGATCCATAGCGATTTTGTCGCCAGCCTGACGCATCTTGATCTGAAGCCGACGACCTATAGTGCGCTTGCCATCATCAATGAAAACCCAGACATCAGTCAGACCGATCTGGCGCGGTCACTTGCCATGGAACGGTCGAACATTGTCGTCATGGTCGATGAACTTCAGGCGCGCGGATTAATCGTGCGCAACAAGGTGCCAACCGATCGTCGTGTCTATGCGCTGCGCACCACCGCAAAGGGGATCGAGCTTTTCCTTGAGGCCAGCCGTGCGGTTCAAAAGCACGAAGACAAGCTTCTGGAAGGGTTCGGTCCCGAAGAACGCGCGCACCTTGTAGAGATGCTGATCCGTATTCAGCAGGTCAAATAACGCTTAGATCAGGTAAGGTTCCATGTTGCGACTGTCCCGTGAAATCCGTGTTGAATGGGGTCACTGCGATCCGGCCCGGATTGTTTATAACCCGAACTTTTATGACTGGATGGAAGGCGGACTTCTGGCTTTGTTGTCAGTTGCAGGGTTCGACCTTGCCACCATGATCGCAAAGGATGCCGATTTTCGCGGAACGCCACTTGTGCGTGGTGATGCCAGTTTTATGGCGCCGGCCCGGGTAGGGGATCTGATCGTGCATCACGTCGAAGTATCACGCTGGGGCGGCAAATCGTTCGACCTTTCCCATCGCTTTACGCTGGGTGAAACCACCTTGCTTGAAGGATCGCAAACCCGCGTCTGGGGCCGCGCCAACCCGGACAACCCGGCAAGTCTGGTTGCTGTTCCCGTGCCTGATGCGGTCAAGGCCGCCTTGTCAGAAAACAAGGTTATCCGCCTGACACTCCATCAGGAAACGCAAGCTTAAGAGACGCCCTCGTGATCCCCTTCAAAGCCCCGATTGACGATATTCTGTTTGCCCTGTCAGTGACCGGTGATGAAAACCGCGCTGCAGGACACGGCTTTGATGCGGAAATCACCCGCGAAATTCTGGATCATTTTGCCCGCTTTGCCGAAGACGTCATAGCCCCGATTGACGAACCGGGCGATCAGGAAGGCTGCCGGATCGAAAATGGCCGGGTCCGGATGCCATCGGGTTTCAGCAACGCCTATCAGGCCTATGTCGAACAGGGCTGGCAATCGATTTCACTGGCCGAGGAATTTGGTGGTCAGGGTGCCCCGGCCACCGTCTGTGGCGCGATCAGCGAAATACTGGCCGGGGCCTGTCATTCCTTTCAGATGGTCACCGGACTTGTCCCCGGTGCCGCCAGACTGATTGCGCAATTTGGCACCGATGACCAACGCCAGACCTGGCTTCCCAAACTGGCATCGGGCAGCCATCTTGCCACCATGTGCCTGACCGAACCGCAAGCAGGTTCAGACCTTTCAGATATCCGCACGGTCGCAAACCAACAACAAGACGGCAGTTGGGTTCTGACCGGGGAGAAGATCTTTATCTCTGGCGGGGATCAGGATCTGAGTGATGAAATCCTGCATCTGGTGCTGGCGCGGACCGGTACCCGCGAAGACGGGGTTCGGGGGCTGACGCTGTTTCTGTGCCCGTCCGATATTGGCAACACGGAACGCAACGCCGTCACGGTCACCCGGATCGAAGAAAAGATGGGTTTGCATGCATCACCCACCTGCCAACTGGCGTTTGATGATGCAACCGCCACACCAATTGGCCCGATTGGAAAGGGTTTGATGTGCATGTTCACCATGATGAACCATGCCCGACTTGATGTCGCCTTGCAGGGGGTGGCACATGCCACGCGTGCCCATCACATCGCCCAAAGCTACGCCGCAGAGCGCAAGCAGGGCCGCGACCGAAATACCGGCCAACCGATTTCCATCGATCAGCATCACGACGTTGCGCGCATGCTGGCCCGTCAGGACATGCTGGCGATGACCGGTCGGTTGATGGCCTATAAGACCTTTGCGTTGATGGAGACGGGTACAAATTCCGACCTGATCGAATTCCTGACCCCGATTTGCAAATCGTTCTGCACCGATGCCGGGGTTGAAGCCGCCCAGATCGGCATACAGGTCCTTGGCGGGTATGGCTATTTGCGCGAATACCGGGTGGAACAAACACTTCGCGATGCGCGCATCTGCCAGATTTATGAAGGCACAAACGGCATTCATGCCCTGACCCTTGCCGGTCGATTGACCCGCCACAAGGACGGAGCAAGTGCCAAGGCGTTCGAGGCCCTGATCAGCGACCTGATTGCGGGCACCCGTTGCGATACCGAGCTGGCAAAACAGCTTTTGGCATACTGGCAACAGATGACATCAGAAATCATCGCCAGTGACACGCCAGAGCAGTATGCCCAAGATTATATGCAGATCAGCGCGGCAACCTATGGCGTGGCACTTTGGACGGAACTCGCGGATCGACTTTCAGCCGATCAAACCAGCCGCTATGAGAAATGCCTGGCGCAGGTAACGGAATGGGGTGCTGTGACACTCGCCTGCAGCACCGCAAGCATGGCGCATCGCTAAATCTCTGGATGCCTCCTCGCCGTCAAACTCGAGCATTTAAATTAAAGAGATTTCTTTGGCACGTGGGCCAATTTATAGTTCGAGTACCGAGTCCTAATTCAAGGGAACGCTTTTGGCCGGATTTCATTGGTCCCGAAATCAACGACTAAGCCTTGTTGGCCGATATACCTTGTTATCGGTCGGTGTTGTCGTGTGCGCGCTTCTGGCACTCAGTTTCTTTTATCAGCGCTTTTCCAATGAACTGATTGACCGTCTGACAGGTGAGCGGCTCAGCGCGCAGGTCGCGGCGACGTCAAACAAACTTTCTGCCTTTCTAGATGCGCGCATCTATCAGTTGGTCACCCTGTCAAACCACCCGGCCCTGCCGGCCTTTATTGAAGCGCCGAACTCCCCACAGGCGGAAGAGGCTCTGACGCTGCTTCGGGTGGAGGCAGATTCGCCTGACCTTTATGGTGTACTGTTTTTTGACTGGTACGACAATCTTGATCGGTTGGTTGCAGGCCAAGCCGCATCCGGCCCGCCTTATTGGTCGAAAAACGGCTGGGATATTTCCGGCCTGCCGCGTGTAGAGCATGAAGGTATTGAGTTTATTGGCCCCAAATTGCCTGAAAATGGCAATTCCGGCTGGATTTTAATGCGGGCACACATCCGCGATACCGGCTTGGGGCAGAACACGTCTGTCGCTCTGCATGTGCGTCTGGCATCCCTGACCGAGCTTCTGGCAAGTGCCGGGGTATCGGGTGTGATCGATCCGCTTTTGCGCACGCCGGGCGGTATTGTTCTTGATGCCACCGGGCGCCCGACCGAGGTCACTGGCGAACTGATCGAAGGTCCCAGCATCCTTCCGGGATGGAACCTTGTGATGAGTGTTCGACCGGGCACCATCCTGCAGCCGATTGATGAAACGCGCTTTTGGCTGACGGTGACAGCCGCCGTCATCATTGTGGTTATTCTGGCGATCTTTTTTGCCCTGTCGCGCAGCCTGCGCCGACGGGTCGATACACTTGTTCAGGGGGCACACAGTATTGCATCGGGCGATCTGTATTACCGCCTGCCCGAAGGTCGCCGTCGCGATGAAATCAGCACGGTTGCCAAGGCCTTCAACACCATGGCCTGGCAGCTTAAAGACCTGATTGATCGTACAGTGCGCGCCGAAAAGCTTGCCGTTCTGGGCCAGTTTGCCACCGGTGTCGCGCATGAGGTCCGCAATCCGCTGGCGACGATGAAAACCACCGTTCAGGCCCTTGTGCGCAAGGAACCCGATGGTGAGCGCAAAACACTTTTGGATGATATGGGCCACCAGATTGATCGTCTGTCACGCGTGGTCAATGATCTTCTGGCTTATGGCCGACCCGGTGAAGCCTGCCCGCAGGAAACCGAAATACGGGATCTGTTCCGACAGTCATCGCGCGTCCTGACGCCGGTCGCCGAAGAGGCCCAGGTGCGGTTTTACACCAGCGGCGATTCCCGCCTGACGATCTTTGTCGACCCCGATCAGGTGCTGCAGATCCTGCTGAATATCGGGATCAATGCCATTCAGGCCTGTCAGCCCGGCGGCACAGTGAGCCTGCGCGCAGAGCGCCATCAGGATCAGGTAGAGATCCGCGTCACCGATGATGGTTCGGGCATCCCCAAAGAGCATTTGCTTGACGTCGTGCAGCCATTTTTTACCATGAAAAGCAAAGGAACCGGACTTGGCCTGACAATCAGCCAACAACTGGTCGAGTCAAATAACGGTTCAATCAATATTGAAAGTGCCCCGCAAGAGGGCACGATCATCACATTGAAGTTCCCGGCAACGAAATCGGAAACTTCAAAGGAGGAAACATCGAGAAATGCCCCGCCAGATCAGGATTCTGATCGTTGATGATGAGGAATCATTCGTCCGATCGCTAAGCTTTGCGCTTCGTACCGAAGGCATGGATGTCACCGGCGTCCATTCCGGTGAAGATGCGTTTTTGCAAGTCCGTGAAAACAAGTTCGATATCATCCTGCTTGATCTGCGCCTGCCCGGTGCCGATGGCATGGAGGTCCTTGATAGCATCCGCAAACTTGATATCGACGTGCCCGTCATCATGATTTCGGCCCATGGTGACACGCGTGCAGCGGTGAAGGCCGTCAAACTCGGTGCGGCCGATTACCTTAGCAAGCCGTTCGAACTTGATGAGCTGATCCACACGATCAACACCACCCTTGATCAGAACCGCACCGCACTTGAGCTTGATTACCACCGCAAGCGCAATGTCCCGACCAACGGTCTGATTGGCGAATGCGCGCCGATGCGCGAATTGCGCACAACGATCGACCGTGTCGCACAAAGCAGTGCCAGCCGCATCCTGTTGCAAGGGGAGTCCGGGACCGGCAAGGCGCTGGTTGCGCGTGCCATTCACGGCCAAAGCCCGCGTGCTTCCAACGCCTTTATCGAAGTCAACTGTGCCGCCCTGCCGGAACAGCTGATCGAAAGCGAACTGTTTGGCGCCGAAAAGGGCTCCTACACCGGTGCGCATCAGAAACGCACCGGCCTTGTCCGTCTTGCCGATGGCGGCAGTCTGTTTCTGGATGAAATCGGCGAATTGCCGCTGGCGCTGCAGGCGAAGTTTTTGCACTTCCTTGAAAACGGCGACTATCGCCCGGTCGGGAGCGAACATTCCGCATCGGCCGATGTCCGCGTAATTGCCGCGACCAACCGCGACCTTGCCGAGGAAGTTCGTCTGGGCAATTTCCGTGAAGACCTGTTTTACCGCCTGAACGTCATCACCATTGATATCCCGGCACTGCGCCACCGCGGCGAGGACATTATCAAACTGGTCGACCATTTCGCCGATCATCAGGCAAAGGCCGAAGGATGCCATCCGATCCATTTTGACGATGCAACCCTTGATCTGCTGCGCCATCATCGCTGGCGCGGCAATGTGCGCGAACTTAAAAACCTGATTGAGCGTCTGACCATTCTTTATCCGTCCAAACAGATTTCAACGGATCTGCTGCCGGCTGAATTCCACGTAACGGATGATAACCCGGATGATCGGCATGGCGGAGTTTCGGATGGCAATGCGCAATTGCAGGACCGCATGGACAACACCGAGCGTCATCTGGTGCAAGATGCGCTTGATCAGGCCGACGGTCACAAAGGCCGTGCGGCAGAAATACTTGGTATTTCACGTCATGCCCTGAAACGCCGACTACAAAGGCTGGGGCTGCAATAACTTACCCCCAACCCGAAGCATTTCCGACGCACCCTTGAGCGGTTTCCGCTCAAGGGTGTTTTGCTGTTTGAGCGCCTAACGCTCATATTCGCGCTCAAAACCACTCCATGATTTTGGCCCAAAACGGTCAATCGTGCGGCTTTCCTGACTTTGCACCGAAATTTCGCAACTGGCACAGCCTTTGCGGAATACCGAGACAAAGGTACAAACGCGGATGGAACAACCATTCGCAGGGAGGAAAGTCATGGAGATGCTCAAACACCCGGTTTCCGGGTGCATCACCATTATTGTAGCCACGTTCGCACTGTTTGCGGCCAATACCGCACAGGCAGAACGTTTTGAGCTGGGCGCATCTGCACAGAACGCAGATGCTGTCATCGGCTGTTTGTACCCGATGACCGGACGGTCGGCCACCTATGGCCGCGACAGTATTTCCGGCATCAAAATCGCCCTTCAGGACCTCGAAGCCGAAGCAAAATCCGGCCTGAATGTGCCCAATCTGCGTGTCATCGCCGATGACCCGCGATCAAAGGCATCCTATGCGGTCCGTCTGGCACAGGATTTCATCACCAATGACAATGCCAAGTTCTTCTGCGGCATCGTGTCATCGGGTGTGGCCCACGCCGTGAGCGATCTCGCCAAGAACGAAAAGATCATCATGGTCGGTACCGATCATGCGTCATCGCGGCTCAGCATCGAGGCCGGTCACGATTATTACTTCCGCGTCACCAATGACAGCTGGACGTCGATGGCCGCCGGTGCGCGCTATTTACGCGATCTGCAAAAGGAAACCGGCTGGAAACGCCTTGCCTTTGTCGGACCGGATTATGATTACGGCCATGTTTCCTGGACGGATCTGCAACTCGCCCTTGATGAATTGGGTGTCGAATACGAGACCGTCGGCGATCTGTGGCCGAAGCTTTATGAGCCGGATTATTCGATCTATATCAACGCCCTGCAATCGGCGAAGGCCGACGTGGTCGTAACCGCCCTTTGGGGCGGGGACTTCATCGCCTTTATCAAACAGGCGGCATCAACCCGTTTCTTTGAAACCACCCGTCTGGCCAATTTCGATACCGGTGCGAATTACGATGTGATGATGGCCCTTGGTGATCAGCCCTATCCGGGTTTGATCCTGTCGGCGCGCCATCACAATAACTGGCCCGACACCGGCCGCAACAAGCGGTTCGTCAAACAGTTTCACGACATGACCGGGCGTTATCCGACCTATGCGGCCGAAGGCGCCTATACCGGGATCATCGCCATTGCACGCGCCATTGAAAAGGCTGGCGGCGTTGACGATGACCGCGCGCTCATCACCGCACTTGAAGGGTTGCAACTGGCCCTGCCCGAAGATCCGCCGAGATTTGCATCCTATATCGATCCCGAAACTCACCAGATTGTCCAGGCGCAAGCCGTGGGCACGGTCGTCCACAACGAAGACTTTCCGCCATCGAAACTGATGGTGGGGAACTGGGCGATCTACGATGCCGAAGACCTCAAACCATCAAAAGAGATGGTCAAACGTCGCCGCGATGCCGTGGCCGGCGGGTCGGAGGCAGTTCCACCGCCAACTCCATGACCTTTCCCAAGGGAGGAAATAGTGAAGAACAATAAATCAAAATTCAGCAAATACCTTGTATCGGGCGTCGCAGCGCTTGCCCTTGCAGCTGGCGCAGCCGGTTCTGCATCGGCTGCTGAGAACGGCAAATTCCGCGTCGGAATCGTGACCTTCCTGTCCGGTCCGGCAGCTGGTCCGTTCGGCGTTCCGTCGGCAAATGCCGCCAAGGTTCTTGTTGAAGAACTGAACAAGGGCAACCTGCCCGCACCATACGACAAGATTGGCATCAATGGTGCTGAAATCGAAGCCGTGATCATCGACGAAGCCGGTGGTGCAACCAAGCAGGTTGAAGAATACCGCAACCTTGTTCAGCGTCAGAAAGTTGATGCCGTCATCGGCTATGTTTCTTCGGGTGACTGCCTGGCAATTGCACCAGTTGCCGAAGAACTGAAAACCTTCACCATCGCATATGATTGCGGTACTCCCCGTCTGTTTGCGGATAACCCGGACGCGCAATACATGTTCCGTACCGGTCTTGACGCATCTGTCGATAACATCGGTGCTGTTCGTTACCTTGCGGCGACCCGTCCGGACGTTACACGTCTTGCCGGCATCCAGCAGAACTATTCCTGGGGTCAGGACAGCTGGGCTGACTTCACCGCCGCTGCATCGGCACTCCTCCCTGAAGCAGAAGTTGTCGAAGAGCAGTTCCCGAAAATCTATCAGGGCCAGTACGGTGCAGAAATCTCTGCCCTGTCCGTGAAACGCCCGGAAATCGTTCACAGCTCCTTCTGGGGCGGTGACATGGAAGCCCTGGTTCTGCAGGCAAATGCCCGTGGTCTGCTTGAAGACGCCACCGGCCTTCTGACCTGCGGTGAAGCATCCTTTGCCACTTACAAGGATCAAGCCCCGAACGGCATGATCATCGGTGCACGTGGCCCGTTTGGCCAGTTTGCCCCGGACAACGAACTGAACACCTGGTTTGAGGGTGTCTATCAGAACGCTTATGACCTTGAGCCGGTCTATCCGGCAACCAAGATGGCCCAGGCGATCCTAGGTCTGAAGTATGCCGCCGAGAATGCCGGTGTCGCCGATAAGGAAATCCCGTCGGCAGAGCAACTTGCTGCTGCGATGAAAGGTGCAACCTTTGAGTCGGTTTCGGGCACGGTTGAAATGGCACGCGGCAATGGTCATCAGGCCATGCAGGGTATCACCTATGGTGAATACCACTACGAAGACGGCGTTGCCTCGATCAAGAACGCTGTTTCGTTTGATGGCGAATGCGTAACACCCCCGGAAGGTGTTGCTGCTGCGGACTGGATCGCAGACGGCTTCCCGGGCGCTAAGTGTAACTAAGTTGCCCGCTCTGTTTCACAGAGCTTCCTGATCCTGCGGACATCCCGTCTCCCTTGGGATGTCCGCCCCTTTCCCTGCACACTGGATATTTGTGATGACAAGTCTTCTTGCCGTCCTGATTGATGGCTCGATCTATGCATCGTGGCTGTTTCTTGTGGCTGCCGGCCTGACCGTGATTTACGGGGTGATGCGCATCCTGAACATGGCGCATGGCAGCTTTTATGCTATCGGCGCCTATTCGGCAGCGTCACTGGTTGGCTGGTATTTCAACAACGGCATGGGCCCGGCATGGGTCAGCTATTTGTTGCTGGTTGGTGCCGCGCTGGTTGCCGGTCTGATTGTCGGTGTGATCGTCGAACGCGGATTGCTGCGCCTCATGTATGGCCGCGACGAAATCCTGATGGTGATCATTACCTATGCCCTTCTTCTGATCCTTGAAGACGGTATGAAAATCGTCTGGGGTGTCAGCCCGTATTTCGCCTATCAGCCTTATTCCGAGCTTGGGCGAACATCGCTCGGCTTGCTTAAGGTTTCCAATTACGACGTCGCCCTGGTCGGGGTATCCGCATTGCTTGGGCTTGGCCTGTGGGCGTGGCTTGAACGCACCAATCAGGGCAAGGTCCTGCGTGCAGTGATCCATGACCGCGAAATCGCGGTTGCCATGGGCGTGAACGTGAAACTGATGTTCACCATCACCTTCGTTCTGGGCACCACACTGGGCGCACTTGCCGGTGCGCTGACTGCGCCTGCGATCTCTGTCGTGCCGGGGATCGGCATCGAGGTGATCGTTCTGGCCTTTGCCGTGGTGGTTATTGGTGGCCTTGGCAGCATCGGGGGGGCCGCTGTTGGTGCCCTTTTGGTCGGGCTAAGCCGTGCAGCTGCCGTTCACTATGCCCCTGAATTCGAACTGTTCGTCATTTATGGCGTGATGTCACTGGTTCTGGCGTTCCGTCCCGAAGGCCTGTTTGGCCGTACTTTGGCGAGGAAAATCTGACATGCGTCTTGATAAAACTGAAATCTCGCTCGGACTGATCGCGCTTGCCTGCGTTCTGTTCGGCTTCGTTTCACCGGGTTGGCTGATCTTTCTTTTGACCATCGCACTGGCCAAGGCACTTGTCGTCCAGGGCGTCGTCATGCAGATGCGTTCCGGCCTCGTATCCTTTGGTCAGGGCCTGTTCTATTGCATCGGTGGTTACACCGTTGGCATGGGCGGCCAGTTCTTTGGCATTCATGATGCGATTGCCGCCCTGTCACTTGGCATGTTTGTCGCAATCGTTGTTGCCATGCTGTTGGGTCTGTTGCTGACGCGCTATCGCGAAATCTTCTTTGCCATGCTGTCGCTGGCATTTTCGATGATCCTGTTTGGCATCCTTGTCAAAAGTCAGGAACTGGGCAGCACGGACGGCTTTAACGTTCATGACTGGACCCTGTTTGGCTGGGCCCCCGAAGCGGGCGCTGGCAGCCAGCACACCGTCTTTACCATGACTGTGGTCTCTGGTCTGATCGTTGCTGTTCTGATCCATCGGTACACCAAGGCAGGCATTGGCGTCATTTGCGAGGCTGTTCGCGAAAATGAAGTTCGTGTTGAATATCTTGGTCTGTCACCGCGCTGGTTGCTTTATGGCAACTATGTTGCTGCGGCGGCGGTATCGGCCCTTGGCGGCGGTCTGACGGCCCTTGCCACCGGCCACGTTGATCCGGAGATGGCCTATTGGACCACGTCGGGCGAATTTGTCTTCATCGCGCTTTTGGGTGGTTTGGGCCACGTGGCAGCACCGTTTATTGCGGCCATCGTGTTCTCGTTCGTGCGGACCTACGCCATCGAATTCGTTCCCCATACCTGGCAGATGATCCTCGGTTTCACGCTGCTTGCGGTCATTATCTTCCTGCCCAAAGGGCTGTGGAGCCTGGTCAGCCGTGAAAAAACAGGAGAACGGGCATGACCTGCATTCTTGAAACACGTTCGCTGAACAAGGAATTCGGCGCGGTCATCGCCGCAAAGGATTTGAACGTTCAGATCAAAAAGGGTGAAGTCGTTGGTGTGATCGGCTCCAACGGGGCTGGCAAAACGACCTTCATCAACATGGTGACGGGCTATCTCAAGCCGACCCGCGGCGAGATCCTGTTTAATGGCAAGTCCATCATGGGCCATTCCCCGCGTGCGATCACGCGGGCCGGTATGGCGCGTTCCTTCCAGGTTGCGCAGCTGTTCCCGGAAATGACCGTGCTCGACAACCTGATTGTCGCGCTGGCTGCTGCCGAAAGCGCCCGTCCGAGTTTCCTAAGCCCCCTTCGCAGCGATGCCCGCATCGCCAGGGCTGAGGAAATCCTTAAGGAATTCGGTGTCGAAAACTATCGCGATTCACTGGTAACCGCCGTTCCGCAGGGTGCGCGTAAACTGGTTGATATCGCCATGGCGTTGATCGGCAATCCTCAGATGCTGCTGCTTGATGAACCGACCAGTGGTGTCAGCGTGGATGAAAAAACCGACCTGATGGATACGGTCATGAATGCCGTGCGTCAGCATGGCGTGACCGTGCTGTTTGTCGAACATGACATGGATGTGGTCGAACGCTATGTCTCGCGCGTTCTGGCATTCTATAGCGGCGAAATCATTGCTGATGGCGAACCTGCGGCTGTTCTGGCCGATCAGCAGGTCCGCGATCTTGTGACCGGCCATCGTCCCACAACCAAACAAGGGAATGGCGCATCATGACCCTGGAAATCAGTAATCTCGATGTATCGATCGGTAATATTCCGATCCTGCGCGATGTCTCGCTTTCGGTGCCGTCCGGCAAGATGTTTGGCCTGATCGGCCATAACGGGGCGGGCAAGACCACGCTGATGCGCGCCATCATGGGCCTTCTGGACGCAGATCAGGGCACCATCACCTTTGATGGGCAGGATCTGCGCAAGATGGCTGACTTTGCCCGTGCCAAAGCCGGCATCAGCTATATGCCCGAAGATCGCCGTCTGATCCCGTCCCTGACGGTCGAGGAAAACATACTTCTTCCGGCCTGGACCAACGGTATTGCGGACGCCGCGGAACGGTTGAAATGGGTCTATGACCTGCTGCCGGAAATCGCCCAGTTCCGGGATCGCCGTGCGCTGCAGCTTTCCGGTGGTCAGCAGAAACTGGTCTCGCTCGGGCGTGCATTGATGCCCGGTCGCAATCTTTTGTTGCTTGATGAACCGTTCGAAGGGGTCGCACCGGTCCTGTCACGCCGCCTGTCGGAAGTCATTTCCGATCTTGGCAGCAGCGGGCTGTGCGTTCTGATCTCTGAGTCTGATGACAGCCACTCCGCCGATCTGGTGGCGGGCAGTTATCGCATCGAACGTGGCACCGTTTCCAAGGCTGAACTGGAAACCGCCTGATCCCGACGACAGCCCCGACAACAGACATGTCAAAAGACGAGGTCCCCATGTCAGACTTTGTGTTTGAAACCACCCCTCGCGTCATCTGCGAGTTCGACGGTGCCTTGCAACTCGGCACCCTGTGCAAGGAGTTCGGCGCGAAACGCGCCGTTCTTCTGTCCGATCCGGGCTTGCAGAAGGTTGGCCTGATCGACGCCCCTTATGCAGCCCTTAAAGAAGCCGGGATTGAAACCCTGCTCTGGACCGATGTTCAGGCAGACCCGCCCGAGGAAAGCATTCTTGCCGCGGTCAAGGGTGCCCGTGACTTCAAGGCCGATATCGTCATCGGCCTTGGCGGCGGTTCATCGCTTGATACCGCAAAACTGGTCGCCCTTCTGTGTGGCAAGGATCAGAAACTTGACGAGATCTATGGCATCGGTCTCGCGATGGGCCCGCGCCTGCCGCTTATTCAGGTGCCGACCACGGCGGGTACCGGTTCGGAAGTCACCCCGATTTCGATTGTCACCACACCGACGCACGAGAAAAAGGGCGTGGTGTCCAGCCTGCTTTATCCCGATGTCGCACTGCTTGATGCCAAGCTGACCATGGGCCTTCCAGCCCCGATCACGGGCATGACCGGCATTGATGCCATGGTGCACGCCATTGAGGCCTACACCACCAAGCACAAGAAAAATGCCCTGTCGGACGGACTTGCCATCCGCGCGATGCAGCTGATGACCGCCCATATCGATGATGCAGTTTCTGCCACCCCGTCACGCGAAGCCCGTGAAGCCATGCTTCAGGGGTCCATGCTGGCCGGAATGGCCTTTGCCAATGCCCCGGTCGCAGCGGTTCATGCCCTTGCCTATCCACTGGGCGGGCATTTCCATGTCCCGCATGGACACAGCAATGCGCTGGTCCTGATCGAGGTTTTGAAATTCAACCGGGATGCGGCCGTATCGCAATATGCCGAACTCGCCCGCGCCATTCTGCCGGGTGAAAAGTTCGCAAATGACGATGCTGCCTGTGATCGCTTCATTGCTTTCATGACCGACATGGTCGAACGCATGCCGTTCAGCCGCACCTTACGCGAAGTCGGCGTGGCGGAAAGCGATCTCGACATGCTGGCGACCGATGCGATGAAGGTGGAACGCCTTTTGATCAACAATCCGCGTGAAATGACGTTCGACGCCGCACGCGCGATCTATGCCGCCGTGCTGTAACGAAAAGGAATAGCCACCATGACCATCCAGCTAAATGATACTGGCCTTTGGCAAACCCAAGGACATATCGACGGCAAATGGGTCGCATCCGACAGCGGCAAGACCTTTGCGGTTGTTGATCCGGCCACCGGCGAACATCTTGCCGATGTGCCCGATATGGGCGCGGCCGAAACCAATCGTGCGATTGATGCCGCCAATGCTGCCCTTCCGGCGTGGCGGGCCAAAACCGCCAAGGAACGTGCAAACGTCTTGCGCAAATGGTTTGACCTCTGCATGGCGGCACAGGCCGACCTTGCATTGCTGATGACCCGCGAACAGGGCAAACCCCTGGCCGAGGCATCCGGCGAAGTGGCCTATGGCGCGTCCTTCCTTGAATGGTTTGCCGAAGAAGGCAAACGCATTTATGGCGATGTCATCCCGTCCCATAGCGCGGACAAACGCATCATCACCGTCAAACAGCCGATTGGTGTTGTTGCCGCGATCACGCCGTGGAACTTCCCGATGGCAATGATCACGCGCAAATGTGCCCCGGCCCTTGCCGCGGGTTGCACGGTCGTCATCAAACCCGCGGAAGATACCCCGCTGACCGCGCTTGCACTGGTCGAACTGGCCAAACGCGCCGGGTTCCCCGATGGCGTGATCAATATCGTCACCGCATCACACGGGGCGGAAATCGGTGGTGAACTGACTGCCAACCCGATCGTGCGCAAGCTGTCCTTCACCGGCTCTACCCAGGTCGGCAAACTTTTGATGCGTCAGTGTTCTGATACCGTCAAGAAAGTCAGCCTGGAGCTTGGCGGCAATGCGCCGTTTATTGTCTTTGATGATGCCGATCTGGATGCGGCCGTTGCAGGTGCGATTGCCTCGAAATACCGCAATGCCGGTCAAACCTGTGTCTGTGCCAACCGCATTCTGGTTCAGGAAGGTGTCTATGACCCCTTTGCCGCCAAACTGGCCGAGGCCGTTGGCAAATTGCGTGTCGGTTTGGGCACCGAAGAAGGCATCACACAGGGCCCGCTGATCAATGCCAAGGCAATCGAAAAGGTCGAAGCACTGGTCGAAGACGCGGTTTCACGTGGGGCAAAGGCTGTTCTGGGTGGTGACCGCGCCAAACCGGACAGCAACTTCTTTACCCCGACCATTCTGACCGGGGTTACGTCAGATATGCGGATTTTCTCCGAGGAAATCTTTGGTCCGGTTGCACCGCTGTTCAAGTTCAGCAGTGAAGAAGATGCCATTCGCATGGCCAATGATACGCCGTTTGGTCTGGCGGCCTATTTCTATGCGCGTGATATCGGTCGCATCTGGCGGGTTGGCGAGGCGCTTGAATACGGCATCGTTGGCATCAACGAAGGCATCATTTCGACCGAGGCAGCACCGTTTGGCGGGGTCAAGGAATCCGGCATCGGCCGCGAAGGGTCGAAATACGGCATCGATGATTTCGTCGAGATTAAATATATGTGCCTCGGCGGTCTCGCCGGGAACGCCAACTGATCCCGGATAAGGAGACACATCATGAGTTTCATGTTCCGAAGCGTGCCACGCATCGTCTGCGAAGCCGGTGGCATTGCCAAGACCGGCAGCCTGATGCAGGAACTCGGCGCCAGCCGTGTCATCATCGTTTGCGATCCGGGCATCGTCAAACTGGGTTTTGCGCAAAAGGCGCAAGATGCACTTGAGGCCGCCGGTATCGCGGTTCAGGTATTTTCTGACGTCGAAGCCGACCCGCCCCAGAAAATTGTCGAAGCCGCCATTACCGGGGCACGTGACTGGAAGGCGGATGGCGTAATCGGTCTTGGCGGCGGCAGCTCGCTTGATAGTGCCAAGCTGGTTGCATTGCTTGCCAACAGCGACCAGACCATCGAAGAGATCTATGGGGTGGACAAGGCAACTGGTGACCGCCTACCGTTGATCCAGATCCCGACCACCGCCGGGACCGGATCAGAAGTTACATGGGTGTCGGTAATTACAGATAACGACCACCTCAAACAGGTTGTCTACACCCCGCAACTGATGCCCGATATCGCCCTTCTTGATGCGGAACTGACCTATGGCCTGCCGCAAAAGGTCACAGCGGCCACGGGCCTTGATGCCATGGTCCATGCGATCGAAGGCTATACCAGCCGCACACGCAAAAACCCGATTGCCGATGGCATGGCGGTCACAGCCCTTTCGCTGCTTGGCAAGAACCTGATGAAGGTGATTGAAAATCCGGGTGACAAGGAAGCACGCTCTGCCATGTTGCAGGGATCGCTGATTGCCGGGATGGCGTTCGCCAATGCATCGGTTGCCGCCATTCATGGATTGGCCTATCCGCTGGGCGCACGTTTCCATATCCCGCATGGTCATGCCAATGCGCTGGTCATGGCGCAGGTGATCCGCTTTAACCTGCCAGCCGCGAAAAAGCTGTATGCAGAACTCGCCCCGTGCCTGATCGAAGGGGGCGATTTCGACAGCGAAGACGCCGCCGCCGAGGCGTTCGTCAAAAGGATCGAGGAAATGGTCCCGGCCAGCGGTCTTGAAATCCGCCTGCGCGATCTTGGCGTCACCGAAGAGTCCCTGCCGGAAATGGCCGAGGAAGTCTTTACCAAGATCCATCGCCTGATCGACAGCAATCCGCGCGACATGACCGCCAAGGAGATCGAGGCGATTTATCGCAGCGTTTATTAATTTGCCCGTCTGCAAACTTCGGTTTGTATCGTGGCACAAGAACCGGCGGCCTGTTTGGTCGCTTGGCCGCCGGTTCTAAAGTTATCAAAATGATCAGACCGGCTTAACGAATGGCAACCGGGTTGATGATCATCTGTACAGCGCCCTTAAGCTTGGCCTGCCCGAGAACGAACAGGAACTCGTGCGCCCGGCCTGCGGCCAGGTCCCGGGTGACGATATTTTCAAGAATATAGACACCGCTTTCTGCCAGAAGCTTCACATGGACCGGGAAGAAAGCACTCGGATCTTCATGGGGAACAGCTTCAAGCCCCCATGTATCGGCGCCAACGGCGACAACACCCTGATTTGCCAACCATTCCGCGGCTTCCAGACCAAGGCCCGGTTCGGTCGTTCCGTAAAGCTCATTGTCCTTCCCGACCAAATCAAGCCATCCGGTATGGATCAGAGCCACATCTCCCTTGCGAATTTCGGTACCGGCCGCTTTTTGAGCCGCCATGATGTCGTCAAGGGTGATGACATAGCCGCCTTCAAGACGATCAGTCCCCTTGATCGCAGCAACGTCCAGCAGGACACCACGCGTTGCCATTGGTGGCACGTTTTCAATGCCAAGCTTGGTCAGGCCGGTGGCTGCGACCATATCTTCGGCGTGGTTATTGTTATAATAGGTATGATGATCACCAAGATGGCCCAGACCATCAATCTGTGTCCCGACACCGAGCCAGCCGGTGAACATGTCATCGTTATAGGTTCCTGCATTGCTGCCGATTGTTTTGTTGCCGCTTTGTCCAGGCGAGAAAACCGTCACAGCGACACCACGTGGTGCAAAGGCCGGCGTATCACGTGAAATTTCCATCCCCAGTGAATAGACCTTGCCTTCGGAAATCAGCTTACTGGCTGCAAGTGTTACGTCCGAAGTGAGATAGTTCGCTGCCCCGATTTGATCATCTGGTCCAAACGGTGATGTAAACCGGTCATCGGCCGAAGCGGTACCGATTGCGCCGATAAGACCAAGCATCATGGATGCAGAGACAAGCATTTTTGCTTTTTGCATTTTTTCCTCCCTAAGTTGATAAGGACTCAGGGAGCAGCAATTACAATGCCAACAAAAAAATGGCTCAAAACGGCGATCATTAAAAGAAATTTGAGCGGCAACCGATCAATCGAACACCTGACATGATCGGTTATCGCTCCGGCAAAACATGCAGGCGATCAGCCTGTCTCACCAAGCTCGCAATTTTTGTCATTCTATCTTTTGGGAAAAGTGATGGTGCCCCCGGGGAGAATCGAACTCCCACTCACTAGGTGAAACAGATTTTGAGGGCGGAGAAAACTCAATGAAATCAGTACATTTCCAAAATACAGGCAGCATTTCGGAGCTTGTATCTTGTACTTCGTGAATGAATTTACGGAATGGATTTCATCATATCCGCTGACCACGCAGTACTTAAGATTTCTCGGCTCAGATTGCTGTCAACTCCAAAGCTGAAACAACATGATTATTCAACCTGCCGTTCAGCGAAGCTATGAAAAATCGATATGCGAAGATGACCGCGCGCCGAAGAACTCGGGGCTATCTCAAACGAAAATCCCTTTCATTTGATGGGCACATTCAACTTTTACGCCCCCAAAATTGGAAACGAGGGCCACGCATCACAGCTTGCTCAACAAGACAGGTTCATTCTAATTGAAAAGAAAATCAGGCTTAACTCATGGACGATAGTTTCCGAGAGGGCCAGCTATTTACCCGACCTAGCATGCAAGGCCCAATCACCTTCGGAAAAACGGTCATGTGCAAATTGCCCCTGATGCCAGTAAGGATAAATCAACGGCGGAGCACTGACCTCATCAAGACGTTTAAGATCATCTGGATCAAGCTTGACATCAAACGCACGGAAATTAGCTTTGAACTGATCGATATTGCTGCCCCCAATTACAAGCGATGAAACTGCGGGGCGGGTTAACAACCAAGCCAGTGCAATCTGGGCGGCTTCAACGCCATGTTTTTCACCCACCGAGATCAGGACGTCAACTATGTCCCACAAACGATCCTGATCCCGGATGGGTGGTTCGGTCCAGCCCGCAGCCTGCCGGGACCCTTCCGCAACAGGCTGACTACGGCGATGTTTGCCCGAGAGCAATCCCGCCGCCAATGGGCTCCAGACCAAAACTCCAAGCCCTTGGTCCACCGAAATCGGCAGAAGTTCATATTCTGCTTCGCGGGCCTCAAGGGTGTAATGAATTTGCTGTGTGACGAACCGCACACGGCGATCCCGTTCGGATGCCTGCAATGATTTCATGATGTGCCAGCCCGAATAGTTTGAGCAGCCGACATAGCGCACCTTGCCCTGTGTGACCAAAGCATCAAGAGCGGCCATCTTTTCTTCGACCGGGGTGACGCCATCCCATTCGTGCATGTAATAGATGTCGATGTGGTCGGTGCGCAGATTCTTGAGCGTCTTTTCGCATTCCCGGATCAGGTGATAGCGACTTACCCCCTCATCATTCGGGCCATCGCCAATCCGCATGCGGGCCTTGGATGTAACAAGAACCTGATCACGTCGGCCGTCAAGGACTTCGCCAAGGATTTGCTCGGACAGGCCCGTCGAGTACATATTGGCAGTGTCAAACAGGTTCACACCGTGATCAATGCAGCAATCGACAAGACGGCGTGCTTCGGGCACTTGTTGCGAACCGACCATTGCGAACGGTCCGTCGCCGCCAAAAGTAAATGTTCCCATCGAAAGGGCTGAGACTTTCAACCCTGATCTGCCTAGTGTTCTATACTCCATAACCCGGTCCTTTCGATGCAAGTCATTGCGGTGTGGCGCAAGGAGGAAAAGGTCTCAGCATGCCGCCCAAGCACGGCGCAATCATGCTGAGACTTAGAAAGTCAGCCTTTTACAAAGCGTGCGAGCGTTTCAATCAACAGGAAGGCAACCGTGCCCCCCGCATCCTGAAGACCTTTACTTTTATCGGCAAACGCCGCAGCCTTGCCGTGCTGGGCGACCATATCCTTGGTTGCTTCCAGCGCTGCCTGTCCGGCACGTGCGGCGTCTGCAACCGCATCTACCAACGGGGCGTGTTGGTCGGCAGATTGTTCAAGGCTTTGGGCGATGGGCTCAAGCACATCCAAGACAGTTTTATCGCCAAGTTTGGCTTTGCCGCGTTCGGCAATCCCGTCGGCATACGCCCGCCAGAAGGCCGTCATTTCCTTGGTGCCAATCGCGTCAGTATCATCAACAGCCTTGCCTCCGCGCATAAATCCGGTTGCTGTCAACGTCCCCATTGTCGAGGGCGCTGCCTTTGCCATTGCCGCACCAGCCATTTTGAACTGCTTGCCCAGCGGTTCACCGTCCATGTCAGAGACCGTTTTAGTGGCAGCCTCAAACGCAGAATTCATAGTGATGCCAAGATCACTGTCACCGACCTTGGCATCAAGGGCGATCAGCTCATCACGCTTGTCGCGAAATGTGGCATGAAAGGCCTCGAACAGGGCGGCAATATTGCCGGTATTAATTGTGTTCATCATGGCCTCCGATTACTGCGCGAAATGTTTGAAGAATGGCGTGTCGGCTTTGGCAGCCATCAGGCGATCAAGTTCTTCGTCAAGATGCAGAACCGAAACAGATGCACCGGCCATTTCCATCGAAGTCGCAAATTCACCGACCCAAACATGCTTCACGTTGATCTCGCGCTCGCTCATCAATTGGGAAACACGACGGAACATGATGTAAAGTTCTTCAAGCGGTGTCGCGCCAAGACCGTTAACCAGAATGGCAACATCGTCGCCTTTCTTGTAATCCTGCTCGGCGAAGATTTTCTCCATCATCTCGTCGACGAGCGGATCAGCAGCAGTCAGTTTTTTACGGGTAATACCGTTTTCGCCATGGATCCCCATGCCGATTTCCATCTCGTCATCGCCGATTTCAAAGGATGGTTTGCCAACTTCGGGAATGATGCAGCTGCTCAGCGCGACACCGATGGTGCGTGTGCGATCTTTGGCCTTTTCGGCAACGCGAACGACCTCTTCAAGTGACATGCCTTCCTGTGCGGCCGCACCGGCAGCTTTATAAAGGAAGAATATCCCGGCAACGCCACGGCGCTTGTGTTCTTCACCAACGACAGAGGACGCCACATCATCATTGCCGACAACCGACATCACCTTGATGTCTTCAAGGTCGGCCAGCTCGGTCGCCATATCGAAATTGATGATATCCCCGGTATAATTGCCGTAAATGTAAAGGACACCAGCCCCCTGATCGATATGCTTGGTCACTTCAAGCATCTGTTCGGCACTGGGTGACTGAAACACGCCGCCAACAGCCGCACCATCGAGCATGCCTTTGCCGACATAACCCAGAAACAGCGGCAAATGCCCCGAACCACCACCGGTGGCAATGCCAACCTTGCCTTTGACCGGCTCGGCCTTGACATAGCAGCGCTTGTCATCGGCAACATAGGTGACCTCTTTGTTCGCCAGATAGATGCCTTCAAGCATTTCATCGACGAAATTCTTCGGATCATTCATAAATTTTTTCATGATTTTCTCTTTATTTCGCAGGTTTGAATTTGCGCTGACGGGTTACGAAGAACGCCGCGGCAAGCAGAATGAACGCGCCGACGAACACCCGTTGCCATGTGCTTGGAATTCCAACCATCACAAGAACATTATCGACCACAACGACAAGCAAAACGCCCAGCATGGTGCCAATCACCGACCCGGTTCCGCCGGTGATCCGGGCCCCGCCCAGAACAACCGCTGCAATCACCGCAATTTCGGTTCCGACAAGATCAAACGGGTTCGCCAAACGGTTGGCCGTCACATGAACGATGCCTGCCAGGCCGGCCAAAGCACCAGCATAACCAAACACGAAAAGATGGACGATCTTGACGTTGTACCCCAGACGGGCGGTGACATCCGGACTTCCACCAAGCGAGAAGATGGCGCGTCCCATCAGGGTACGGCGCATGATCCACCAGGTCAGGATCGCTGCTGCTGGCAGGATCAGGAAGTAAACAGGCAAACTGACCGTTGCGCCATTTGCCGTTTCAAATTCTAGCAGGGAAATACGCCCGAACGTGCCCATCTGACCGGGCAACTCCATGATCCAGGTCGTGCCGACAAAAGCCAGCAAGCCGCCCCGAAACAGGTACTGCGTCCCAATCGTGACAATCAGAGACGGCACACGCAGCGTATAAACCAGAAAGCCATTGAGAACGCCCAGTGCAATGCCACCGGCAACCGCGATCAGGAACACGACATAGATCGGCATGTTCGGTGCATGGTTGATTGCCAGAAGTGTGATCGAATACATCGTCAGTGCTGCGATGGCCGTAAATGACACATCAATGCCGCCTGCCGCCAGGATCACAAAAACACCCAATGCAAACAGGCCGGTCACGACACTGGCACGACCAATATCAATCAGGGTGGATGGCTGCAAAAAGGCCGGGTTTGCAATGGCGACAGCGATACAAATGGCAATAAGAAGACCCAAGGTCACCAATTCCGGTTTCTTGGCAATCAGATCACCCAATCCCCGGCGCTGCTGCAATTGCCCGGATGCCGATACATGGCCCGGAGCAGGTTTGTTTGAGGTTCCAGCCGAACTCATGCTGCACCTTCCTGTACTGAACCAAGCATCGCCTGGTAAATATCGTCTTCACTTGCGGATGCCCCATTGAGGTCTGAGACGACCTCGCCGGCATTCATCACAAGTATGCGGTCACAGTTTTGAAGAAGTTCAGGCAAATCGTCGCTGACGATGATCAGCCCCATACCGTCTTCAGCCATTTTCTGAATTGTCTGATAGATCGCGTCCTTTGACCCGACATCGACACCAACAGTTGGACCATGCAGCACGAGAATTTCCGGAGTGATGCTTAACCAGCGACCAATCAGAACGCGTTGCTGGTTCCCACCCGAAAGCGATGAAACCGGCAATTCGATATCTGCGGTGTTCAGACGCATGTCGGCCGAAATTTCGCGGGCAATTTCCTTACCCTTCTTCATGTCGAGAATGCCCATGAACCCCGCAAGTTTACGCAGGATCAGAGCCACTTCGTTCTGATAGATAGATTTGCTTAAAAACAGGCCTTCGGACAGACGATCTTCCGGGACATAGGCAATGCCGGCATCAATTGAATCCGATGCTGTTGCAATGCGGATGTTCTTGTCATTGATAGAGATCGTGCCACTTGCCGCAGGCCGGATACCGGCTATTGCCAAAGCAAGTTCATTTCGCCCAGAATCCGACAGCCCGGTAATGCCAAGTACCTCGCCTTTGCGAAGATCAAATCCGACATCGTTGAAACGGCCCGGCATGCTGAAGTTCGAAAGCGACATCAGCGTATCTTCCAAAGGGCTACCTTCGCGGTATCGCTTTTCGCTGATTTGACGACCTGTCATCAGTTCGGCCAAATCGGCCCTGCTATAACTTTCAATCGGTCCTTGTGCCACGCATTGCCCGTCACGAAATACGATCGCATGCCCGCCAATACGATAGCATTCTTCGAGTTTGTGGGTGACAAACAGCACCGCGACATTTTGCGACCGCAGACGTGAGACCACATCAATAAGGTTTTCCACCTCGCGACGGGTCAGCGACGTCGTCGGTTCATCCATGATGACAAGGCGTGCTTCACAGGCAATCGCACGGGCAATTGCCACAAGCTGACGTGTTGCCAAAGGCAGTTCCGAGACAATCGTCGACATCAGTTCTGGTGTTACGTCCAGGCCCACTTGCGACAGGGCTTTGGTCGCCGTTTGCTGCATCCGCGCCCGGTCAATACGGCGCAGAAGCCTGCCGTGGCCTTCGACCAGTTGCTCCCCAAGGGCAACATTTTCCATTACGCTCAGATTGGGGATCAAAGACAGGTCCTGATAGACGGTCTCAATCCCGAAATCGAGAGATTGAATGGGGGTAAGTTCGTTAAACACCTCGCCATCAAGAACAATCTGGCCTTCGCTGGGCGGATGCGCCCCGGCCATGATCTTGATCACGGTGCTTTTGCCACAACCGTTTTCGCCCAGCAGGTGGTATACCTCCCCGGCTTCAAGTGACAGGTCAACACCGCGCAGGGCATGGACACCGCCAAAACGTTTGTGAATGTTTCTTAGTTCAAGAAAACAGCGATTTTTCTGCGTGTTTTGCGTCACCAGTCAGACCCTTTCCTGCTGACATGTCCCGGCCTTTGACGAGGCCGGGCGGCCCGAAACATGCCAAGACACATTCCGGGCTGCCTCAACCGGGTTCGCTTAGAAAAGGTAATCTTTGTAGGTTTCCTTATCGACAAGGACCATGCCATTGCCAACAATCAGAAGACCTTTGCCTGCGCCTGGTGTGACGGTCACGCTTTCGTAGCCTTCAACACCAAGGTCCATGCCATCGGTAACTTCTTTGCCTTCAAGCATCAGCTTGGCAACGGCATTCATTGCCATGCCAGCTTTCTGCGGATCCCAGAAACCAATTGCGGTGATCGCACCAGATTCCAGATAGGCCGTTGACGGGTTCGGAAGACCGGTACCAACCAGGCAGACCTTGCCGGCAAGACCAGCTTCTTCGATCGCACGTCCGACACCAAGAACATCGTTGCCAGCCGAAGTCTGGAAGCCCTTGATGTCAGGATGTTTGCGGAGGATTTCCTTGGCTTTTTCATAGGTACCATTGGCATCATCGAACGATTCATTGTTCGGGTCGACCAATTCCATACCCGGATATTTTTTGGCATTTTCTTCGCCGGCACCAACCCACTGCATGTGCGTACGGCTTCCCAGCGATCCAACAAACGTTGTCCACTTGCCTTTTTCGCCCATGCACTGCGCCAAACGTTCGTTCAGGGCCGCACCATAATCGCTGTTATCGAATGCTTCGATATCGGCATGGGTGTTGGTCTGGTTATCGGCTTCGTGCGTCACAACGATTGTGCCGCGGTCCATCGCGCGGCCAAGGATACCTTCGAGAATATCTGGATCCATCGGCACAACAGCCAGTGCGTCTACGCCAGTTGCCACAAGATCATTGACGATCTGAAGCTGCTGGGCGGAATCCGCCGTTGCCGGACCGACCTGACGAATATCCATTTCGGGGTTTTGTTCGGCAAACTTGGTAACACCGGTTTCCATACGATCAAACCATGGAATACCGCTAATTTTAACGACAGTCGTAATGGATTTTGTGTCCTGCGCCGAGGACGGAGCAGCAAAACCAAGAACAGACATCGCAGCCAGTGCGAAAGCTGTGGTTTTCATAAGGTTGGCAATTTTCATAATGTTTCCTCCCAATTGGAAATATTCTGTTTGGCCAGATGTTTCCCTCTGATTTTTGATTACTTCTGTGCGTGAGGGCTGCGCACAGAGGCAGAGATCGCATGTTTTTGCAGGTTAATCAGATCAAGCAATCTGAACCGCCCGATCGCGAGGAACCCAAGCAACAGGGCCCCCCAAGCGAAATCACGAATAAAGTTTGAAAGGCCCATGAAGTTGAGCATGCTCGACATCATCTGCAGCGTGATTGCCGACAGAACAACACAGATCACCCGCCCATAACCGCCTTCGGGTTTAACACCGGCCATCACCGCAATCAGGATCGCCACCAGAAGGTAGGATGTGCCGTAATCCCACTTCACGTTGATGGTCCGCGCGGCAATTATGATCCCGGCAAGCGACGACAGGATGCCGCTTACGGTATAGGTCGAAATGATCACTTTGTTTTTTGGAAACCCGGCATACTCAGCGGCCTTGGGGTTTGACCCATTGAGCATCAGCCACATGCCAAACGGCGTATAGCGCAGAACAAAACCGATGATGCAGGCAACCCCGATGAACAAAAGGAAACTGATCGGGATTTCAAACAACAATCCGTTGCCGATTTCATAAAGCGGGCCCGGTGCACCAACCCTTACCGAACGACCATCGGAAATCGCAACGGCAAGCCCGATAAACAGCATTTGCGTGCCCAGCGTGCAAAGGATCGCCGTGATTTTAAGATAGGCAATCAACAGGCCGTTCAGCAAACCGCCAAGAAACCCGGTTGCCAATGCCACCACGATAAAGATGAGCGAGAAAATCTCCGGGTCCTGAGAGGCAGAGAAAAAACTTACAGCAATGGTCGCAGCGACGACGCCCGAAAGATTGGCCAACGCGATCCCCGACAATTCGATGCCGCCATTCCCGACACACATCGCCAGCAAAACACCGATCGCCAACAACCCGATTTCAGGCACTTGGCCCGCCATCGACTGAAGATTAAACAGCGAAAGATAGTTTCCATCAGAAACAATCGCGCCCGCCGTCATCAACGT
Organism: Thalassospira sp. UBA4513; assembly: GCF_002388495.1. Lineage (NCBI taxonomy): Bacteria > Pseudomonadati > Pseudomonadota > Alphaproteobacteria > Rhodospirillales > Thalassospiraceae > Thalassospira > Thalassospira sp. UBA4513. The sequence goes on from NZ_DGMR01000038.1 coordinate 189,370, forward strand.
GACGATCAGCCCGATTAGAACGGTCAGGTGCCCGTCAAAAAAGCGCATGGATCCTCCCCATACTTTTAGTAAATTTTTATGTTTATTGACTAAAAACTATCAATTCATTTTTATGTTGGCAAGCATCTGTTTGACACAAACTGTTACATCACAGTTGCATTGATATCCGGCAGGATGTTTACTAAAAAACATAAACAATGAAGAATCAGGGAAGAGCACCAAGGTTAAGTACATGAAAAAAAATAACAAACCGACGATCAAACAGATTGCCGAACAGGCGGGTGTCTCCCCTTCTACGGTGTCGCTTGTTCTGAATGGCAAGGGTGAAATTTCCGGCGTTACCCGTTCACGGGTCCTTGAAGTTGTTTCTTCGTTGAACTACCTGCCGCGCGCTCCCAAAAATCGCGAAAAAACGGCGAAAACCATCAAGTTTCTCAAGATCGCCAAACACGGTCATACTGTGAACCGTGACCATAGCCATTTCATTTCTGATTACATTGACGGTATGTCATCAGAGGCAACCAGTCGTGGTTATAAGCTGCAGGTTTTAAGCTATGAAAATGTCACAGCAAGTGACATCACAGACATCCTGGCAAATTCGGATGCAACGGCCGCCATCATACTTGGCACCGAGCTAACGCGTGAAGATATTCAGAAAATCCAGGACTTCAGATTACCAACTGTTTTTATTGATTCTTTTTATGATCTCATTGATGCAAATTTCGTCGACATGAACAATGGCGATGCGGTTTACACCGTGCTTTCGCACTTAAAAGATCTTGGTTTTAGTAAAATTGGCTTTGTCGGCAGTGAAACTCAGACCCGAAACTTTGCTCTGCGCAAGAAAGCCTTCCTGAAAAACATGCACCATCTCGGACTGACAGTGAACAGCAGTCACATCCTGTCAATCGGTTCCACCATCGCCTCGGCATATGAAGATAGCTTCAAGGCGCTTTCCAATCACGACAGCCTTGCTGAAGCTTATTTTTGCGCGAACGACATCATGGCATATGGATTTACCAAAGCCCTGAAAGAAAAAGGATATAAGATTCCACAGGACATCTCGATCGTCGGGTTTGATAACCTTCCAATGAGCGCCACTCTTGACCCGTCCTTAACGACGATAGATGTTTCGAAACGCAAAATCGGAAGCATGGCTGTTACGGTACTTGATGAACTCTTAAATGCAGAGGGCTCCCTGCCTGCGGTCAAGGTTCAGGTCGGCGCAGAGCTTGTTGTCCGCGCAAGTACAACCCCGAAGAAAACCGACTGATAACGCAATGTTCCATCACCATTGCCAACACTGCCTTTAAGCACCCCGTATCTCAACGTGGCACATATCGATTAATACGCAGCGTCTGGAAAAGATGTGGGAAGCTAAAAGAGCAAAACCCAACCGATTACGGCTGGGTTTGGAAAAGCGATGGTGCCCCCGGGGAGAATCGAACTCCCACTCACTAAGTGAAACAGATTTTGAGTCTGCCGCGTCTACCAATTCCGCCACAGGGGCAGGCAATTCGGGTGCGTGTGCGCACCCTCCATCAACGGGCGGGATAATAGCCGTAAATTTCGCCGGGTCAATGGGGCTTTGTGCAAAAATACGTCTGCGTAGATACGGATAAACTGCGCCATTGCGATTGCCGGCAAAATGCGGTTTGATCTGGCCTGTTTTCAAGGCCAAGCGCCGCTCCCAAATCGCAGACAACATGACAAGGCGCTATTGCCGTGATCCGCAGCCTCTATGACTGGACCATGAACCTTGCCGGCCACCGCCATGCCGGCTGGGCCCTGTTTTTCATTGCAGCGATTGAAAGCTCTGTCTTTCCGATCCCGCCTGACATTTTGCTGATCCCGATGATCATTGCCGCCCCGACGCGCGCCTGGCGCTATGCGCTGATTTGCCTCGTCGGGTCTGTCCTTGGCGGGCTTGTCGGATACGGTATCGGTTTCTTCCTGTTTGAAACGGTCGGACAGCCCGTGCTTGAGCTTTATGGCTATGCCGACAAGTTTGATCAGTTCCGCGACTATTATAATGAATGGGGTGCCTGGGCGGTGTTCATTGCCGGTGTAACGCCATTCCCCTACAAGGTAATCACCATCCTGTCGGGTGTGACCGCACTTGACCCGGTTGTCTTTACGCTGGCATCGATCCTGGCGCGCGGATTGCGGTTCTTTGTCATTGCTGCCCTGATCTGGAAATTCGGCCCTGTCATCCGCGACTTCATCGAACGTCGACTGGGCCTCGTTTTCACCATATTTATCGTGGTTCTTGTCGGCGGGTTTGCCGCGATAAAGCTGATCCCGCATGGTTGACCCGACGCCAAATTCTGATGCACGCCAATAAACGGACCAACTGATGTTCAATTTGCTGCGCCCACGCTTCATCCCGGCCTTTCCACCCCTTGCCCTGCTGCTGGTTTCAGCGGGCAGCATTGGCTTTGCCTTTTACGCGCAATATGTCCAGAAGCTGCTTCCCTGTGTGCTGTGTCTTTATCAACGTGTGCCATTTTATATGGTTGCCGGTCTTTCGATCGTCGCGCTGTTGCTGATCCGCTTTCCTGCCGCCGCACGAGCGGTGGTTTATCTGTGTGCTGCGACCTTTGCCGTCGGAACGGCGATTGCATTTTACCACGTTGGTGTTCAGGAATTGTGGTGGGAAGGGCCCGCCATGTGTGGGGGCGTGCAAAGCGGCGCCGCATCCGTGGCAGACCTCAAAGCGCAGCTTATGGCACAACCGATCATTCGCTGTGACAAGATCGACTGGACCCTGTTTGGCATCACCATGCCGACGGTCAACGTGTTCTTCTCGTCAGCACTCACTGTTTTCTGCCTGATCGCATCGTCGCGCTGGATGAAGAAATAACCGCGAACACCTTCGACGCTGCTGAAGCCAAGCCTCACAAAACCCGTCTGACACGTCAGGCGGGTTTTTGCATTTCCAAAGGCCGCCTTTTGCGCGAACAATTGCTCAGAAATCTGACAATTCTTCGCCTGATAATGAGAATTGTTATTGTTTGCAGAAAATTCCCGGTTATATTGAGACCCATTCGCACCATAAGTTCCGACTGCACAAAGGACCCCATTGTCGTGAGCGCCATGGCATTCCATCCGCATATGACCAGCCACATCGAAGGTATTTCCCTTCTTGATGACCTGCGGTTCCGTCGCTGGAACACCGCCATTTCCGATTTATGGCATGTGGAATGTGAAGCGGAGGCCGGGGGAACCTATGTTTCGCAAGCCCCGCGTCTGGTAGCGATCATTGATTGCGTGGGCGATGGGCGTATCAACGTCCGTTCCTCAGATGACGCGGCAGATCAGCAACGTCGCGGCAAAGGATGCCTGTCCTATATCCCGGCCGGGATGGAGGTCTCATCCGAGGTCTTCGGCGCGTGTCGTCTGCGCCATCTTGATATCCATCTTGATGTCGACGCGCTTGAAAACAGCATGGGCGCCCCACTTGACCTCGCGACCCTAGAAACACCCCGCATCGGTTTTTGTGATCCGCGCATCAATACGTTGGTTCGGTTGCTGGCCGACGACCTGCAAAGCGAACACCAAAGCCCGCAGATCTATGGCGAAGGTTTGATCAGCGCGTTGACCGCGGCCCTGCTGCAACCGCGCGCGGCAAGTGAACCGCAACGCAAACGCGGCAAACTGGCACCGTACCATTTGCGCAAGTCGGTCGATTATATCGAACAGAATTGCGGACGCACCATCCGCCTTGATGAACTGGCACAGTTGACCGGGCTCTCGCAATCCTATTTCTGCTCGGCCTTCCGCGAAAGTACCGGCATGCCGCCGCAACAGTGGCAGATGAAAGCCCGGGTGGAGCGCGCCAAAACCCTGCTTAAAGATGCCGAGACACCGCTAGCGTCGGTCGCCCTTCGGGTCGGCTTTGCCGATCAGGCGCATTTGACCCGCGTGTTCCGCAAAATCGTTGGCACCACGCCGGGTGCATGGCGCAAGGAACAGATCGCGTAACTTAAGCCAAATTCCGTTCAATACGCCGAAATCCGGTTCAATATCCCATCCCCCAACGCGTGATATCGAAAAGGCCATCATCACAGATGACCCGCCGGTTCCCGCCCGACAGGTCGTCGTCAAAGACAACCGATACAGGGAATCCCAAATGCGTTTTACAGGACAGAAATTGTCTTCAACCCTTTTGCTGGGTACGGCACTTGCATTGGTTTTTGCCGCACCCGATTTTGCGCTTGCGCAGTCTTCAGATGACGCGACAGAACGTGACGGCGAAAGCACTACCCTTAAACCTCTGATCATTGAGTCCGAAGCAGAGCCTGCACATGCTCCTGTAAACGGATATGTTGCTACACACAGTGCAACCGGCTCAAAAACCGGCACCGCCATTGAGGAAATCCCGCAATCCGTATCCGTTATCGGCCGCAAAGAGATGGACAGCCGCGGTGTCGACAAAGTCGATGAAGCATTGCGATATACCGCTGGCGTATTCACCCAGCCTTATGGCTCCGACACGGATACCAACTGGTTCTTCATTCGTGGCTTTGAAGCAACCCAGAGCGGAGCTTATCTTGATGGCTTGCAAAACTACGCCTATGGCTTTGGCGCATTCTTGGTCAATGATTACACTCTTGAAAGGGTAGAGGTCCTTCGCGGTGCCGCCTCTGTCCTGTATGGCAGCACCAATCCCGGCGGCATGGTAAACTATGTCAGCAAACGCCCGACCGATGTGCCACTGCGCCGTCTTGAGTTTTCCGTCACCGAGACGGGGAAATATGGCACAGGCATCGATTTCAGCGACAAGCTTAGTGACGTTGCAGCATACCGCCTGACCGGTAACTTTACCGATGGCGACGAACAGGCCGACGACAATGAAGGATTCCAGGGGACGGTTGCACCAAGCTTAGCCTGGACGCCGAACGAAGACACCAGCCTGACCCTGCTTAGCAGCTTTACCTTCGTGGACGGCAAGCATAATGGTGGCCTTGGTTTCCTGCCCTATTTCGGCACTGCCAAAGATGCGCCTTATGGCAAGATTGATCCGGAAACCAACTTCTCTGAACCCGACCTTGATAAAAACCTGCGCCGTCAGGTTATGGTCGGTTACGAACTTGAACACGATCTCAATGACGACCTAACCTTCCGCCAGAATGCGCGGATCGGACATGCGGACATTCATGAGATTTACTACTACCCAAGTGGCTATGCCACCGGTGGAACATCACCAACAACCACCAATTACGACCTTGATCGCTGGGGGTTCGAACACCGCACCCAGATCACATCCATCGGTCTTGATAACCAGCTCGAACAGCGCTTTGAGACCGGTGCACTTGATCACACATTGCTTGGTGGCATCGACCTAAAGCGGTTTGATATGTCGCGCAAAGAATATTCCGGCGCAGGTACCGATATTGATCCGCTGAATCCCGTACATGGCACCGCACAGGTCGCACGATCTGCCTATCTCGATCAGGACATTGTCATGAACCAGATCGGTGTATATGCTCAGGATCAAATCCGATTTGGTGACGGCTGGATCACGACGCTGAATGGTCGTTATGATTATGTCAAAACCGATGGCGACGATCCGATTTCCCGGTACAACAACTATAGCGAAACCACAGGTGAGTGGAGCGGTCGCGCTGGCTTGGCATATACCTTCGACAATGGTCTGACCCCGTATGTAAGCGCTGCAACGTTCTTTAACCCGGTTCTCGGTTCAAGCTCCCAAGGGGTGTATGAACCGGAAACCGGCAGCCAGTATGAAGCAGGCCTGAAATACGTCCCCAATAGCTTCGATGGCCTTTTCACGGTTGCTGTATTTGACCTGACCCGTCAGAACGTGATTACCGGCACCTTCCAGAACGAGCGTCAGCTTGGTGAAGTTAACTCACAGGGTATCGAGTTTGAGGCCAAGGCGAACATCACTGAGAACCTGCTGCTCAGTGCTAGCGCAACTGCCTACGACCTTGAAGTTACCAAGGACGAAGACGCAAGTGTGATTGGTAAGCAACCGGTCACCGTCCCGACCGAGATGGCGACCCTTGGTCTCGATTACACCATCCGTCAGGGCACGCTCAGCGGCCTTCGCCTAGGTGGTGGTGTACGTTATCAAGGCGCATCCTATGCGGACGAGGCCAACCAGTACGAAGTACCGGCAGCAACATTGTTTGACGCTGGCCTTGGCTACGGCGTTGAGAACCAGTGGAACCTCAGCCTCAATGTCAGCAACCTGTTTGACAAGGAATATGTCGCAGGTTGCAGTTCAGCCACGGCCTGCGGCTATGGCGAAGGACGTACGGCACTTCTAAAGCTTACCCTCGATCTGTAAGTTTTCTTGAACCAGCGAATACAAAAAAACCGACGGTCCTGCCGTCGGCTTTTTCGTTGCCAAGCTGAACTTTGTAAAAGTTTTGGTGTCGACTAGAAGTCGTATTCCAGTTCGGTATCCCAGTATAAAAAATCCCGCCAACTTTCGTGAAGATAGTTTGGCGGGAAACGGCGTCCTGTGGTCTGGAGTTCGTGCATCGAGGGCTGTCCCGGCGTCCTGCGTAGTCGCAGGCCAGCCTCGCGCACCGATCGACTGCCTTTAAACAGGTTGCAGTCAGAACAGGCCGTGACGATGTTTTCCCAATTGGTTCGCCCTCCGCGCGCACGCGGGATGACATGATCAAAGGTCAGTTCATTTGTCGGCAGGCGGTCGCCGCAATACTGACAGGAAAATTCATCGCGCAGGAAGACGTTAAACCGGGTAAAGGCCGGGCTGCTTTTAAGCGGGACATATTCCTTGAGCGAGATGACGCTGGGCAGGCGCATTTTAAAGGAAGGAGAGCGTACTTCGCGATCGTATTCGGAAAGAACATCGACGCGTTCAAGAAAGACTGCCTTGAGCGTATCCTGCCATGACCAAAGAGATAGCGGGAAGTAGCTCAACGGCCGAAAATCGGCGTTAAGAACAAGTGCCGGACACGCATTGGGCGATAAATGCATACCATCCGCTCCACCGTGTTTACCGAGTCGCTTGCCTTATTTAGCAGGTCCGGGAATCGCTGTTGATGAACATATCATGACGTTTCACCAAACCGGGCGACACGGCGACGTAAACCACTGATAGAGCAAAGTATAGAGCAAATTTCCAAAAGCGCAAAGCTCGTGTTCTGCCGAGTCGCGTTTATTGAGACTGCACCCTTGCGTAGCCCAAGAAACCCTTGGATAACTGCCAGTGCGGCACGGCACAAAAAAAGCCGCCCGACGATGTCTGGCAGCCTGTCTGGTGCACCTGAACCGATGCATCGGATGGCCAAGCCCAGAGCCGAAAAAAACGAAAGGCCCGCTAAAAAGCGAGCCTTCGTAAATTCTGTCTGTAAAGCAGAAGCCTTAATTAGGCAGCTTTTGCTTCAACAGCTTTGGCGACCTGGCGTTTGATTTTCACCAAATCTGCCGGCAGCTTTGCATTTGCAGTGCTGAGCAGATACGCATCCAGACCACCACGTTTTTCGATGGTGCGGACAGCATTGGTGGTCAGACGCAGACGCACCGAACGACCGAGCGACTCACTAAGCAGCGAGGTCGGCTGCAGGTTCGGGAGGAAACGACGTTTGGTACGATTGTGGGCGTGGCTCACATTCATGCCGACCAAAACGCCTTTGCCGGATACCGGGCAGCGACGTGCCATGACCTGATCTCCTGGTCTATAAATTCGCAAAAGGACGCTTGGCCTGAACATGCAGGCCCGCGCTTGGAAGCGGGTTATTACCGCCTCTAACCCATGCCGTCAAGCCTTCATCAACCGAAAACCGCGACAAAAACGCTTATCAGAGCTGTTTTGACGATAATCCTTGGTTTGTGCCGGTATTTGCCCAACTCAACCGCACGGAATCTGATATTTTCCAAACCGGGGCGACAATAACAAAGACCCCATTTACAGGCAATTGCGCCATCCTGAGACAGTGCGAACAATCGATTCTCTGTGTTTATATAATAAGAGTACCCTGCTTCATGCCTGCAAAGGCCTTTGGATTCAAACTGTCGCGTTTATTGATACGGATCAAAACGCCTACGCGCACAGCATGGTAGGTTCAACACCATGAGTTAAGAAATCCGTTTCGGGAGCATGACGGGACATGAAATCAGATAGCAAAGTTTCTCTGCCGCTTTTGGGCATTCTGCTGGTCGCTGTAATTGGCTTGGCACTTTACCTTGCCGGTTATGTTCTTGCCGCGTTCGGCGTTCCGATCGCGTCCTTCTGGATTTATGTCGCACTGGCGCTTGTGCCGGTCAGCTTCCTTGTTCTGATTGATTTTAGCCGCTGATTCTGTCCCCCAGCAGAACAGGACTGTGAACGGCTTGCCACACTTGCGGCAGGCCGTTTTTTTTTTGCGCCAGTTCCAAAGAAACAGCCTCAGGTCGGCAAATCCGGATCAGTTTTCCAGTGAATGTCACGACACGGAAGTTGTCCCGGACGGGCAAAGAAGTACCCCTGATAGGCATCTACCCCCATCGCGCGGAGTTCCGCGCGCTGTTGCGGGGTCTCGATCCCCTCGGCAATGACCTTAAGACCAAAGCGATGAGCGATCAGAATTGCCGCCTCGATCACCACGCGGGCATTTTCATCCATCGACAAGACAAAGGATTTGTCGATCTTGACCGCATCGACATGAATTTCATGCAGGCGCGACAAGGATGAATACCCGGTCCCGAAATCATCGATATGAATACCAACTTCCATCGCGTGCAGATGATCAAGCACGGCGGAAATCTGCGACGTCTGGCGTTTTTCAAAGATCGATTCCGTGACTTCCAAAACCAACCGACTGGATGCAAGACCGGTTTCCGTCAGGATGCGCGAAACCATATCGGGAAAATTCGGCATCACGATCTGACGGATCGAAACGTTGATGGCAATTTTCGTGGTGACCGGAATCTCGGTATTGTCATGCAGGGTCTGGCAGGCGCGCCGCATGCACCATTCCCCGATATCAACGATGAGCGCGCTTTCCTCGGCAATTGGAATGAATTCATCGGGTGGCACAGTGCCAAGCACCGCGCTATTCCAGCGCAAAAGCGCCTCGTAGGCGATTATTTCGCAACGGGTTGCATCAATGACCGGCTGGTACTCGATATAAAACTCATCAGCACTCAGTGCCCGGCGCAGCGCCTGTGTCACGCTCAGGCGGCGTTCCTGCTCCGTCAGCAGCATCTTGTCGTAGTTATGCACACTGCCCCGGCCGGATCGCTTGACCTCGGCCGCGGCCAGATCCGCCCAGTGGATCAGTTCGGATATCGACGGATTACGTCCGGACGAAAAGGCAACGCCAGTACTGAACCCGACATGCAATGTATGACCGACAATATTGATCGGCTGATTAACCGCACGCTGCGCCAGTTCAACCGTGGTTTCGACCAGTGGGTGAAGCTCTTCATGCGGGGCGGCCAGAACGATCAGAAACTCATCCCCGCCCCAACGGCCCAACGCATGGCGGTCATCAACACATTCCCGAAGTCGCATACTGACAGCACGCAGAACTTCATCACCAATCGCGTGGCTTAAGCCATCATTGATCTGTTTGAACCGGTCGAGATCGATAAACAGCACAGCGTAATCCAGAAGCGCGTCCGATCTCTTTTTATGTTCGAACCATGCGACAATCCCGTCACGGTTCAGGATACCGGTCAGGGCATCGTGTTCGACCAGATTGCGCAGCTCCTCTGTGCGCTGTTCGACCCGCGCTTCGAGGGTGGCATTCCAGTTTTCGGTAATCCGGTTTTTCTGCCTGAGGTCTTCGACCAGCCCATGGTTCTGATGCTTCAGGACGAAGGATCGGAAAAGGACAGCATGGTTGTTCCGGTGCGTCACCAGCATCACCATAAGGAACACCAGCCCCAATGCCGACAGGATGTAGTTCGATTCTGGCATCAGCGAGAGAATGACCGCCGGCGGAAGCAACAGGGCGCAAAGGTAAATGCGCCCGACCCAAAAGACGGGCGCCAGAATTCCCGTGGCGCCGCCGGCCATACCAGCGATGATAATCATGGTGAGAAACTGGCTTTCACCATGGACCGTCGGAATTTCGATCACTCCGACCATTGACCAAAGAAGCCCGGTTACAACCACACCAGTCTGGTAGCGAAATCGCCACTTGCGCAACAAGGCATCGGACAGGTTACTGACGTTTTCACGCTCCATCCGGTACAGATACCCACCCCAGAAGCGCACAAAACAGACCACCGTCACGACCATCAACCAGACCACAGTGATCGGTGCAAGATCGCCCAGCAGCCAGAGCATCACAACCAAACTGCCGCCCGCAGCAAGGTTGACCAAAATGTTTGCCCAATTGTTGCGATAGGCCAGATCAAGAAGGTCGCGCTGAACCTTTCCGTTCAACTCTTCCCCGGCACTTATTTCTATGCCCGGGTCGAGAATGCGCTTCGCAATTCCCCTAACCAAGCCAGCATCTTTTTTCATCTGGTCTTGTGCCCCCGACATCATCGTTCGATCAAAACATCCTATACGGAGGTAATAATCAACGACAACGGGAATATGAAAAACACAAAATATTACGGCTTACTAAGGGATCACCGACCAGCCCCGGTCAATCAGAAATGATCCGCCAGCTTGATCACGTCGGCGGGCAACATCCCCTCTTCGCGCATGGATCTGAGCGTCTTGGATTTGTCACGCTTGGCAAAGCGTTTGCCATCAGGCCCGGTCAAAAGCCCGTGATGGTGATATTCCGCCACGTCATAGCCCAGCAATTCCTGCAACAAACGATGCAGGTGGCTGGCAAAAAACAAGTCCTCACCACGAGTGACGAGGGTTATGCCCTGCAGATCATCATCATGGGTAACCGAGATATGATAGCTGGTCGGGGTATCCTTGCGTGCCAGAACCACATCGCCAAAGATTTCCGGGGTGGCGATCTGTTTGCCTGCCGAGCGATCAAACCATGTCAGTTCCTTGCCCACCCGTTTGATCGCAGCCCACATATCAAGGCGAAGTGCATAGCTTTCACCGGCTGCAATGCGATTCTTGCGTTCGGTTGGCGAACACTGTCGGCAGGTCCCGGGATAAAGCGCGCCATCCGGGCCGTGTGGTGCGTTGCCGATGCGGGCGATTTCCGCCTGAATGTCCTTGCGGGTGCAAAAGCACGGATAAAGAAGTTCCATGTCGAACAAGCGATCCAGCACCGCCTGATAATCGGCAAAGTGATCGGACTGCACCCGAACCGGTTTTTCCCATTCAAGGCCAAGCCAGGCGAGGTCTTCATAGATCGCATCCAGATATTCCGGACGACACCGGGTCTGGTCGATATCTTCGATCCGCAAAAGAAAACGGCCATCCGGCCCGGCCTGTTTTGCAGAAAACAAGGCTGAGGCCGCATGGCCGAGATGAAGATATCCGGTCGGGCTTGGTGCAAAGCGGGTGATCGTGGTCATCCTTCAAGCACCCCTGCCCTTACCAGCGGTCGCGATCGCCTGTGGCATGATCGCGGGCCTGCGCGTTATCGGCGGGCACATGGCGCATCGGACGTTTGGGCTGGCGCGCGCCCTGCTCGTCAAACAGATCGGACAATTCACGCAGCATGGTGCCACCGAGTTCTTCCGGATCGTTGATCGTGACCGCCCGGCGATAATAACGCGTGACGTCATGACCGATCCCGATCGCCAGAAGTTCGACCGGAGATCTGGTTTCGATCCATTCGATCACTTCGCGCAGATGACGTTCCAGATAATTCCCGGAATTGACCGAAAGGGTCGAGTCATCCACCGGCGCACCATCGGAAATCACCATCATGATCCGGCGTTGTTCGGTGCGACCCAGAAGACGTTCATGCGCCCAAAGCAGTGCTTCGCCGTCGATGTTTTCCTTAAGCAGCCCTTCGCGCAGCATCAGACCAAGGTTCTTGCGTGCCCGACGCCATGGCGTATCGGCAGCCTTGTAGATGATGTGCCGCAGATCGTTCAGACGACCGGGTTTCGGCGGTTTTCCGGCCTCGACCCAGCTTTCGCGCGACTGGCCACCTTTCCACTGACGGGTGGTGAAACCAAGGATTTCGACCTTAACGCCACAACGTTCCAGTGTGCGGGCCAGAATATCAGCCGACAGGGCGGCAATCGTGATCGGACGGCCCCGCATGGAGCCGGAATTATCGATCAGAAGGGTGACAACCGTATCGCGGAAGTCGGTATCCTGTTCCTGCTTGAACGACAGCGACGTCGACGGGGTCGAGACGATGCGGGCCAGCTTGGCGGCATCAAGAATGCCTTCTTCAAGGTCGAAGTCCCAACCACGGTTCTGCTGCGCCATCAGGCGGCGTTGCAGACGGTTGGCAAGCTTGGAAACCACGTTCTGAAGGTTGGCCAGCTGCTTATCAAGCATGGCGCGCAGGCGCGACAGTTCGAGGTTTTCACACAGATCATCTGCGGTGACGACCTCGTCAAATTCGCGGGTAAACGGCTCATAGCCACGTTCAACTGGCTCGTTGCGGCCATCAAATTCCGGCTGCTCGCCCGGTCCGGCAGGCTTTTCTTCCTGCGACATGGCTTCAAGCTGCTGATCATCGATGTCGCCTTCACCGGCTTCGGCTTCTTCGGAACCGGCGTCGGTTTGATCATCGCTGCCATCAGGTTCGGAATCGTCATTCTGGCCCTGCTGGCCGCCCTGACTTTCCATGTCTTCCTGATCGGGATCATTTTCGCCGTCTTTTTGCTCGTCATCCTCGCCTTCCTGTTCGGGCGGGGCATCGTCGAGGTCGTCTTCAAGCGAAAGGTGATCAAGCAATTTGCGCATGCCGCGTGCAAAGGCATCCTGATCGTCCAGCAGATCACGCAGGTTGCTCAGGTCTGAACCGGCATTTTCTTCGATATGTGAACGCCACAGATCAATCAGCGGACCGGCAGATTCAGGGGCCTTTTCACCGGTAAAGACTTCACGCGCCAGCATCCCGATCGCATCGGCAAACGGGGCATCGTCGCGCGATGTCACACGGTGATAGTTCTTGGCATGGCAATCCTGTTCGGCATGTTCGCGAAGGTTTTTGCGCACACCGGGGAAATACCGCGAACCCACTGCTTCGACACGTGCAGTTTCAAGCGCATCGTAAACAGCCTGTGCCTCGGCCGTTTCGGGCATGCGTTTGGCGTGCAGGGTGGCATCATGGTGGCGCATCTTAAGCGCCCAGCCATCGGCAACACCGCGCAGATCGGCGACTTCATCCTTGGGCATAGACTGTTTGGGCATCGGCAAACGCACATGTTCACCATAGCCGCCCGGACGCCCGCCTTTGACAAAGCCGACTTCCAGATCATTGCGCCCGGCAAGCGCACGAAACGTCGCTGCCGTGCCGCGCAAGAAGCCGGAAAGAGCCTCATCATTCTTCATCGCACTACTCGCTTGTGGAACCAGTTCGCCAATCTGCTTAAGAGCCACGCCTTAGCGGACCATTACATTAATGGCTTCCTCAGGCAGTTCTTCACCAAAGCAACGCTGGTAATATTCCGCCAAAATCGGACGTTCGACTTCATCGCAACGGTTAAGGAACGTTACGCGGAAGGCATAGGAAACGTCGCCAAAAATCTTGGCGTTTTCTGCAAGCGTGATCACGGTACGCGGGCTCATGACGGTCGAGATATCACCAGCCACAAAGCCCTGACGCGTCAGATTGGCAAGGGCAACCATTGCCTCGATCTTCTGGCGGCCTTCGGCAGTATCAAATGCCGGAACCTTGGCGGTGACGATGTTGGTTTCGTCTTCGACCGACAGATAATTCAGCGTCGCAATGATCGACCAACGGTCCATCTGTGCCTGGTTGATCTGCTGAGTACCGTGGTAAAGGCCCGTGGTATCGCCAAGACCGACCGTGTTCGAGGTTGCGAACAGGCGGAAATGCGAATGCGGGTGGATGACCTTGTTCTGATCAAGAAGGGTCAGCTTGCCATCGACTTCAAGCACACGCTGGATCACGAACATCACATCGGGGCGACCGGCATCATATTCATCAAACACCATCGCAACAGGGCGTTTGAGCGCCCAAGGCAAAATGCCTTCGCGGAATTCGGTGATCTGTTTGCCATCACGCAGAACAATCGCGTCCTTACCGATCAGGTCGATACGGCTGATATGGCTATCAAGGTTCACGCGCACGCACGGCCAGTTCAGACGCGCTGCCACCTGTTCGATATGGGTCGACTTACCGGTGCCGTGATAACCCTGGATCATCACGCGGCGGTTATGGGCAAAACCCGCCAGGATCGCCATCGTGGTATCGCGATCAAAACGATAGGTCGGATCAATCGCCGGCACATGTTCGCTGCCCTGACTGAATGCCGGGACTTCCATATCGATATCGATCCCGAACGTTTCACGGACGGAAATGGTGATGTCGGGTGTATCAAGCGGATGTTCTGCCGCTGCACCGCTCGCTTCGTAACCTTGGCTCATAAGTACTCGCGCGTTTTTCGGACCGGCGCTGGTGACGCGGTCGTTTCGTTAAACTTGCTCATTAATAGCGGTTATGACGCATCACACAAAGGGAAGATGCGCAAAAAATATCTATTATCGCAAAAGGTTTGGTCGATAAGACCTTCCAGATACGCAAACTGCAACCAGATAGACCGGTTTTGACCAAATTTCGCAGAAAATTAGCCAGAAAGCTAAAGTGTCACACGCGCTTCAAGATCGCGGATATAGCGCGTGAGTGACGTATAGGCCGCGCTGATCCGCTTGAACCGTTCCTCGGCCGCCTTGTCGCCGCCATTGGCATCAGGGTGGTACTTTTTGGAAAGTGCCTTGTATTTCGTCTTGAGTTCATCGCGGGTGAACGGCCATCCAAGATCAAGGGTCGCCATGGCCTCTTGCTGTTCGGCAGGCATGCCCATGGCGCCAGCGCGACGCTGGGCTTCTTCGCTTTTGCGTTTGCGTTCGGCATTGGCCCTGGCTTCGGCGCCGGGGCCATGATGGGTCTGGTCGCCGTCTTCGTTAAAGAAGCCGAACCCGTCCTTGAATTTGAAATTGAACGGTTTTTTTGATCCGCGGATATGACCGAACTGCCATGTCGGGCGTTGCCAGTGGGTATCGCGACGCATGTCGTTTTCGATATCCTCGGCCTTCATGCCGGCATAATAGTTCCAGGATTTGTTGTATTCGCGGACATGTTCCAGGCAGAACTTGTAATAGTCGCGCAACTTGCGATCCTTGGGCGCACGGAATTCCCCATGCCCGTCACATTCCGGCCAGTCACATTCCGGCAGAACGGGTTCTTCATGGTAAAGCGTCTTGCGCTTGTTGCGGTGTCCTCGGTTCATTTGCGTCTATATGTTCTGAAAATTCGATGCGCGCAATATCATACGGGCGCTTTAAATGCGATAAAAGGCTTGAAAAACGGTCACCGCATGACAGAACGTGACGTAAAGAAACGTTTTTGCAGCAATCTGCAAACATCACCAGAAAACAGAGGCCCTTACCATGCAGGTCGCCAACCAGATCCGTGACATCCTGACCGAACAATTCAGCCCGGTCGAACTACAGATCAATG
The DNA here is from genome assembly GCF_002388495.1 of Thalassospira sp. UBA4513. NCBI lineage: Bacteria > Pseudomonadati > Pseudomonadota > Alphaproteobacteria > Rhodospirillales > Thalassospiraceae > Thalassospira > Thalassospira sp. UBA4513. The sequence goes on from NZ_DGMR01000038.1 coordinate 204,891, forward strand.
ATGATTCGTCCAAACATGCCGGTCACGCCGGTGCAGACCCGCGTGGCGAGTCCCATTTTTCCGTTCTTGTGGTTTCCGAAAAATTCGAAGGCGAAAACCGTGTCAATCGCCAGCGCCTTGTATATGGCGCGCTTGATGCGTTGCTGAAGGATCGCGTGCACGCGCTGGCACTCAAAACCATGACACCAGCAGAATACGAAATCGCCTTGGGCAACAAAAACAATTAAGAATAATTCCACATAGTGAAATCAACCTAGACGTTCATACCGATTAGGCGCAATGCTTATACACAAGCCGTGCGAATGGTGAAATTCGCGCGGCACGGATGCCGGTCAATGGCATCCGCGACAATCGGGAGGACTACGTAATGACGAAACGCCTTCTAATGGCGAGCATTGCGCTTGCCATGTCCGGAACCGCCTACGCGCAAGCACCTGCGCCGGACAATCTTGAAAAACTCTCCAACTTCCAATCAACCGGAACGACAGAATTCACCGTCATCGAACAGGGTGGTGATTACGCCGAAGGGATCAAAAAGACCCTTGAGCGCATCAAGCTTCCTGATGGTTTCAAGATCGGTCTTTATGCCATTGTCCCCGATGCCCGCCATATTGCCGTCGGGCCACAGGGGGTTGTGACCTTTGTTGGCACGCGCAAGGACAAGGTTTGGTCGGTCACCGACCGCAACAAGGACCGTGTCGCCGACGAGGTCAAGGACTTCGCCCCGTCGCTTCGATTTAGCATCCCGAACGGTCCGTGCTTCTCGTCGGACGGGTTCCTTTATATCGCCGAACAGAACCGTGTTCTGGTGTTCCCGGCGGCCGAGTTTTTCTATGAAAGCCCGGACGTTGCCGCGTTCAACGTGGTCAAGCAGGGTGATCTGATCCCACCCGCCGAGGAAAGCTATAACCACACCGCGCGCGTTTGCAAAATCGGCCCGGATGGAAAGCTTTATATCTCGCTTGGTCAGCCGTTTAACGTGGCGCCGGAAGACAAGCTGGATCTTTATCGCGAGTGGGGAATTGGTGGCATCATCCGCATCAATACCGATGGCACCGGCCGCGAAGTCTACACATACGGGGTGCGCAACTCCGTCGGGCATGACTTCCATCCGGTCACCGGTGAACTGTGGTGGACCGATAACCAGGTCGATGGCATGGGCGATGATATCCCGCCCGGCGAGATCAACCATCAAACCGCCGCAGGCCAACATTTTGGCCATCCGTGGTATGGCGGCGGTGATGTCCGCACCAATGAATATGCCGGTCAGGAAGTGCCCTATGATGTGGTCATGCCTGCGGTTGAAACCGTGGCGCATGCCGCCGACCTTGGCATGAGCTTCTATACCGGCAACATGTTCCCGGCCAAATACAAGAACGCGATATTTTCGGCCCAGCATGGGTCGTGGAACCGCACAACCCCGGTGGGCGCGCGGGTGATGGTGACCTTCATTGACGATGAAGGAAACGCCACCATCGAACCGTTTGCCGAAGGCTGGATTGACGAGAACGAGGAATATCTTGGCCGTCCGGTTGATGTTGCCCAATTGCGCGACGGCTCGATCCTTGTTTCCGATGATCTGGCCGGTGCGCTGTATCGCATCTGGTATGAGGGCAATTGATGCGCAGATTTATGATCGCACTCCTCGGCGGGCTTTTGTCCGCCGGGGGCGTGTCCAATGTGGCGGCCCAAGATAAGTCCACGCCTGATGCGGACGCCCTTCAGGATGGCCGCAAGGTTGCCGGAATGTGTCGCACCTGTCATGGGCTTGATGGGCTGGCGCGCATTCCGATTGCCCCGCATATCGGGGGCGAGCCGGTCGATTATCTGATCGCCCAGCTAAACGCCTTCAAGACCGGCACCCGTGAACATGAAATGATGACCGTGGTCGCAAGCGGACTGTCTGATGATCAGATCAGCAAGGTTGCGCTTTGGTTCAGCCATTTCGAGGTATCAGGCACCCTGCCCGCCGACACATCCGAAGATGATGCACCCGAGCTTTGCGTTGGCTGTCATAGCGCGAATGGCATTTCAACACTGGAAGACGCCCCCAATCTGGCAGGCGAAACCAATATATATATCGAAACGCAACTCAAGGCATTTCGCACCGGCAAGCGGGTTCATGACGTCATGACACCGATTGCCAAGGACCTGACGGATGCGGAGATGCAAGCCGCGGCGGACTGGTACAGTAATATCGCGATTGAAATTTCCGAGCCGCCCGGCAAGTAATCCGGACGATTTACCGTTACGTGATCTCAGCTTTCCGGACGCAGTGCTGCGGAAACGTTCAGGCCTACGGTCAGGGCGGCAAGTGTCTGACCACTATCCGGGTCAATGATCGGCACCGTGATTTGCGACAGGAACGCACGGGTCGAGGCGTCATACCAAATATCAGTGATCAGTGCCTTTTCACGATTAAGGCTATCGATCATCTGAAACTGGGCTTCGTCACTCTGATCAAAATCCGATGTCAGGCGGCTCATGCCGATGATCTGACCATGGGTGTCAAAAACGAATGCCTCTGCCACTTGTTCGCCAATACTGGCCTGAAACGTGCGAAGGTATTTTGACAAATCATTGCCAAGGATTTCCGTCGCGATTGCACTGGCGGCACCTTCGCGCGCCAGCGTGATCCATTCTTGATCCGTCAGAAGTTTCTGATCGGCACTCTGTATTTCTGTCTCATCCAACTGGTTAAAAACATAGCCCAAAAGTTCCGGGGAACTTGCAAACTGGCGAATGCCGGGTAGTTGAACATTCTGGATTGCTTCGCGTTCCCAGGCTTCCAAATGCATCGGGCGGGTTTCACAAAATTCCAAAACGGCATTGAGGTCATCAAGCAGCCGCGGGAAAGTCGCAACGTAATGTTTGGAAAAATACACAACCAGTGGCACATAGCGTTCGAACTGCATCCGGAACTTATCGGCTGTCAGTTGCAGTTCCTTACGGGCGAATTCAAAACTGTGCTTATCGACAAGGGCATATTCGACCCGACCTGCTGCGACTTGCGCGACCAGTGACGCAATCGAAGGTACACGCATGACATCGGTGTAGCCCTGTTCAAGCAACCACTCGGCCTCGTTCGATCCCAGTATCGCCCCGACTGTAGAAAAATCACCGGGCTTAGGCCGCCGACTGACACGGGGATCATCCGACTTGATCGCGGGTGATACCCAAACCCATTTTTCAAGCGCCAACGGATTTGACGCCACGGCGTATTCGTCCATCGCGTCGCTGATGCGGGCCAAAAAGAACCCGTCGGCCTTGCCGGTGCGCACCATTTCGCGGTTGCGTTGGCGGGGTGCAATCGCCAGCCCATAGCCAATATCAAGCCGATCAAACACACAGTTCAGGATCGAAACCGAATATCCGCTGAGTATGCCGTTATGAAGTTCCTGATAGGGGGGGTGCAGGTTGGTCTGCAAGATCAGGAAGCCATCCTGTTCATCAAGATTGGCTTGTCCGGCTTCTGCCTGTGGCGATGCAAGATCATGTGCCTTCGCGATGGATGCCGTCAGAAGTAATATGGCAGTCACGCAACAATAGAACACCGCCATTTCAAACGGGTGCAAGAAGCCTTTGCAATCTTTCTTGTTATTGGCGTTTCCACACCTACGCAACATGAACACACGCCACCTGACAATTACACGTTACGGACCATTTGGATATTGGACCGGGCAGATGCACTTGCAAGACGCCCCGGTTAATCTCCACCGGTATAGAGTTCCGGGGATATCCGTTTGACGGCGGGCCCGTCACTGCGCCAGCCATGGCAGGTATTGATCAGCGGATTGCGTCGTGGCGGTTTGTCATCGGTTTCATCGCGTGCCTGCAGGGATTCCTTGGCCAATATCGGGAAGACTGTCTGAAACGCCGTGGTCGCAACCGGGCCCATCAATTCATTCAGATGCGTACAGCCATGAACGCCACCCACCCGGTCGCGGATCTGTTTGCGCAGGCCCGGGCCAAGCTTCAAACCGACCAGCTTTTCGTAATTCGAGGCAATCGCATCGCAGGCCGAAAACGGGGCATAGTCGGTTACGGCCTCGACCTCGCGGATCACAAGATCATCGCCAATGGTAACGCGTATCCACATCCCGTGGACTGGCTCGCCGGCGGGGATTTCACCACGATCATGATTGGAAAAACCATAGGTTTTGACATCCGTGATGTGACCTTCGATATCCCAAAGGCCGTCTTTGCGCCGGAACCCCTGACAGGTCACGGTGCGGGTATGGATGTGTTCGCGTTCTGCGGGGCGGGACAGTGGCATCGGAATTTCTCCTTTACGTAAACGTAAAGACGTTCACCTGCGGGCTGTCAAGTCGCAAACGCATTTTCCGTCATTCCCGCCGCCCAAGCCTCGCGGCAAAAGACGGTCACCGGAATTTCGGGAAACTCATCGGAATTCATCACGTTGCAAAGGCCTGACGGGGAATTCCCCGTCAGACCGACGCCATATGCTGCTTCCAGAAAACCGGTGGCTTCAGGCCACGCCGTAGTCCGATCCGAAGATGAACTTTTCGCGTTCCCGCACATCTTCTTCGAGTTGGCGTTTGACCACATTAAACAGGTCACGGATCGACACCATGCCAACAACCTTGTCGCCATCGACAACCGGCAGGTGGCGGTATCGCCGTGCACTCATCAGATCAAGCGCACTCATGGCGGAATCATTCGGACCAAGCGTATCGGGATCAGCGGTCATGACTTTGGAAAGCGGCACAGATGCCGCATCCAGCCCCTTTGCCACCACACGGTTGACAAGGTCACGCTCGGTAAAAATTCCAGCCAGTCTGGCGTTGTTATCAACGATGATGACAGCGCCAATCTTGCGCTCCGTCATCATGGTGACGGCGTCCATCACGGAATCGGCGGGGTTGAGTGTCGCGATGGATTGTTCCTGGACCACACCCGGTACAATTTTCGTATCCATGCATCTCTCTCTGCAGGTTGCTGTTGCCACATGCCCAAACCCGATCAGATCATCTGGTTTCACACTGACTGACGTCACATAGAAATGACGTCACTGGATGACACAGTGTGACGGGCCCTTATTTGCAAGTGGCCCTGCAATCCTTTGGGTCAAGACCCTGAAACAAGAGTTTAACCCATAAGTAGATAAAGCTGAAATTTTTTACGCTATAGTGGTTTGTCGGCAACACACCGGTAAAGCGGGGAAGAAGGTTTATTCCTGTTCTTCCCCGGCCGGATCCGTCACCGCGCGCAGACGCACACGGGTGATCTGGTTGCGAATACGCCGCAGCACTTCAAACTCAAAACCGTGGAAACGGAACTGTTGCCCGACATCGGGAATACGCCGGGTTTCATACAGCAAAAGACCGGCCACGGTGGCGGCTTCTTCATCTGGCAGACGCCAGCCGAAACGACGGTTCAGGTCGCGAATGGTGACATCGCCGCGCACAATGACCGATCCGTCAGCCTGCGGCTGGACACCAACCACTTCGACGTCGGTTTCATCGGCAATATCGCCAACGATTTCTTCCAGAATGTCTTCAAGCGACACAACGCCTTCGAACGCGCCATATTCGTCAACCACGATGGCAAAATGTTCGTGCCGTTCCTTGAACGCCTTAAGCTGGTCGGCAAGGGTGGTTGAATCCGGGATGAACCAGGGTTCAGAGCTCAGTTCGCGGACATCCTCGGCACTGGCGGGCTTGGCCCCGCGTACAATCGCCTTGAGAACTTCACGCGCATGCAGAACACCGACAATGTTGTCCGGGTCCTTTTCGTAGATCGGAATACGGGTGTGCGGACTTGCCAGAACCGTATCAAGGATTTCTTCCATCGGGCGGGAAATGTCGATCATTTGCACCTTGCGACGGTGCACCATGATTTCCCAAACGCCGACATCTTCAAGATCAAGCACCCCGTGCAACATCGTGCGTTCGGCATGGTGGTTACCGACAACTACGTCATCGGCATGCAGTTCGATGGCACCACGCAATTCGCGTTCGCTATCAAGACCGGGGCCCTCGCCACTGCCAAACAGGCGCAGGGTCGCCTGCACCAGGACCTGAATGGTCTGGGTGATCGGCGCGAACAGAACGACAAGGATGCTCATCGGGCGCGCGACGCGCAGCGCCATGGTATCGGCATGCTGAAGCGCGTAGGTCTTTGGCAGAATTTCCGAGAAAATCAGAACAAGCGCGGTCATCACCGCCGTCGCATACACGACACCGTTTTCACCAAACAGTTCGATCATCACCGATGTTGCAAGGGCAGAGGCCAGAATGTTGACCATGTTGTTGCCAAGCAGGATCGCGCCCAGCAACCGTTCCTGATACCGCCGCAACCTGTTGACGATTGCGGCCCGAATGTCACCATCCTGTTCCTTGTGATGCATGACCGGACGCGACGCCGCCGTCAGCGCGGTTTCCGAGCCAGAAAAGAATGCCGAAAGCATCAGCAGCAAAAAAATCACGACAATCGTGATCGTCATTCAGGGCCGTCTCCAAGCGGTGATTGCAACAGAGCAAGTTTGTTCTGTGTTCATCTATAAGGTCAAATGCCGTTAAACAAGTTAACAACAACACATTGGCGGCAAAGTCACCACCGCGAAGTGACCGCCACCATGCACGTCCGTCGACCCACACGCATTGTGAATCAGTATAATATTGATCAACCCCGACAGGATCGGGTGATCGCGGCACGCATTTTTTCAACATCCATTGCCTTGGATGTAAACGCCTTGCCGATCCCGCGGGTCATGACAAAGGTGATCTCGCCGTCGCGGACTTTTTTGTCGCGTGACATGTGGCTGATCACCTTGTCGATATCCCAATGCATGCCCGTGACCTCGGATGCCGTCACCGGAAGACCCACCGATTTCAGATGGGCAACAATCCGGTCTTTCTCGCCCGCAGGTGCCATACCCATGGCACCGCAAACGTCATGGGCAATGACCATACCCATGGCAACCGCTTCGCCATGCAAAAGCTTTTCGCCATATCCGGTTTCGGCTTCAAGCGCGTGACCAAAGGTATGACCAAGGTTCAAAAGTGCACGCTTGCCGCCTTCGCGTTCATCCTCGGACACGATGCGGGCCTTCGCCGCACAGCTTTTTATCACGGCCTGACGGCGCTCAGATCCATCTTTATCAAGAACCGCCTGCCCGTTTTCTTCAAGCCAGGCAAAGAATTCCGGATCATCGATCAGGCCGTATTTGGCGACCTCGGCATAACCCGACCGCAATTCACGTGCCGGCAAGGTATCAAGAACGGATGTATCGGCCAGAACCAGACGCGGCTGATGAAACGCACCAATCAGATTCTTGCCCGACTTGGAATTGATCCCGGTCTTGCCACCAACGGAACTATCGACTTGCGACAGCAAAGTGGTCGGGATCTGAACGAAATCAAGACCACGCAACAAAGACGCCGCAACAAACCCGGCAAGATCGCCAACGACACCGCCACCGAGGGCAATGATCAGGGTGGACCGTTCGATCCCCATCGCCAAAATCTGTTCGACGACGTTTTCGAACATGGCAAAGCTTTTGGACTTTTCACCAGACGGCACGACGACTTCGCGGTGAGGAATGCCCGCCCCGTCAAGCGATGCCAGCACGGTCGGTAAATGATTGTCCGACAGTGCCGCATCGCTGATCACGACCACACCGGCCTTCTTGACGAACGGGGCAATATATTTGGCGGTATCGGCCAAAAGGTTGCTGCCAACAAGGATGTCATAGCTGCGCGCACCAAGGTCGACGCGAAGGGTGTCGTGATTGCTCACTCTGTCAGGTTCCTGTCTTGATCAATTGACCATCGTCATCAAAGGAATCGGCAAGCAGTTCAAGAACCGCATCGCGGGTGGCTTCCTTTGAGGATTCATCACAGTCGAAAATAATGTCTGCCCCGGCATAGACCGGGTAACGCGTCTCGATCAGATCCGCGAGAATTTGTCTGGGATCACCGTTATTAAGCAACGGACGATGGGTCCGCCCGCTGGTGCGGTGCATCAGCAGATCAAGGTCGGCACGAAGCCAGACCGATACGGATTTTTCGAGGATTAATTGTCGGGTACGTTCGCGAATGAACGCACCACCGCCTGTGGCCAACACGATCTGTTCGCCATCAAGCAAACGGGCAATTACACGTTCCTCGCCGTCGCGAAACGCCTCTTCGCCATACAGCTTGAAGATATCGGCGATCGAGCAGCCAGCGGCTTCTTCAATTTCGCGGTCGGCATCGACAAAATCCAGTTTGAGTTCCTTGGCGACCATACGGCCGATGCAGCTTTTTCCTGCACCCATCAGTCCAATGAACACCAATGTCCGGCCTTTCAGGCCGTCCCGAATTTTGGCGATCACGTCTTCGTGCAAACCCGACTCGGCAATGTTGCTGTCCATGTTCGGTTTGCAGTCCTGTGGTTCAATCATTGAGATACAAATTACCCAAATCTTTAGGCCAGCTTGCCCCCGAACGCAAGCAAACCGGACAGAAAACACGACAAAAATACTGCGCCAAATTGCCCCTTTCAGTCACTTTAGGCATGCCTATGCATCGTTTTGCCCAATGTTGTTCTGCGCGATGGCATTAACTCTCTGTGAGTAACAGGCACTTATACTGCCTTTAAGTTGCCGAATTGGAGTGCGACCACCCCATTGCGATGACAGGTTCAAGATACTTGGACGGATCGCCAGAATGATTGGCGGTTGCGGTTCTTGCATCTTTGATTTTCGTCCGCATACTGGTATTCGCGTCCATCGCTTAAACGCTTCGAAGTCTGGATTAAAATGAGAATTTTATCGCGCATCATCCTGTTGCTGGTTATCGCCGTGATTGCCGGCGGTGCCACTTTCCTGGTGACCTGGGACATTCCTGCCCCGACCGCCCAAATCGAAGAAACCATCCCGAATTCGAGGTTTAACTAAGATGACATTGCGTTCCCGCCTGTTAATGCAGACCTGTGTACTGGCCATGATGACGGGAACGGGACTGGGTTCCGCCCCTGCAAACGCGCAAAACTCGGCCCCCGTGCCGTTGTTTTTAAAACAGGAAGCAGAACAGGACGCGGAACGCCAGGTTGCCCCAAGCCCGACCAATCCGGGGGCCACATCGGCCCCGCGATCAGGCAGCTTTGGCAATACGTCATCTGGCACCAGCGAGACTGATGCATTCCCGTCGGATCCGAACGCGGTGCAATCGCTGTCACTTGGCGCAGTCGACGCCGAGGCCGTCGGGACCATTGATCAATCGCGCGGTGGCCTTGGCGCCGATATGTGGAACGGCACCACCCGCCGGTCTGCGGCACAACTGATTTCAGAATTGCCCGCGACCCCGGCGACCCATGCTGCGCGTGACTTGCAAAAACGCCTGCTTCTGTCCGCAGCCGCCCTGCCTCAGGGCTCGGCTGATATCAGCCTGCTTGAAGCGCGTGTTGCAAAGCTGATCGAAATGGGCGCGCTTGATGACGCCATCGAACTTGTCCGCGCCGCCCCGCAAGGATCGCGCGGCTCCATGCTGGCGCAGGCAGAGGTCAACGCCCTTCTGATTGGCTCCAGAATTGATGCGGCGTGTGACGCGATTGAAGGTTACGGCGCAAGTTACGAGGAGCTTTTCTGGCTTAAGGCGGCGGCGATGTGCGCGTTTTACGCCAATGACCCGACTTCTGCGGCCTTCACCGTCGATCTTGTGCGTGAAATGGGTGGCGAAAGCGATGCCACCTTCTTTGGTCTGGTTTCCGCAATCCGCAGTGGCAGTACTGCCGATGCCGACCTGCTAAATGATTTGCGCCCGATCGATCTGGCACTTCTGGCGGTTGCCAAACAATCGATCCCGACCAGCCAGCTTGAAACCGAAAATCCAGCCGCCATCATCGGCATTACCACTGCCGATGCGACTGCGACCGATGTTCGCCTTGAGGCCGCCCGCAAGGCTGAAAATCTTGGCCTGATCAGCCCGGAAAAGCTGGCTGATGTTTATCAGTCGGTGAATTTCGAACCGGCGGCATTGGAAAGCGTTCTTGATGATGCCAGCGAAGGCATTCAGGCGCGCCAGTATGCCAAGCTTTATCAGGCCGCAGCACAAAGTGATGTTGCCGCCGCACGGGCCGAAATTCTGGCTGCCCTGTTTGACGCCGCGGATTTTGAAGGCGATTTCATGCAGGTCGCAAGGCTGGCAGCGCCGCTGATGACCGACATTCCGGTGAATGGCGACTTTTCGTGGTTTGCTGTTCCTGCCCTTCGGGCATCAATTGCCGCAAACAATTTCGAGCGGGCAGAAAACTGGCTTCAGGTTGCCAAATCATCGGCCAATGCATCGAATGACATTTCATCACGCCTGAGCCTGCTTTATCCGGTTCTGGCGATTTCCGGCCTTGAAGAAACAGGCGCCGTTCGACCGACAGCCATGGCAACGGATGGAAGTTCTTCGCAGAGTTTTGGGGCTGATCCGCAATCCGGTCCGACGCAAACCTTCGGTCTTGGCGGTGCCGTCGTGCCGGGTGCACCGACATCAAGTGGCGGCATGGCGTCGGCAACCGTCATGCCCAACTCGGCCTCGGCAGAGGATGTGCAAAGTGCATCTGATCGCGCAGCCGCCCTTGCCCGCCATCGTGCACGTATGGTCGAATGGCAGGAAATGCAGGCTGCGCGCGGCGATCAGGCCGCGGCAAGACGTTATAGCGAACTGATTTTCAACCTGTTTGAAGGTTTCGGCATCGAAGTCCCCAATACGTTGTGGGACAGCATCCTGACCGCCCCCTATGCCGAACAACGCATGACAACCAGCAGTGCTGTATCGCATCAACTCAACGCAGCTGCGGCTGCGCGGCAAAAGGCGAAAACCGCGGCATTGGCCATTCAGGCCCAACAGGTCGCGGCTGTCGACAATGCCGACCCCAAGGTCCTGAGCGATACTGTGACGTCGCTTCTGGTCATCGGGCAGGAAAATGACGCACGGCGTCTGGCGACAGAACTGCTGATGTCGTTTAATCAGTAGGCTCTTTAATCACTGGCAGGACCGGTCATGGCCAAGGCACTGACAAGCTCGTTGATATCGGCCTTTCTGGAAATGATGGCGGCTGAACGCGGGGCCAGTGTGCATACGCTTGATGCCTATCGGCGTGATCTTGAAGATTATGCGTCATCACTGACTGCGGGCAAGGCTGATCCGGTATCGGCAAGCGATGCGGATGTCAGACGCTATATGGCCGAACTGGGGTCTGCCGGGCTTGCCCCGCGTACGCAGGCGCGGCGCCTGTCGGCCTTGCGGCAGTTTCACAAGTTCCTTTATTCCGACGGGTATCGCAATGATGACCCGTCATCGAATATCGATAGTCCGCAACAGGGCCAGACCCTGCCGAAATTCCTGTCGATTGAGGAAATTGATCGTCTGATCATCGCAGCAACCAATCATCCGGGCATCAAGGGCAAGCGGTTACTTGCGATGGTGGAGCTGATGTATGCCACCGGCATGCGCGTTTCCGAACTGGTGGAGCTCCCCTTTGCTGCAGCAGCGCGTGATCCGCAGATGCTGATTGTGCGTGGCAAGGGCAGCAAGGAACGGCTGGTGCCGTTGTCCGATCCGGCCCGTGATGCGCTGCGTGATTACCTTGAAGTGCGCGATGCCTTTATTCCATCAGACAAATCAAACGGCCATGCCGATCGCCCCGGGCAATCCTCATACCTTTTCCCGTCACGCGGGAAAACCGGGCATTTGACCCGTCAGATGTTTCTGAAGATGATCAAGGATCTGGCGATTGAGGCCGGTGTCCCGCCGTCAAAAGTGTCGCCGCACGTCTTGCGTCATTCCTTTGCCAGTCACCTTCTGGCCAATGGCGCGGATTTGCGCAGCCTGCAAAAGATGCTGGGCCATTCCGATATCTCGACCACGCAGATTTATACCCATGTTCTCGAGTCACGGCTGCGCGGACTGGTTCAAGAACATCATCCGCTGGCCACACGGGCAATTGGTTAGTCGAATCAGTATCGGGTTCTCCGATTTGTCTAACCCCTTTGTATAGAGATCCCGCCGTTTCTTGATAAAAAAGTGGATGTTTTCTGCGGATGTCACATATTCGTAACCCCACTGTCATGAACTTGTTGTCATATCTGGGATAACAGCAAACCTCGGAACTTCTAATTCTCACAACTTCCGGGAAAGCCGACCATTTTGAAGATCGGGGTACTGCATTTGACCTTTGATGCAGATGAACAGTGGATATCCGACCGACCCATGACCCAACCGGTCATGCTCCGTAACTGGCAGCAGGTCGTCGAAAAAGTCGACTTCGCCTTCCAGCCCATTGTCAGTCCGCACACCGGTCATGTTTTCGGCTATGAGGCGCTTTTGCGGCGCTGGGAAGAAGCCGGATTTACATCCATTCAGGCGCTGTTTGATACCGCATGGGATACTGGCAACCTGCACAGTGTCGATATGATGCTGCGCGCCAAGGCGATCGAGAAATTCGCGCGTTTTCCGGGCGCCAAACGGCTCAAGCTTTTTTACAATTTCGACAATCGCGTCGTTAAGACCGAGGATTACCAACCCGGTCAGACTGCCGCATTGCTCAGCGATGCCGGACTTGAACGCGATACCATCTTCCTTGAGATTTCCGAACGCCACGACATCAGCAATGCCGGGTACCTCAAAGACATTCTGGTGCGCTACCGCAGTCAGGGCTTCAAGATTGCCATTGATGATTACGGCAGCGGATTTGCCCAGTTGCGCGCCCTTTATGAATGCGAACCAGACATCATCAAGATCGACCGGTTCTTTATCGATGGCATCGACCGTGACCGTCGCAAGGAACTGTTTGTTACGCAAATTACGGCGTTCGCCCACATGATCGCGGCACAGGTCGTCGCCGAAGGTGTGGAAACCCGTGAGGAGTTCCTGTGCTGTCGGCGTTTGGGCTGTGATCTGGTGCAGGGTTTCTTTATCGCGCGCCCATCACTCGATATTCCCGAACAGACCGATATTGTGTCGTCAGCCGCCGACATTGCGGCAGATTCGCGCCGCCAGTCAGATCGCGATGATGATGTTGTCAGATCCTACCTGCTGGAAACACCGGCCCTGCCGATTGATATCAATCCGGTCGATATCCTGAGTTACTTCCAACAAAATCCGGATATCTCGCTGGTGCCGGTGGTCGACCATGATGGCAAGCCATTGGGCATTGTCCGGGATTCAGAATTCAAGGCGTTTATTTACACGCCGTTTGGCCGTGAATTGCTGCAAAACCCGGCCAACCGGGCCAATATCAAACGTTTTTTGCGCCGTTGTCCGGTTGCCGATATCCGCACCAGCCTGTCGGAGCTTCTGGAAACCTTTGTCGCGACCGAGGCGTTGGACGGGGTGATCCTGACGGAAAATGACCAGTACCTGGGTGTTCTGGATCAAAGTGCGCTTTTGCGGGCGGTAAATGAACGCAATACGCTAAATGCGCGCGATGAAAACCCTCTGACCCGACTGCCCGGCAATAGTGCGATTTACCGCTATGCCGCCCGCGCCCTGGCCGAGCCGCGCCGACGCCGGTTTGCTGTCTATTTTGATTTCGACAATTTCAAACCGTTCAATGACCAATACGGTTTCCGCCAAGGTGACCGCGCGATCCTGCTTTTCAAGGATATCCTGGGCAAGGTCCTTAGTCAGAATGACTGGTTTGTCGGCCATATTGGCGGCGATGATTTCTTTGCCTATGTGCAATCGATTGATTTTGAGGATGCGGTCGCGGCCGTCCAACGCGTTCAGGCCATGTTTGATGCCCAGATCAAAAGTTTCTATGACCCGGAAACACGTGAAAGTGGATACCTGACCGGCAAGGGTCGGGATGGCAAACCCGCGCGGTTTGATCTGATGAGTGTCAGTGCCGCGCTGATCCGGATTCCGGCAGAACGCACCGACATCACCCTTGATCATATTTCAGTCGAAGCGGCAAAACTCAAGGCGCTTGCAAAGACCAGTCCACGGCGATTCGCGGCAGGTATTTATGATCCGGACAGCAACAACGCCAGCGAACCAAAACTTCTTTGATCGCTTTTTCAAAGACTTGTCATTTTTGTCGCTCTGAAGCGCAAATTAGGGCTTCAAATCCGAGTCACTCTGAGTAATATTCCGGCCGAATTAAAAACACCAATCGGTTCAAACGAGCAGTTCCGTCAATGGTAAATATCGCGCCTTTTTCTGATCTTTCGCTGTCCAATCCCGTCCGCCAGACCAGCCCCATCGCCCAGCAACGTGGCGATGAGCAACGGTTTGCCGAACAAAACCGGATTATCGATGGGACACGCGCCTCTGTCCTGACATCGGATCAGGAGATCGAGCGCGCTGTTCAGTCCTATCAACGCGACCGCAATGAACAAAAGCAGTTCCTGAAAGACGGCGAACAGAAAACTATTTCAGACAGCTATGTCGAAAAGATCTCATCACCGACATACAGCGCATCTGGCGATCCACTGAATAATCTGACGGCCGGTGCCGGCGGTCGTGGCCAGTATTTCGATATTCTGACCTGATCGGTTGCCCGACCCTTAGTCGTCTGAGGCTGAAAGACCAATGGTCTTTTGCACAGCACCCCATTCCCAGATCAAATCTGCCAGCCCGTCATAACCGAACTTGTCCGGGTGATAGCCATCGCCGCGCCGCAAAGCGCGTTGCCATGTATCGTCTTCAAGCGTCGTGGCAAGCAGATCGAGATAGGGCACATCAAACCCGCGCGCGGTTTCGAGATAAATCTGGTTCAGCCCTTCGAGGCGCTGGTTGATTTCCTGGCTGGATTTGCTGCCGTTAATCACGGCCTGCGGCCCGACCCAAAGGGTTGGTGCCAGTTTGGAAGCAGCCCCAATGATTTCGGCGGCGTTGGCGGCCGATTTTGCCGGGGAAACCCGCATGGTGGTTTCCTCGCCGCGGTCTTCGGCGTGGTTGGCGTCATTCACCCCAAAACTGAAGATCAGGACCGTCGGGAATTCTTCAACCATGCGAAGGTTGGCTTCACCCTGCCAGCGGGCCTTGAGCCCCTCGGACGTTTCCGCACGAATACCAAGATTATAGATCGTGACGTCACGCCCGGCCTCGTCCAAAAGACGCCGGGCCAAACGCATCGGCCAACCGCCCTTTTCACCGTCGCGAACACCATTGACCAGACTGTCACCAAAACAGCAAATCCGATGTCCAATTACGCCTGTCGTCATTCTTTCTCCTCATCGCCTGCCGTGATTTGGCGGGCAATATAGTCCATCAATTCATCCCGACCGGGCTGGAAATCGCGATCGATCCAGTATTCCTCGGCCTGTCTTAAAAGCGCCCCGACACGTGGCCCCGCAGGTGCAAGGCCAGCTTTTAGAATATCGCGGCCTTGTATCGGCAATTTCACGGGTTGCCAGTTTGCTGCGGCCTCAATCAGGGCTTTCCATTCGTCATTTTCTGCGCGTGTGCAACGTGGTGGCACCGCGGCGCGCGCACTCCACGCCAAGAGCACGGCATCACGAAATGCGGATGCCCCCATCCGATACAGATCGCGGCGCACGATTTCCGGCCGCAGTTTCGGATCAATCAGCGGCGCATGCGCAACCATTTCGGCAAAACGGTCGGTTTCCTCGTTCGATAGTCGCAAATCGCGCGCAAAGCGTTCGGCTGCTGCCAGATTGTCCTCGTCATCGTCGCTGTTGCGTCGATCGCCTCCCGGCGCAAACAGTGCCGCAAGGCGGCGCAGCGGATCGGGCTGTATCGCCGGATCGGCAAGGGCCGTGCTATCAAGCCACTGCATGATGCGCAGGCAATCAGTGTGGATCAGTTTGGGCAGAATGGCGGGTAGAATGCCAAACCCGATCATGTCATTGATCGTACCAGCAGGACTGCGCGAGCGCAGAAGCTTGAACATCTCGTCGCGAATACGTTCGACTGAAATATCATGAAGGCCGTTTACTGCCTTGCGGCAGGCTTCCGCCCCGACGGGATCAATCGGCGGGCGCCCAAACCATGCCTGAAAGCGGAAGAACCGCAAAATACGCAGGAAATCCTCGGCAATGCGGTTTTCGGCCACCCCGATGAACCGCACGCGCCCGTCGCGCAAATCGGTTTCGCCATCAAACGGGTCATAGATCGTGCCATCAAGGTCGCAGTAAATGGCGTTGAAGGTAAAATCACGGCGCTTGGCATCTTCAAGCCAGCTGTCGGTAAAGGCGACTTCGGCATGGCGGCCATCAGTCAGGACATCGACACGCAACGTCGTGATTTCATAGGCGCCGGCATCGGCAATTGCGGTGACAGTACCGTGTTTCAGGCCGGTGGGAATGACACGAATACCCGCCTTTTCCAACGCAGCCTGCGTTTCTTCGGGTGCGAGATCGCAGGCAATATCGACATCGACCAGATCGCGTTTAAGCAAGGCATCGCGCACGACACCGCCAACAAAGCGCGCACAACCGCCTTGCTGCGCAATGGCATCAAACACGCGGGCCGTATCATCGGCGACCATGATCCCGTATGGCCGCAATCTGCCGGTTACTTCGAGTGCTGTCATCGCTGCCTTGTTGCCACCTGTCATATCAAGTGCCACGACGGTGGCTGGGCTGTTCTATTCCTTGGGTTCGAAATAGCCCGGCTCGACCACGCCGTCACGCAATACCGGCGCATGATAAATGGAATCGGGCGGCGCACCAGTCCCAAGTGCAGTGAAAATCAGGATTGCGGCGGTCAGCAACACGCCCAAACCAAACAGCATCAGCCACGGCCCCTTGTTCCATGGCGGGATGATGTCGTGACCTTCACGGATGGCCTTGGCACGGGCCCATTTCAACCACAGCCCGTAAATCACAAAGGGCAGGATCAGAGGAAGACCGATCTGGATGATTTGTCGCAACATAAAGCTCTGTCCTAATATTCGGATTAACGGTTAAGCGATGGCGCATTGGCCCGGATGACTTCAGAGAAGTTGACCAGCATCCCGGCGGTCGCGCCCCAGATGTAATATTCGCGATACGGAATCGCAAAATACCGCCTGCGGGTGCCCTCGAACGTCACGGTTTGCAGTTTCTGATTTCGCGGATCAAGAATGAAACTGAGCGGCACTTCAAACACTTCGGCCACTTCATGGTCATCGGGCTTAAGATCAAATGGCGGTGTAATCAGACCGACAACCGGGGTCACCTGATAGCCGGTCACGGTGTAATAATCATCAATCCGCCCCACCAGATCAATGTGACGGCGGGCAAGACCAATTTCTTCCTCTGTCTCGCGGAGCGCGGTTTCTTCAAGGGTGGCGTCGAATTCTTCCTGCCGCCCACCGGGAAAGCTGATTTGACCTGCATGGTCGCTGAGGTGATCAGTACGCCTTGTCAGGATCACATGCAAACCCGCATCGCGTTTGACCAGCGGCACCAGAACGGCTGCCGGACGCGAAATCAGTTCCCCGTCAGCAAATGCACGTGCGCGCGATTTCGAACCCGGAAAGTCCACCGCATGGTCGCCACGGCGCTGCAACACATCGCCAGTTGGCGCGCGCAAGGCGGCAACGATGTCATCGGGTGTCATTCCGTGGCCTCCATCCGACCGATCTCAAAAAACTTCCCATGACTGTAAACACCGATACGTATCATGTTGTGGTCAGGGTCACTAATTTCTTCGGCCAATTCGACCAATTGATAGAATACCGCCCGGTTCAGGCGCGCTTCAAGGCCGCGCTCCAACCCGACATAAGGCGATGGTTCATCGGTTTCGGGGTCGTGTTCGACGCGCAGGGGATGATCATCATCAAGTTCCACCCACTGGTCGATATTGGTCCGAAAACGGATATTCTGATCTTTGCCTTCGCCTTCGTTTTGCATTTCAACTGCGATGAAGGCGACGTCCTCGACCTCGATCCGGGCCATCTCGGCCGGGGTCACCAACCAGTGCCCGCCTTCCTCATCACGCTGCAACACGGAAGAAAAAAGCTTCACCAGCTCAATTCGGCCAATCGGACCACCTTGATAGAACCAGGTTCCATCCCGACCTATAGACATAGGGATATCGCCACAGATTTGTGGGTGCCGCCCGGTGTCGGGCTTCTGCCCGCGCAAGCGCGTCCACAACTTCTCGGCGAGATCGATGGTTTTTTGGTTTTCATTCATGCTGTAGAGTTGATCCTGAACCAGACGTTTTCCCGTTATACTTCTGCGATTTCATCTGCGTTCTCTGGCCTGCCAACGCCTGCACTGCAACATAGGAAGCACAGTCAACCGCCATGACAAACGCGCCACAATTCCCCGAAGAAATGGGTTTCTCCCAGGAAAGCAGTCTTGAACGCGATGCAGCCCGTCTGGACGAGTGTGTCGCACGGCTGGCCGAAGCCCGCAAAATGATTTCCAGTATTATATTTGGGCAGAATGATGCCGTAGAGCAAACACTTATCGGCATTTTATCCGGTGGACATGTGCTGATGGTCGGTGCGCCGGGCCTTGGCAAGTCGCTTCTGGCGCACACGCTGGGCAAGGTTCTTGGCCTGCTTGACAAGCGTGTTCAGTTCACACCCGATCTGATGCCGGCTGATATTCTGGGTTCCGAAGTTCTTGAAGAAGGAGCGGACGGCAAACGCGCGTTTCGCTTTATCAAGGGACCGGTATTTTGCCAGTTGCTTTTGGCCGACGAAATCAACCGTGCCAGCCCACGTACCCAGTCCGCCCTGTTGCAGGCGATGCAGGAACGCGAAGTATCGGTTGCCGGTTACAGCCACAAACTGCCCGAACCGTTCCATGTTCTGGCCACCCAGAACCCGTTGGAGCAGGAAGGCACCTATCCCCTGCCCGAAGCACAGCTTGACCGTTTTCTGCTTGAAGTCCGGCTTGGCTATCCCGATGCCGATGAAGAACGCAAGATCGTGACCGAAACCACCGGCCGGTATCCGGCCCGCCCGCGACAGGTTCTTCAAACCGATGATCTGGTGGAGGCGCAGGACTTTGTCCGCCGCCTGCCGATGCCGGACCGGGTTCTTGATACCATCATTGCCCTGTGTCGCGAATGCCGCCCGGAAAGCACATCACTTGCCGATATTCGTGAAAATGTCGCCTGGGGTCCGGGCACACGTGCCGCCCAAGCCCTGTCACTGGCGTGTCGGGCACGTGCGATGCTGTTTGGGCGCTTTGCCCCATCGATCGAGGATATCGAAGAACTCGCCGTTCCTGTTTTGCGCCATCGTTTTGGCCTGACCTATGGCGCACGCGCCGAAGGCTTTACCGCCAAGGGGCTGATTACCGATGCGCTTGCCCACCTGCAGGAGAAAAACTAATTGGTCACCGCCCCCGTGCAGGATCATGTTGCCGCCGCCCGCGCCCTTGCGGCAAAACTGCCGCAACTGATTGATGAGTCGCGTCGAACGGCCATCAGTCTGCGCAGTGGCCTGCATGGCAATCGCAAGGTCGGACCGGGCAGCGATTTCTGGCAATTCCGCCCTTATGTTCCCGGCGATCCAACCAACCAGATTGACTGGCGCCGATCTGCGCGCAGCGAACATACCTTCATCCGCCAGACCGAATGGCAGGCCAGTCATAATTACTGGATCTGGCCGGTACTTTCGCCGTCGACCTATTGGGCATCAAGTGACAAGCTGCCGTCAAAGGCTGAACGCACCCTGATCATTTCCATCGCATTGGCCGACCTTCTGATCCGCAACGGCGAAACCGTTGGCACCTTTGATGGCGAACGCACGCGCATCACATCGGCAGAGCATCTTGAAAAACTGGGTCACGCGATGCTGGCAAGTCCGCAAAGTATCGCAGGCCAGGCGACAAACATTCACCCGGGCCGCAAACATTCGGTGCTGATCCTGGGTGACTTCCTTGAATTTGCGGATCAAAGCGAACAGTCGGCACGCACGGTGCGGCGTCTGGGCCAGTATCAAAATGACGGAGCGCTGGTGCAAATTCTTGATCCTGCGGAAATCGCCCCGCCGTTTCAGGGACGGGTTGATCTGTTTGATACCGATGATCAGATGATTTTTCGCAGCGAAAACTTCGAAGACCTCACAGAGGGCTATAAACTTCGCGCCCAGAAATGGCGGGCATTGGTCCGCGATGCCGCGCGCCAGAATGACTGGCTTTATGACCGGCATGTCACATCCGAAAGTGCCAGCCCGACATTGCTGGCCCTTTATCAGCATCTGAGCGAACGGCAAAATCAAAGCGGATCGAACGGGCGCGGCCGTCCTAACCTGCATCGCCATCACACGCAGGAGATGTCATGAGCCTGTCGGCCATCACATTCCTGTATCCTGCGATGCTGGCCGGGCTGCTGGCATTGCCGATTGTCTGGCTTTTGATCAGATCGGCACCACGGTCACCCAAGACCGTTATCTTCCCGGCTGCGCGTATTTTGCGCGGCCTTAAAAGCAAACGCCGCGATATTCAGCGTGCGCCGATCTGGCAAACCATTCTGCGCTGTTTGATCCTGACGCTTCTGATCATTGCCGCTGCCCGCCCGGTGATGAACCGCAATGATTTTGCCGCCAACGATGGTGCGATATTGATCATTGCCGATAATGGCTGGGACAGTGCGGCAAACTGGCGGCAATACCGCACGGCATTGCAACAGATCGCCAATCAGGCCCGGTTCGAGTTGCAAACGGTCTATATTGCCCAAACCGCACCCGAGGCCGCAGGTGCGACCACATGGAAACTGCCAGACATTGTCGGGCCGGTATCGCCCAACGATACCAAAAACCTGTTTGATCGCTTGCAGCCACGTCCTTGGCCCTCGGATTATGCTGCCCTTTCGGATTTGATTTCCGAACGCCCCGAAATGAACAGGGCTGTTGGCAGCATCTTGTGGCTAACCAGCGAGATGGACAGCCCCGGCAAGGCCAAAATCGCATCCGAACTGCTTGATATCGCGCCAATCACAACGATTTCACCAACCATCACCGACCGTATCGCCATCCGGTCGCTGAGCCGGTCAGGTACCGGCATGTTGGCAACATTGGCCCATAATCGCGACGATCAACCGCGCGAGATCAATCTGCTGGCCCGCGGCGAACGCGGCAATGTCATCTTGCGCCATACGGTGGAAATCACACCCGACAGCGATCAAAGCGATGTCGCCATTCTGTTGCCGCGTGATATTTCCAACGCCATTCAATCCGTTGGCATTGAGGGGGTCGAAAGTGCCGCATCGGTGTTTCAGACCGGTGCCCGCTGGCAACAACGCCGGGTTGGCGTCGTGGTCAGTTCCGGCGACGGTCCGGGGGTGTTGTCTGATCAGTATTTCTTCCTTGATCGGGCGCTTTCGCCCTATGCCGATGTGACTTATGCGCCGCTTGGAACGTTGCTTGAAGACAAGGTCGATGTTCTGGTTTCCGCCGGGCCGATTTCAGGGCTGGGCAGCCAGTTTGACGCACTTGAACGCTGGGTCAATGAAGGCGGCATGCTGGTGCGGTTTGCGGGCGACAGTTCGTCGCAGATTGGCAACGATTTCCTGCCCGTCACACTTCGTCTTGGCAACCGCGACTTTGGCGGATCTATGTCGTGGGAAAAGCCCAAAAGGTTGCTCGACTTTCCAGACAACAGCCCGTTCCACGGGGTCGAAGTGCCTGACGACATCACGGTCACCCGCCAATTGCTGGCCGAACCCGACCCAGACATTGTCAGCAAGACGTGGGCACGTCTAACCGATGGGACGCCGCTGATCACCAGCACACCGCGCAATGCCGGGCGGATTGTTCTTTTCCATGTCACACCATGGGCCGATTGGTCGAACCTGCCGATGTCAGGCCTGTTTGTCGAGCTGTGGCAGCGGCTTCTTCCCCTTGCCAGTCCGAGCAATCGCAGCGATGCCGAACTGCAAAGTAGCCTGCCTGCCCAGACCATTCTGGATGGCTTTGGCCGACCGCATCAGCCAGATGCCTTGATCCTGCCGGTTCAAACCCCGCTTCCGACACCCAACCCACGCCATCCGCCGGGCATTTATGGTGAAAATGGTCAGGCGGTTGCGTTGAACCTTGGCCCGTCCCTTACCGATATCGGCCGCGATGTGGTTTGGCCTTCGGGCATCAGCACACGCGAGATCACCGATCAAAGCCAGGTTGATCTTGCCGCCCTTTGCCTGTTGGCGGCCTTTATCCTGATCTTGTTTGATGCCGCGATCTTGCTTGTGCTGAACAATGCCTCACTACGGCGCAGTCGACGCAGCAATGCCCTGACATCGCTTTTGTTGGCCGTCGTCCTGACCGGTGTGGCCGCAGCCAGCGCGATGATGCCCGCAGCATCCATGGCGGCAACACTGCCCGAAGCAGCCCTGCAACCGCGTCTGGCGTATCTTGAAACCGGAAATGCGCCGGTAGATCGCCTCAGCCGTGCCGGGATGACCGGCCTGACCGAAATCCTGCGTAGGCGTAGTGCGGCAGACCTCAACACCGTCGATGGCGTTAATCCGGAAACCGATGAGCTTAGTTTCTATCCGCTGATCTATTGGCCGCTGGTTGACGGGCAGGAGCCGTTTTCCGAACGCGCACAGGAACGACTGAACCGTTATCTGAATAATGGTGGCATGATCCTGATCGACAGCCGGGACCGCGAAGTCCAACCTGCGCGCTTGCGGCGTCTTTTGGCCGGGTTGGAAGTCCCGCTTTTGGATCGTGCGCCAAGTGATCACATCCTGTTTCGCAGTTTCTATCTGCTTGACCATGCCTTTGGCCGGTTTTCTGAACCGCTATGGCTTGATGCCCGCCCCAGTCAACGCCTTGACGGGGTCGCGTCGGTTCTGTTTGGGGGCAATGACTGGGCATCGGCCTGGATCATTCCCGAAGGCCGCGATGAACTGCGCAGCGAAGACATATCCCCCCGGCAACGCGAAATGGCCTATCGGTTTGGTGTTAATCTGGTGATGTATGCCCTGACGGGGAGTTACAAGGGCGATCAGGTCCATATCCCGGCCATTCTGGAAAGGTTGGGCCGATGAACCAGGGATGGCAGAACCTTCAGATTTCCCCGCTTCTCGACATCACCATCCTGCAAGGGTTGGCTGTTCTGTGTTTGGTCGCCGTCATTGTGTTCACCATCTTCCGGCTGCGTGGCACGGTCTGGCGCGGGGTAGTGATGGTGCTGGTTCTTTTGGCCCTTCTGGCACCGCAATTTACCGACCGCGAAAGCGAAAAACTAAGCGATATCATTCTGGTGCTTGTTGACCGGTCGGCAAGCCAAAATATCGCAAACCGCTCAGCACAAACCGATGCTGCGATTGCCGAACTGCAAGATCGCTTTGCCGATGATCCATCGGTGGAGCTTCGCTTTGAAGATGTTCCGGGCGATACCGATACCCGCATGTTTGCCGTCCTTGACCGGTTGCTGGGCGGGCTGCCGCGCGAACGGCTGGGTGGGGTCATGATGATTACCGACGGGCAGGTTCATGACGTGCCAAGCAGCCTTGATCTGAACGCGCCCTTGCATGTTTTGATAAGTGGCGGGCGCGATGAACGTGATCGCCGGTTGGTCATTCGCCAAAGTGCCGATTACGGCATTGTCGGCAAGGATGCCGAATTCATGATCGAGGCGGTTGATCCGCAACTGCCGCCCGGCACAGCGATCCCGGTACGGATGCTGCTTGAAGATGGTACGGAACGCGAAATTGCCCTGCCCGCCAATGAACAACGCCGGGTCAGCATCCCGGTGCCGCATGCCGGATCGGTTCTTGCCGAATTGCGCATGGATACGCTTGAGGAAGAAACCGACAAGTCCAACAACCGGCTGATACTTGAAACCACCGGTGTGCGTGATCGTTTGCGCGTGTTGTTGTTATCTGGTGAACCCCACCCAGGCGAGCGGGCCTGGCGTAACCTTTTGCGGGCTGATCCGGGGGTGGATCTTGTGCATTTCACCATTTTGCGCCCGCCTGAAAAGGGCGATGACACGCCGATCAATGAATTGGCACTGATCCCGTTTCCGATCCGCGATCTGTTTGAAGTGCGCCTGCGTCAATTTGATCTGATCATTTTTGACCGCTATCAGATGCGCGGTGTCTTGCCGCCGCACTATCTTGAAAAGGTGGTTGATTTCGTCAAATGGGGTGGCGCGGCACTGGTCGTCGCCGGGCCGGAATATGTCGGACCGGATGGGCTTGCCAGCACCGCCTTGAATGATCTGATGCCTGCCGCCCCGACCGGCCGGGTTATCGAGCAGGCCTTTGTCCCCCGTGTTAATCAGGCCGGCCGCCTGCACCCGGTTACAACCGCCATTGCCGGATCCCCCAACACGCCCCCGAAATGGGGCCAATGGTATCGTCAGATCGAAACGCGTATTTCTGATCCCGATGCGATGACGCTTCTGACCGGTGTGGATGACCTGCCACTTTTGACCATGCAGCGGGTCGAGGAAGGGCGTGTGGCGATGCTGAGTTCTGATCAGATGTGGCTTTGGCAGCGTGGCCATGATGGCGGCGGCCCTGTAGCAGAATTGCTGCGGCGTCTGTCACACTGGCTGATGAAGGAACCTGCCCTCGATGAGAACACCGTACTGACCGAACGCAGCCCGGATGGCGAAAGCCTGATCCTCAATTGGCGCAAGATTGGCGCAGCCCCCGAAGCAGCCAGCGTGATCAATCCGGAAACCGGCGAACAGATCAATGCCGCCTTCGAACAACTGCCCGATCAATCCTGGCAGGCGACTGTTCCGATTGAAACCCGCGGTCTAATCCGGGTTCGGGTGCGTGATCAGGATGATCGCAGCCAAACCGCGTTGCATGTTGATCGTGATGTCCTGACCGCCGAAACCCGAAACACCAATTCCACTCCGGATCTGTTGGCCGGGCTGGTGGCGGAAAATGATGGATATATCGGCCGGATCGAAGATGGGTTGCCCGATTTCCGCCATGTGCCCGATGACCGTATCTGGCATGGCAGCAACTGGGCCGGGTTCCTTCAGACCAACAGTTTCAAGACCGTGATTGGCGGCATTACAAACTTGCTGCCGATCCCGTTTGTCGCGCTTTTGATCGGGGCAATCTGTTTGTTGGGCTGGCGCGTCGAAAGCAAGTGATTAGGGCCGTGGTCTTTGACGGCCACGCCCTTCGCGATATTCCGCACAGGCTTCCTGATGGAAGTTACACAATCCGCCTTTGAATTTCTCGACCAGAAAATCGATGAAAACACGCACCTTGCTGGGCAGGTGGCGGCGTTCGGGATAGACCGCGTAAATACCACCACTGCTGAGTGGATCGTAATCATGAAGGATGCGGACAAGACGCCCTTCGCTCAGCGCCTCAGCAACGATGAATTCCGGTTCACGCGCAATACCAAGGCCGCGAATGGCCGCGACGGAGGTGAATTCACCATTGTTACATGACATCACCGGATTGACCCGGACTGAGACCTGACCATCAGGTCCATCAAAGTCCCAGATATTGGGACTTGGCACGTTGGTGTAGGAAATCGTTCGGTGCTCGGCCAGTTCCTGTGGCGTTTTGGGTTCACCATACTGTTCCAGATAACCCGGTGAGGCCACGACATGGCCGGTAAAATCCGCCAGTTTGCGGGCAATCAGGCTGGAATCCTTAAGCCGGGTGATGCGGATCGCCATATCAATCCCCTCGGCCACCAGATCAACCATATGATCGGCCAGATGGATATCGACATGCAGCCCCGGATACTTATCCATGAACTCGGTTACCAGCTGCGGCAGATACATCTGCCCAAAGGTCAGGGGGGCTGAAATACGCAAAGTGCCGCGCGGCGTGCCGCGCAAATCGGTCAGGGCATGTTCGGCTGTTTCGATTTCTTCAACCACACGCGCGCAGTGCTGATAGAAGGTCGATCCGGCATCCGTCAGGCTGAGCCGACGGGTGGTGCGGTTCAGAAGCCGGATGCCAAGATTGTCTTCAAGCTTGGTTACATGTTTGCTGACCGCGGATTTGGACATGCCAAGCTTGCGCGCCGCACCGGAAAAACTGCGTTCCTCGACGACACGGGCAAAGACGGTCATGCCGTCAAGATTTCCGATCAGCATTATGCGGCTCCTGAGCGGGGTACTGTTGCGCGATTGGAAACAAATTAATGTCACATCAACGGATTGTCTTCAACGCGCAAATAAGCACAATGAAGCTTAGCCGCGGCAGAATGCCTGCCAGAACCGATTAACAAAATTTGGGAAACGGACATGGGATTACTTGTCGACGGAGTCTGGCACGACAAATGGTATGACACCAAAAGCAACGGCGGAAAATTCAAACGCCAGGATTCAGCTTTTCGCAACTGGGTGTCTGCCGATCAGGATGCCGAGTTTCCGGCCGAAAAGGGCCGCTACCACCTGTATGTATCCTACGCCTGTCCCTGGGCACATCGCACGCTGATCTTCCGTGCCCTGAAGGGACTGGAAGACATGATCAGTGTATCGGTCGTGCATTGGCACATGGGTGAGAACGGCTGGAAGTTTGATCGCGATGCGGGCCTTCCCGACCATCTCGAAGACCGTGACTTCATGCATCAGGTCTATACCGATGCGATGTCTGATTACACCGGTCGCGTCACCGTGCCGGTGCTTTGGGACAAGAAGACCAACAAGCTGGTCAGCAATGAGTCCGCTGAAATCATCCGCATGCTTAACAGCGCGTTTGACGATCTTGGCGCAACAGAGGTTGATTTCTATCCCGAAGATTTGCGCACCGAAATCGATGAAGTGAACGAACGCGTTTATCACGATGTGAATAACGGCGTTTACAAGTCCGGCTTTGCCACCACGCAGTCTGCCTATGAAGAAGCCGTCACCACGCTGTTTGATGCGCTGGACTGGCTTGAAGAACGCCTTGCCAAACAACGCTACCTTGTTGGCAACCGGCTTACCGAGGCCGACTGGCGCCTGTTCACAACCTTGTTGCGTTTTGATCCGGTCTATCATGGCCATTTCAAATGCAACCTGCGCAAGCTGAATGAATATCCCAATCTTTGGGCCTATACCCGCGATCTGTATCAGCACCCGGGGATCAAAGAGACGGTCTTTATGGACCATATCAAGGGCCACTATTACGAAAGCCATCCGACGATCAATCCGTCCGGTGTGGTCCCCTTGGGCCCGGTCCTGGACCTTGATGAACCGCATGGCCGCGAACATTTGTCCTGATCCTCAGCCGGACTGTCGAACAATAAAAAAACCCCGCAGCATCGCTGCGGGGTTTTCAGTTTCCGGAAACCGGAAAAAATCAGTTCAGACGACCTTTGAGTTCCGCGATCGCGCTATCAACCAACTCGTCTGCCTTTGCACCAGAAACCTTGTCACTGACAAGGGCCATGGTGGCCTTGGCTGCGATTTCGGCAACATGTGCACGAACTTCGGCAATAGCCTGGCTTTCGAGGTTGGAGATACGGTCCAGAGCTTGCTGTTCACGACGTTTGAGCGCCGCTTTCAGTTCTGCCTGGGCGTTCTCGAGCATACGGTCGGCTTCCACCTTGGCATGCGCACGGATTTCGTCAGCTTCCTTAAGCGCTTCACGCTGTTTGGCCTGATAATTGGCCAGAAGCTCCTGGGCTTCTTCGCGAAGACGCTGTGCTTCGTCCAGTTCGTCGGAAATCTTCTGTGCACGTTTATCAAGTGCGGCAGAGATCCCTTTGACGGCTTTGAAACCGCCAAAACCGACGACCAGCACGAAAGAAAGCGTGGTCCAGGTGTATGGATCGGTAAGGAAAGTAACCTCTTGGGTTGCCATTGTCTTACTCTCCTACGATTGCCGAAACAGCCTTGTCGGCAGTTTTGGCCTGAACCTTGACACCGATAAGTTTGTCGGTTGCTTCACGGGCAATTTCCGATGCTGCTTCTGCAACACCCGTCATTGCATCCGCTTTGGCGTCCGCAATTGCCTTCTCGGCATCAGATGTCTTTTTAGACAGCTTCTTGACCATAGCTTCGGTTTTCTTGGCTTGCTCTGCAGCAGCCTTTTCCGATGCTTCGCGAATGTCAGCCTGAGCGGCTTCACGAGCTTCTGCCAAAGCAGCCTCGTATTTCGCGATGGCGGCATCGGTTTCGTCTTTCAACGCCCGAGCCTTGCCAAGGTTGTCTTCGATGGTTTTTTGACGGCGTTCAAGAACTTCACCAACCTTCGGCAGCGCAATTCTCGACATCAGGAAATACAAGATGGCGAAAATGACGAACAGCCAGAAGATCTGTTCCGAGAACGTCGCAATATCAAACTGCGGCATAGCCTACTCCCGAATTCAACGACGCCGGCGAGGGAGTGCCTCGCCGGGCCGTGTATTCGCGCAAAAGGCGCCGATTAGCCGAACAGAACGATCAGCGCAACGACGAGTGCGAACAGTGCAATAGCTTCGGTAACAGCAAAGCCGATCCAGCCATACAGTTCAACGTCGCCTTTTGCAGCCGGGTTACGGCCAACAGTCGCAATCAGGCTCGACCAGATGTTACCAACACCGATACCGGCACCAATCATGCCAATAGCAGCCAGGCCAGCACCGATCATCTTAGCAGCATCGAGTTCCATAACTTCACCCTTTCGAATTTCTTAAAGGCAATCAGAAGAGATCACACCAAACCACACACATCAGTGCATGTGGATTGCATCATGGAGATAGATGCAGGTGAGAATTGTGTAGACGTAAGCCTGAAGCGCAGCAATGCCGAACTCCAGAACAGTAATCCCCGTCAGCAAAGCAAAGGGAAGCACGCCGAGAATGCCAATCAGGCCAACGAACCCACCGATAACTTTCAGCATGATGTGGCCGACGGTCATGTTCGCAAACAGTCGGATCGCCAGGCTGAACGGACGAGAGAAATAGGAGATGATTTCGATCGGGATCAGAATGATCGCGGTCGCAATCGGCGCACCTTCAGGGAAGAACATCCGAAGGTAATGCGTACCATGACGCATGAAGCCGATGACCGTCACACCGAGGAAGATCACCAGAGCCATCGCAAAGGTAACAGCGATGTGGCTCGTAAAGGTAAAGCTGTGCGGGATCATGCCAAGCAGGTTCCCGAACAGAACAAACATAAACAGCGTAAAGACGAACGGGAAATATTTGCGACCTGCGCTTCCCACGTTGTCCTTGAGCATATTGGCGACGAATTCGTACATCACCTCGGCAGATCCCTGCCAGCGGCCCGGAACCAGCGCGCCGCGACGCATCGAAAGCGTCATGAAGCCCGTTACGAGAACGGCTGCGATCACCATCCAAAGTGCGGAGTTGGTGAAGGAAATATCAATGCCGGCAACCGAAAGTTCGGCCAAGGGCTTGATTTCAAACTGCTCTAGCGGTCCAGCCACCGTAATCCTCGCTCAATATTATCAGGGTTCGGATTTGTCCCCGTTCCCCTGCTTGCGCTCCCCCATCGCACGACCAAGTCCGACAGCACTGTCAAAACCCTTGGCAACGCGATAAGCGTTCAAACCTCCGGCACCTGCTCCGAGAAAAACAAACAGAACAAGCAGCCAAGGTGTCGTATCAAGCACCCGATCCAGCGCCCAGCCAATCAGCAAGCCGACAAGAACCGCAGCGATCATTTCCGCCGAAATCCTCATGCCAAGCGCCATCCCTTGAGATGGTTTGCCGGTCGCCCGGTTCGGGCTGTGCAGTTCTTCTCGCTTGCCTGCTACGGCTGCCAGTTTGCTCTCAAGCTCTGCTAATGAAGCGCGATCTTTATCATCGCTCATTGTCGTGAACCCCGCTTTGGCAGCCCTGCAAACGTCGCAAGGAAATGCGCGGGCAACATACTTAGCACCCCATGGGCTGTCAAGCTGTAAAACCCCGTCTCCCCGGACCTTTGAAAACCGAAATAATAATAATTATTTCAGTCACTTAACCCCTTAAATGTGAAGGAAAACACTTTTAGAGTTAGGCAATAGTCGCAGTCAAAAGAATTGACAGTGATCTGCGCCACTGGCCTGCAACCGGCGGTTTTCCTTGGTTCCTGCCGGTTTTATCCGCTTTGACACCACATATGACAAATTTGGTGTTTTTCACCGGGCCCCGGCAATTTGCCAAAATCAGGACCGTTTTTACCCAAAACCATGAAATATCGGTGGATTAAAGACAGTGGGCATTCCCGATTCACCCGCGGTCACCGAAAGACGTTTACAGGGGCACTACCCCCGTAAACCAATCAGATCTTGCGCACGCCAAGTGTTCTCTCACCGTCGGTTTTTTGCCAGCCACCCGGCTTCGATGACAACATCCAATCGAACTTGTGAAACAGCGCCCACACAGCCCCCAATGTATTGATCGCAATCGCGTTCATATCAATCGGCTGGGTATCAAGAATTTCATCGCGCAGAATGGCGACAAGTTCTGCGACCGTCTTCTTGCCGTCAAAGACCGTCAGCAAGCGGGCCAGATCCGGTCCACCGGTCAGGTCAACCGCATTGCCACTGCCGTCTTCGATCAGAACAGGTTGGCCGGCGAGTGCCACCAGATCATCAAAGAAGGTCCTGTTGGGCGGGACGAAGAAGTAAGGTGCCAGTTCGGCATCTGGCAGCATTTCGGCAGTTTGGCCCTTGTCTTCACGGGTCAGGTAGAATGCATGCAGTGGCATCGCGCCACTGAACCGTTCGCAAAAGGCCTGTTGTTCGCGGAGCGGCTTGGCCGCCAATTCGCGCAGAATGGCCGGATCACGCACCAGATTGTCGATCTTGTAATGGGCCTTGCCGGTTCCACCAAACCCGAAGAAGCCGGTAAAGGCCGCAACATGAAGGCCCGCGGAAGAGGCGAAATCATACACCCCGTGTACATCATATGCGCATTCAACGGGATGAAGCAGCAAATCAACAATTTCCGGATCGTTTTCAAGCAACCCTTTGATAAAGCCCGGACCACCGCCCATTTTAAGCAGCATGTTGTCTTCGGGCAGTGCGGATAGCAATGCCCGCGTCATCGCCAACTGTTGTTGCAGGTCTTTGCCTTCCAGCAATGGCTCGATCATTTTGCGCCATTCTGTCACGGCAAGACGGCCATGTTCGCCGTAAACCATGATGCCCATCGCCCCATCGGCCTTAAGCACCGATGTCAGATCCCGCAGGCCTTCTTCCGGGTCTTCAAGGTGATGCAAGACACCGGCGCAATTGATGTAATCAAACGGGTCGGGCTTGGATTTGGCAAATTCAGAGATGGTCTGATTGACGTAGGTGACATTTGAAAGACCGCGTGCCTCGGCCCGGGCACGGGCGACCTTGTTACTGGCCGCGGACGGTTCGAGATAGGTCACCGATCCACCGACATCGCGCAACTGTTCCGCCAGCCAGATCATCGAATCCCCGGTGCCACCACCGGCAACCAGTGCGCGGAAGGTGGCATCAAATTCCTTTGTCCCGCCAAAACAGTAATGATTGACCCGTGACAGGGTATCGATCGGCGGCATTAACAGGCGGTCTTTTTCCTGCCCTGGATCGCGCAACGGATAGGGAAACTGTTCGTAAAGCTCGCGCACTTTCTGGGACATTCGGTCTTCACCATCATTGAGTTTCAATGATGTGTAACATCGTGTGCCCTATCAGTTTATTAATGGAATGCTTAATAAGCGGCACGGATTAGCTGGTGAAGTCGAGCTCGGTCTGTTCTTTCTTGGAATAGACTTCCGCCTGATGCAGGTCGACCGAGACCAGGGACGAAACACCGCGTTCGGCCATGGTCACCCCAAACAGACGGTTCATGCGGGCCATGGTCATACGGTGGTGGGTGATGACCAGGAAGCGGGTATTGGCATGGCGGCCAATGGCCTCCAACAGCTTGCAGAACCGGTCAACGTTGGCGTCATCAAGCGGGGCGTCAACCTCGTCAAGGACGCAGATCGGGGCCGGATTGGTCAGGAAGACCGCAAACAATAGCGCCACGGCAGTCAGCGCCTGTTCGCCACCTGACAGAAGCGACAGATGCTGAAGCTTTTTGCCCGGCGGGGATGCCATGATCTCAAGCCCGGCTTCAAGCGGATCATCTGCATCAGTCAGCATCAGGTGCGCACCGCCGCCCCCAAACAGGCGGACAAACAATTGCTGGAAATGCTTGTCCACCTCGTCAAAGGCCGCTTTCAAACGGGCACGGGCTTCGCGGTTGAGCTGATTGATGCCATTGCGCAGTTTTTCAATGGCGGCAATCAAATCATCGCGTTCAGACACCATGGTGTCTTTCTGTTCCTGCATCTCGGCCAGTTCGACCTCGGCACGCAGGTTAACCGCACCAAGATTTTCGCGTTCGCGGGTCTGGCGTTGCAGTCGGGCTTCGATGTCGCCTTCGCTTGGCAGGTCCTTGGTCAGGTCAATCTTGCCAAGCTCGACCAACTGATCGGGCGTCGCATTGACACGTTCGCGGATACGTTCGATTAGATCGCGACGATGTTGTTCGGCTTGCTCAAGCAGCGCTTCACAGCGCACACGACCTTCGCGGGCTTCGGCCAGTTTCTGTTCGGCTTCGCGCAGGTTGATATCGGCTTCGCGCTGGGCATTCTCGGCGCGCTGCAATTCATCAGCCGCATCTTTGCGGGTTTGATCGGAAAGTTCGATCCGGTCAGAGAGGATGGCACGGCGTTCTTCGATCTCTTCGGGCTTGAGTTCAAGCTCCTCGATCTCCATGCGTGCTTCTTCCTGGCGTTCGCGCAGTTCGGCAACCCGTTCACCGGCACCCGATGCACGTTCGTTCCATGTGGCAATTTCGTTTTCAACGAATTCAAGGCGCTTGCGGCGGCCCGACATGGTGCTTTGCATGCGTTCAAGCTGACTGCGGGCTTCCATATGGTCCGCACGCGCATCGGCCAGATTGGCGCGTTTTTCAATCAACTCAGCCTTGATTTCCATCAGGCCCTCGCTGCTTTCCTCTGGCAGGGCGGCGAGTTCTTCCTGTTCGGCAATCAGTTCATCAAGGTCCTGCTTGGCGCGTTTTTCGGCCTCTTCCGCGTTTTGAAGGCGGCTTTCAATCGCGCTGGCATCGCGTTTGATATTTGCGATTTCTTCGCGTGCAGATGACGCCGCGTTTTCGGCATCGCGCACCGCACGGTGTGCTTCCTGTTCGGCCGTTCGAGCCGCCTCGATTTCTTCATCAAGGCGTTCGACATTTTCGCTGGCGATCTCGGCGCGCTCGCTTGCGGCTTCGACCACCGCATCGGCTTCTTCGAGCTCGCCGCGCAATTCATCAAGTCGGTTACGCTGGCGCAGACGGATCGCGGCGGGCAATTCCGCCCCGGCCAGAATGCGATAGCCATCCCAACGCCAAAGGGCCCCTTCGCGTGAGACAAGGCGCTGACCAACCTTGAGGTTTTTGGCAAGGAAGTTACCGGTTGCTTCGTCTTCCACAATGCCGATCTGCCACAGACGCCGGTTCAGAAGTGCGGGTGCCTCGACATATTTGGCAAGGGCCGACACGCCATCCGGCAGGGCCGGATCATCAGTTGCCGGGTCAATGGCGGCCCAATGCATTGCGGCATCGGTTGCATCCGGGGCATCAAGGTCTTCACCAAGGGCGGCTGCCATGGCAAGTTCAAAGCCGCTTTGAACCGTGATGTTTTCGATCACGCCGGGATATTTATCATCGTCACCGCCACGCAGCAGGCTTTCAAGTGCGTCGATCTCGGCGGTCAGGCGCGCCTTGCGGCTTTCGGCATCACGCAGTGCATCGCGCGCATCGCTTTCGGCGGTTTTCAGGCCATCTTCGCGGTCACGCATTTCGGCCAAGCGCATCTCGGCCTCTTCGACGGCCATTCTGCGCTGTTCGACCAGTTCCTCGCACTCTTCAAGATGCATGCTTGCTTCTTCAAGCGCCTCAGAGAAGTCGGCTTCAATCCGGATATCATCAAGCTTGGCGACAGCCTCGTCATGGCGTTCGGTAAGACGCGCACGGCGGGCATTCAGCTCGCTGAGGCGCTGTTGCACCGATTTGAGGCGTGCCTCTTCCTCGGCGACCTTGTTGGTCATTTGATCGACGTCGGCTTCCAGCTCTTCGACACGCAGCGCCTTTTCGGATGCCATTTCGCGGGCTTCATCAAGGGCGTCATCTTCGCCGCCTTGGGCCTCGCGGAGTTCTTCACGCTCGTTCTTGAGCTTTTCAAGCGCGCCTTGCGCATCACTTGCCAATTCGGCCTCACGCGCAAGGTCGGCATCGATTTGCTGAATACGGGCACGCAATTGGCCCATCTGGGTTTCGATCTGCGCCTTGTCCTTATCAAGGCCTTCGCGCTCGATCAAAAGACGCTGGAGGGCGGCGGCGGCCTCGGCCTCTTTTTTGCGAAGATCTGGCAGGCTTGCGGCCACATGGGCCTGGACCGTGGTCGCCTCGGTCACCGATGAGGTCAGATCACGCACAGCGCTTTCGCCCGCGACCAGCAATTCACGCGCATCTTCCTGGCGTTTTTGGGCTTCGGACCAGCGGATGTGGAACAACAACGCCTCGGTCTCGCGGACACTCTCGGAAAGTTTACGATACCGTTCGGCCTGTCTTGCCTGTTTTTGTAGCGATGCTATCTGGCCATCAAGCTGCAACAGAACGTCTTCAAGACGTTCCATATTCTGTTCGGCATTCTTAAGGCGCAATTCTGCCTCGTGGCGGCGTGAATGCAGGCCGGTAATACCGGCGGCCTCTTCAAGGATCAGGCGACGCTGGATCGGTTTGGCCCCGATCAGAGCACCAATTTTACCTTGGGAAACCATGGCATTTGAACGCGCACCGGTCGCGGCATCGGCAAACAGCAATTGCACATCACGTGCACGGACATCCTTGCCATTCACGCGATAGTTCGACCCACCGCCACGTTCAATGCGGCGCGTGACTTCAAGCATATCAAAGTCGTTGAACATCGCGGGCGCCTTGCGCTCGCTGTTATCAAGGGTGACGGATACTTCGGCAACGTTGCGCGCCGGGCGCGACGATGTACCGCCAAAAATCACGTCGGACATGTCCGAGCCACGCATCTGCTTGGCTGATGTTTCCCCCATCACCCAACGCAATGCTTCGACAAGATTGGATTTGCCACAGCCGTTCGGGCCGACAACACCGGTCAGCCCGTCTTCAACCAATAAATCTGTTGAATCGACGAAGGATTTGAACCCCGTCAGCTTTAGCGATTTAAACTGGACCAATCATGTCCCCCGGTCCGACCCTGTCCCTTGTTGCCGGACACCACACATGCGGTGTCCGGCAGAATTGTTTTATTTAGTCGATAAGGTCTTCGACTTTTTCGATAAAGAATTCCGCGTCACGCGAACCGGCAATGGTGTCGCCATCAAGAACGAAGCTTGGCGTGGAATTAACGTTGAATTCCTGTTCGCCGCGCATGCGTGAGCCGACGATACCATCAATCAGTTCCTGATCGGCCATGCAGGCATCAACCGCATCACCAGTCATGCCGGCAAAGCGGACCACTTCCTTGATGCTGGCAATCGGGTCCTGCGAACGTGCCCAGGTCATCTGGGATTTGAACAGCATGCCCAGAACACCGAAATAACGATCTTCGCCAGCGCACTGTGCGATTGCAGCCGCACGCAGCGCAACACCATCCAGCGGATAGTCGCGGAAGATCAGTTTCAGTTTGCCGGTATCAATCAGCTTTTCCTTGATCTCAGGCAGAACCTCGGTGTGGAAGGACGCACAATGCGGGCAGGTCAAAGATGCATATTCAATCATCGTGACCGGCGCATTTTCATCGCCCAGCACATGTTCTTTCCATTCAACTGCCTGTGCCTGTTGGGTGCTTGCGACCCCAACCATCATCAAAAACGCACAAGCAAGAAACTTAACTGCCTTTAGCAAGGAAACCTCCGTTAAAACAAAGTTTTGTGATTACAAGCCTGTTGCAGCGCGCGAGTCAACACACCCCCGAAAACGGCTATGCCACCAACGAGTCGCCAAAGTGGTGCGCAATTGCGGCAACTCCGTGATCGTTCATTTCATGAAACTGATTCGATTATCGACGACGCGCAAGACAACAGATCGTGACCGCTGGGCAAGTTATCAAACGCCCAGGGTTACGGTCGTTCGGGCGTTATTTCTTGCCTGTTTTCGGACGCAAACCGCCGCTTGCACCAGCGATGTGACGACCAAGGCGGGTCAGAACTTCGCGAAGATGCGGATCTTCGATCTTTTCGAGGTCGGCCTGACTGGTTGGGCTGATGTCGGCTTCGGGCACCTCGGTCGGGCGGTGAACGGTACGTTCGGGCCGTGAAATATCACCCTGAAGCATCGTGATCTTGTTGATCGCGCGATAGCCAAAATAACTGTTCACCCGTTCGATGATCTGCGGCATGCGGTGTTGCAGCTCAAGGGCGACCGGCCCGACAACCCGGATCAGCAACGTACCACCGGCCATGCTTTCCTTGGGCGGCGGGCTGTATTTCAGCGGCATGGTATATTGTTCAAGATCACGTCCGACGATCTCGGCCCAATGCAGGATGATTTCCGTTTGGAAAAAGCCGCGCTTGCGCACCAGCGGCCGGGTCAGGTTGCCAACAAGCGGTGCAACATTACGCAGGCCCATCCGACGTTCCGAGCTACCCAGCGGGACAAAGCCCTGCTTCTTTTTGGGCGCAACGGATTTGGATGCCTGATCCATCACCGAGCCACTTTTCGTACCAACACTATCTTTTTTCTTGCTCACGCCCGCTTCTTTCGTAGGGTCTGCATACCTTCGGACCAAAAGTCTGTGTCCGCAAAACAACATAACACGGGATCGACGTGCATTTCACCCATCAGGATACCCAACGCCTAGCAGCAAGCATGCTGGAGTGGTACGACCGCCATCACCGCACCCTGCCCTGGCGATCAGAACCAGGCGATACGCCAGATCCCTATCATGTCTGGCTCAGCGAAATCATGCTGCAACAAACCACTGTGCAAACGGTGGGACCGTATTTTGCTGCGTTCTTGAAACGCTGGCCAACCGTGACCGATCTTGCCAATGCCGAACTTGATGATGTTTTGCATGCCTGGCAGGGACTGGGATATTACGCACGGGCGCGCAACCTGCATAAATGCGCCAAGGTTGTCGCATCGGAATATGACGGCGTTTTTCCCGATACCGAGGAAGGGTTGCTGAAACTGCCCGGTATTGGCCCCTATACCGCCTGCGCGGTTGCCGCCATCGCCTTTAACCGCCATGCAAGCCCGGTGGATGGCAATATCGAACGGGTGATTTCACGCCTGTTTGCGCTGGAAACGCCGTTGCCCGACGTCAAACCGGAAATCAAGGAAAAGTCGGCTGCTCTGACCCCATCCGACCGCCCGGGCGATTATGCACAGGCATTGATGGATCTTGGGGCGACGGTCTGTACACCGCGCAATCCCGCATGCGGCATTTGCCCATGGCAAGCCGATTGTGAAGGTCGCAAATCAGGCATCGCGCCCGACCTTCCCAAGAAACGCAAAAAAGAACCCAAACCAACCCGGGTTGGCTATGCGTTTTGGATCCGGCGCGAAGATGATGGCCGCATCCTGGTGCGCCGCCGCCCGGAAAAGGGATTGCTGGGGGGCCTGTATGAAGTGCCCGGAAGTGACTGGCGCGCGATTGACGCGCCCGATGAAGTCATGCTTTCCGAAGCACCGGTATCCGCCAATTGGTCGGAACTTGACGGTAAGGTTGGTCATACCTTCACGCATTTTCATCTCAATGTCAGCGTGCTGGCCACGACCTTGCCTGGCGATCAGGCCGATAAACTTGACGGTAGTTGGACAACCATTGACGGGCTTTCGGATTTTGCCCTGCCGACCATCATGAAAAAGATCGTCCGTCATGCCCTGAAATACGGGCCCGCCTGAAGTAAATAGCTGTGCCGAATGAAAGCACCGCAATTTAAAAAGGCCCGTGGTCGGAACCACGGGCCTTTTTGTTTTTGAACCTCGCGCGGCGCGATCAGGCGTAAATATCGATCACCTGTCCACGGCCCTCTGCCGGGGTCGGGGCTGCCTGCTGCGACGTTTCGGTTTCTGCTGCTTGCTCGATCCGCTGTGCCGGCGGTGAATTCAGGTCGTTGTTACCCGTTTCAGCAATTGGCGCGGCTGCCTGCTGAATTTGTACCGGGTTGGGTGCGTATGCTGCACCCCCTACTGCACCTGCTTGCATATTCTTCTCCATCTATCCTTGCGGATAAGTTTGATGATCGGAATATAGCAAGATTTTTGCCCAAAAGCAAAACCGGCGGGTTTTGCAACCACGCCGGTTCTTTTAGGCATCAAGGATTTAGCCGAAGTTTTGCGGCTTGGATCAGGCGGGGACCTGACCCATTTCCTTACGCAGCTGACTGCGCAGATTGTCGATCGAAACCAGTCGACCATCGCACTTATAATGCCAATAAGTCCAACCATTACAAGCCTGTGCGCCCTGAACGTGGGCACCGATCTGGTGGATCGAACCGGCATTGTCCTTATGACTGATCGAGCCGTCAGCACGCACCATGGCGGCAACATTGCCCCGGTTGTCATAGATCTTGTCGCCCGGCGAAAGCAGGCCACGTTCGATCACCGCACCAAACGGGATACGCGGCAGGGAACGCTTCGACTCGGTCAGCTCAAGGCTGTCGCCATCCAGCATCTGAACCTTGGAAATGCGTTCGCGCGCGGCCTCGGCATAGCTTTCTTCGCGTTCCAGACCGATGAAGTGACGGCCCAAACGACGTGCGGCTGCACCAGTGGTGCCGGTGCCAAAGAACGGATCAAGCACCACATCACCCTGACGGGTGGTCGCCATCAGAACACGCTGAAGCAATGCTTCGGGCTTCTGGGTCGGATGGACCTTCTTGCCCTTGTCGTCCTTAAGACGTTCCGAGCCAGAGCAAATCGGCATCAACCAGTCAGAGCGCATCTGCAGGCCTTCATTGAGCTGCTTCATCGCTTCGTAGTTAAAGGTGATGGCCTTTTGCTCTTCGCTTTTGGAACACCACAAAAGGGTCTCGTGCGCGTTGCAGAAACGCTTGCCGCGGAAGTTCGGCATCGGGTTGGTTTTGCGCCAGACGATATCATTGAGGATCCAATACCCGATATCCTGGAGCATGTTACCAACACGATAAATGTTGTGATACGAACCGATCACCCAGATCGCACCGGTGTCCTTAAGCACGCGGCGCGCCGCCGTCAGCCAGTCACGGGTGAACTCGTCATAGTGACGGAAGCTGTCGAACTGATCCCAATGATCGTCAACAGCGTCGACCTTGGAATTGTTCGGGCGCAGAAGATCGCCACCAAGCTGAAGGTTATAGGGCGGATCGGCAAAAATCAGATCGACGGATTTTTCCGGCAGGCTGTTCATCAGCTCGATGCAATCGCCAACCATCACCTGATCAAGTGGTAAAGATGTCTTTTTTGTCATGATGCCTTCTAGGTTCCCCCTTGAAATCTTGATGAAAGCATCAACCGAAATAGTTAATGAAAGAGTTAACCGACTCCGAAATTTTTCAAGGATTCGCATTGTGTTAGAAAGTGCGTCACCTGTTTAGACAATCTTAACCGCTATGCCCGAAAAACCGGAAGATTTTGCCCCTGCTACCGCATGGTCACAAATACGGTTGATACAGCCCGGACTCGGGTATCGGGCCTGCGCGAAACAGCACCAATCGGCACCGGAATATCCACCGATCACCTTTTGGCTGCGCAGAAACCTGCCATTTGCACGCGTTAATTCACCCCAAACCCCGTGCATTCCCAAATACTTACACCAAAGAGTGGAAAACTGACCATTTGGACAGAAGGTGCTTTGCCTCTTTTGTGATCGCGTATACAATCTGCCCACAATCTATGCAAAAGGTTGAGTTTCGCATAACGGCAATAAATCCGCAGGGGGACAAAAATGAAGTCTGGTACTTTCCGCCTAACGCGTCGTGCCATGCTGTC